>NZ_JBTGNV010000001.1:0-416648 GCF_054332375.1 Haemophilus sp. SZY H53
AATATCACAGATGCGTAATAAACTGATTTTATTATTTAAAATTTGGTGTTTTTAAATTTGTACATTTTGACTTCAAACGTGCTTAATTTTTAGCTTGTGATAAGAACACCAATAATGATGAGTTATTGGTGTTTTTTCTTTTTGGGCAAAGTGCGGTCAAATTTGAAATCGTTTTAGGAGTATTTTCCAATGAAGATAGCCTTAGGCATTGAATATAACGGAAAACAGTATTGTGGCTGGCAGCGACAAGAGAAAGTGCGTAGCGTACAAGAAGAATTAGAAAAAGCGTTATCTTTTGTGGCAAATGAAAAAATTGAAGTATTTTGTGCGGGCAGAACAGACTCTGGTGTGCACGGCACAGGACAAGTCGTTCATTTTGAAACCAAAGCGGTTCGCCCTGAAAAAGCCTGGGCATTTGGTACTAATGCGAATTTGCCTGATGATATTTCAGTGAGTTGGGCAAAAGTAGTGGATGATGAATTTCATGCCCGTTTTTCGGCAACCGCGCGTCGTTATCGTTATATTTTATATTGTAATAAATTGCGTTCAGCCATTTTGCCGGAAGGAATTACCCATTGCCATTTAGATTTGGACGAAGAGAAAATGCACCAGGCGGGGCAGTTTTTATTGGGCGAAAATGATTTTTCCTCTTTCCGTGCGGCACAGTGTCAATCAAATACCCCTTGGCGAAATGTGCATCATTTAAATGTGATGCGAAAAGGGCAGTACATTATTGTGGATATTCAAGCCAATGCTTTTGTGCATCATATGGTACGCAACATTGTGGGAAGCTTGATTGAAGTCGGTGCCGGTAATCAACCTGTTGAGTGGATGAAATGGTTGTTAGAGCAAAAAGATCGTAAATTAGCCGCTCCAACAGCGAAACCCGAAGGCTTATATTTAGTGAATGTCATTTACCCTGAAAAATTTGCGATTCCACAGAAAAATTTAGGGCCGTTGTTTTTAGAAGATAATCTCATCTGACTAGCAAATTTCGCTAAATTATGATTAAATACGCAAACTTTTCTAGTTAATAAAAAAGGTAAAAAATGAGCTGGATTGATAAAATTTTTAGCAAAGGAACCTCTTCCGCTACATCACGTAAAGCAAACGTGCCAGAAGGGGTTTGGACAAAATGTACCTCTTGCGAACAAGTCCTTTACGGCGAAGAAGTAAAACGTAATTTACATGTTTGCCCAAAATGCGGCCATCATATGCGCATTGATGCTCGTGAGCGCCTTTTAGCCTTATTAGATGAAGGTTCAAGCCAAGAATTATCGGCTGATTTAGAACCAAAAGATATTCTTAAATTTAAAGATTTAAAAAAATATAAAGATCGTATTACTGCTGCACAAAAAGAAACCGGTGAAAAAGATGCGTTAATCACAATGACGGGTACACTTTACAATATGCCTGTAGTTGTCGCTGCATCTAACTTCAGTTTTATGGGCGGTTCAATGGGCTCTGTTGTGGGTTCAAAATTTGTGAAAGCGGCAGAAAAAGCAATGGAATTAAATTGTCCGTTTGTTTGTTTCTCTGCAAGTGGTGGTGCACGTATGCAAGAAGCACTTTTCTCATTAATGCAAATGGCAAAAACCAGTGCGGTATTAGCTAAAATGCGTGAAAAAGGTGTGCCGTTTATTTCAGTATTAACGGATCCGACATTAGGTGGTGTATCTGCAAGTTTTGCGATGTTAGGTGATGTAAACATTGCTGAACCAAAAGCAT
Source organism: Haemophilus sp. SZY H53 (assembly GCF_054332375.1). NCBI lineage: Bacteria > Pseudomonadati > Pseudomonadota > Gammaproteobacteria > Pasteurellales > Pasteurellaceae > Haemophilus > Haemophilus sp. SZY H53. The sequence goes on from NZ_JBTGNV010000001.1 coordinate 1,729, forward strand.
TAATCGGTTTTGCAGGCCCACGAGTTATTGAACAAACCGTACGTGAAAAATTACCAGAAGGCTTCCAACGCAGTGAATTCTTACTCGAGAAAGGGGCAATTGATATGATCGTGAAACGTTCAGAAATGCGTTCAACCCTTGGAAACCTTTTAAGCAAACTCACCAATCAACCTTCACCTTTTGTTGAAGTAGAAGTTGTTGAACATGAGTAATATAATGAATTTAAAAGCCACTTCGCCACTCGCTGAGTGGCTTTCTTATTTGGAAAACAGTCACTTTAAAGCTATTGATTTAGGGCTAGAGCGCATAAAATCCGTGGCAGAAGAATTGGATCTCTTGAATCCCGCACCTTATGTGATCACGGTAGGGGGGACAAATGGCAAAGGCACGACTTGTCGTTTGCTTGAAACTATTCTGTTAAATCACGGCTTGCGTGTGGGTGTGTATTCCTCACCTCATTTATTGCGTTATAACGAACGTGTTCGTATTCAAAATCAAGACTTGCCGGATAAAATGCATACTGCTTCTTTTGATTTCATCGAAAAGCATAAAACGCAGTCCCTCACTTATTTTGAATTTAGCACTTTATCAGCGTTGCATTTATTCAAACAAGCGAAGCTTGATGTCGTCATTTTAGAAGTGGGGCTTGGTGGACGCTTAGATGCAACCAATATTGTGGATAATGATCTGGCGGTTATCACCAGTATTGATATTGATCATACAGATTTTCTAGGTTCAACTCGCGAAGAAATTGGCTTTGAAAAAGCGGGTATTTTCCGTACGAATAAACCGGTTGTGATTGGCGAACCTAATGTTCCGCAGCCTATGTTAGAACAAGCTGAGAAATTACATTGTCATGTTTCACGCCGAGATGTTACTTGGTCGTTTAAAGCTAATGAACAAACTTGGATGTGGCAGAGTAATAAAGTGCGGTTAGAAAATCTGCCGTTTTGCCAAATTCCATTAGCTAATGCCGCAACAGCTTTGGCAGCTGTTGAACTGCTGCCTTTTGATATTTCTGTTGAGACTATCAAACGTTCATTAATTGAAGTGGAATTGGTGGGGCGTTTCCAACAATTGAAAGGTAATCAGTTAGAAAAGCTAGCAGATCGCTTGAATGTATCCTATTCACAGTTGCCAAAAGTGATCATTGATGTTGGGCATAACCCTCATGCGGCAAAATATTTAGCCGAAAAATTGACCACACTTAAAACACAAATTTCAGGTCGCATTATTGCCGTTTGTGGTATGTTAAAAGATAAAGATGCCGAGTCGGTGTTTATCCAACTTACTTTCATTATTGACCAATGGCATTGTGTCACATTAGGTGGTTACCGTGGTCAATCGGGTGATGACTTGAATGCAAAATTAACATCAGTTTACCCATCAGCAAAAAGTGTTTCTGAAGACTCTGTCATTGAAGGTGTGCAAAGTGCGGTGAAAAATGCAGATAAAAATGACATTGTGCTGGTATTTGGATCTTTCCACACCGTAGGGGAATTTTTAGAATATTTAGCATAATGGGTTTGCAAAGTAAAAAGGCTGATAAAATGTCAGCCTTTTGTTTTTAAAGTATATTATGGAAATAATCACTTAATTCTGAATATTTGAATGTAAATCCACAATCTAACAAATGTTTTGGATAGGCATTCTGACTGTCTAATAGAATGCAAGTACGTTCACCGAGAAGAGAAGTGAGTAAAAATTGAGGCACGTGAGCAAAACAAGGACGATGTAATGCTTGACCTAATAATTGGTTAAAGGTCTTGTTTTTAACTGGATGTGGTGCAGTAAAATTAAATGCACCTTCACAATTATTATGATTAAGTAAAAAGAGCAGGCCTTCTACCATATCCTCTAACGCGATCCAACTCCAATATTGCTCACCATTCCCTAATTTTCCGCCTAATCCGAAGCGATAGAGCGGTAGAATTTTTGCAAAAGCCCCACCTTTTGGAGAAAGCACTAACCCGGTTCTCACTAAACAGACTCTTGTGTTGGCTTGCTTTGCCGCATTTTCCCAATCAATACAAAGTTGAGCGGTAAATTGAGTATTTGGATTTGTATTTTCAGTGATCTGCTCGTCACCGCAGTTTCCATAAATTCCCGTTGCAGAACCCGAAATCAAGGTGGGTGGATTATCACTTTGATTAATAAGTTGGACAAGCTGTTGTGTTAAATTAATTCGGCTATGACGCAGTTTTTCTTTTTGTTGAACTGTCCATTTTTTATCGAAGATTGGCTCACCGGCAAGATTAATAACCGCATCAAAGGTATTCAAGTCTTTGAGTGTTAAAAGTGCGGTCAAAAATTGAGGTGTTTTTTCAAGAAAAATAGATTGGGCTTTTTCAATAGAGCGAGTTAATACTGTCACGGTATCGCCACGTGAAAGTAGCGCTTCAACTAAGGGTTTTCCAACGAATCCCGTTCCGCCGGTCACTAAGATATTCATGATAGATTACTTTCAAAAAGCATTTGAATTTGCTCTAGAAGTGATTTGATTGTTATGTCTTTTGTTGGTGTTACAAAAATGGTGTCATCTCCCGCAATCGTACCCAAAATGCCTTCAGGTTTACCAATGGAATCCAATAAGCGGGCAATTAACTGTGCCGCACCGGGAGAGGTTTTAATGACGATAACGAAATCATTGTGATCAATATCTAAAACCAGATTTTTTAATGGGCTGCTAGTGGCGGGAACGCTTAATTCACTTGGTAAGCAATACACCATTTCCATTTTCGTATTTCTTGCACGAACTGCACCAAATTTACTTAGCATGCGTGAAACTTTAGACTGGTTAATGCTTTGAAATCCTTGGTTTTTTAAGGCTTCAACAATTTCACTTTGAGAAGCAAATCGTTCTTGATTGAGCAGTTCTTTAAATGCTTTAGTTAATTGATCTGACATAGATATTCTCATATAGGGGAATCTGCATAAGAATTGCATAAAAATTCATTTTAGGCAATTAAAATAAACCTGTCATTTGAAAAGTTTGAACTAGATCTCATAATTGAATTTCTCTGTTTGTAATTTATTAATGAAAACCTTAAAATCCTACCTAGTTAGGATTGATTAATACATGAGGAGTATTTTATGAAAGTTGCAGTATTAGGCGCAGCAGGCGGCATTGGTCAAGCATTAGCCTTATTACTTAAATTACAATTACCCGCTGAAAGTGAATTAGCACTGTATGATATTGCACCAGTGACACCAGGTGTGGCTAAAGATGTGAGCCATATCCCAACAGCGGTTAAAGTAGAAGGTTTTGCAGGAGAAGATCCAACACCTGCACTTAAAGGTGCGGATGTCGTTTTAATTTCTGCAGGGGTAGCTCGTAAACCGGGCATGGATCGTTCAGATCTTTTCAATATCAATGCAGGTATCGTGCGTAACTTAATTGAACATGTTGCAAAAACTTGTCCAAAAGCTTGTGTAGGTATTATCACCAATCCTGTGAACACGACGGTTGCGATTGCTGCAGAAGTATTGAAAAAAGCGGGTGTTTACGACAAACGTAAATTATTCGGTGTCACCACTTTAGACGTGTTACGTTCTGAAACATTTGTATCTGAATTAAAAGGCTTAAATGTTTCTCGTACAAGCGTACCGGTAATTGGTGGACACTCAGGTGTGACGATTCTTCCATTACTTTCACAAGTTCAGTATGCTGAGTGGAAAGAAGAGGAAATTGCACCATTAACTAAACGTATCCAAAACGCAGGTACTGAAGTGGTTGAAGCAAAAGCAGGTGGCGGTTCTGCAACACTTTCTATGGCTCAAGCGGCAGCACGTTTTGCGCGTTCATTAGTGAAAGGCTTAAGCGGCGAAACTGTGGTTGAATGTACTTATGTTGAAGGTGACGGTAAATATGCACGTTTCTTTGCTCAACCTGTACGTTTAGGTAAAGAAGGTGTAGAAGAAATTTTACCAATCGGTACCTTAAGCAAATTTGAACAAGAAGCTTTAGAAGCAATGTTATCAACATTGCGTGCGGATATTGAATTAGGCGAAAAATTTATTAACGGCTAATTTAATTCTATTTCTGGAGAAGAGGAGTAGTCAGCTCCTCTTTTTTTATACGAAAACGATTAAACATAAAAAAGTGAAGAAAAATCGTGATTTAGCTCACAAATTTGAATATTGCTATTTGCAATGTAAAGGACTTTGTCGTATTCTTTAATCACTAAAAACAAGTGCTATTTTTAAATAGCCGACATCTATTTTGCTTTCCGAGTAGTGCCCCAATGGGGCACTTTTTTTATGTCTATTTTTAACGAAAGTATAAAAAAGTGCGGTCGAAAAACACAAGATTTTCCGACCGCACTTTTAAAATGAATACTAAGCGAAAGAATTATTCAAACATTGCTGAAATAGATTCTTCATTGCTGATACGACGAATTGCTTCAGCAAGCATGGTAGAAAGAGTCAGTACGCGAACTTTACCAAGCGCTTGCATTTCAGGTGAAAGTGGAACAGTATCTGTCACGACAATTTCATCAATCGCATCGCTCGCTAAATGTTGTGCGGCTGCACCAGAGAATACGGCGTGAGTTGCGTAAGCAAATACACGTTTTGCACCACGTTCTTTTAATGCTTCAGCGGCTTTACATAATGTACCACCTGTATCAATCATATCATCGACAAGGATACAATCACGATCTGCGACATCCCCGATAATGTGCATCACTTGCGATACGTTTGCACGTGGACGACGTTTGTCGATAATTGCCATTTCGGTATCATTTAATAATTTCGCTACCGCACGTGCACGTACCACACCGCCGATATCTGGCGAAACAACGATAGGATTGACAAGATCGGTTTTCTTCAAGATATCATCAAGTAAAACAGGTGAACCGAATACGTTATCAACTGGTACATCAAAGAAGCCTTGGATTTGCTCTGCGTGTAAGTCACAAGTTAATACTCGGTCAATTCCTACTGTTGAAAGTAAATCTGCTACCACTTTTGCAGTGATTGGAACACGAGCAGAACGCACACGACGATCTTGACGAGCATAACCGAAATAAGGAACAACGGCAGTAATACGACCAGCTGATGCACGACGTAAAGCATCAACCATTACAATCAATTCCATCAGGTTGTCATTCGTTGGTGCACAGGTGGATTGAATAATAAATACGTCTGCACCACGCACATTTTCATTAATTTGCACTTGGATTTCACCGTCGCTAAAGCGTCCAACGGTGGCATCGCCTAATGAAATGTAAAGACGTTCAGAAATCTTTTTTGCTAGCTCAGGCGTAGCATTTCCAGCAAAGAGTTTAATGTCTGGCATTTTATATAACCTCAGGTTGAGTGTAGATAAATTAGTTGGTCGAGAGTTGTTTCAACATGGTATGTAATGGTGAAACGTTTAATCCTTTAGCAACAAAACCGAAAAATTCCTTCGGTTTTTGTTGGAAAACAGCTTGTGCTGATTTTTCATCATCAAATTCAGCAAAAACACAAGCCCCAGTTCCTGTTAATCTGGCTGGTGCATATTGTAGCAACCATAGTAGTGCTTTTTCAACTTCAGGATATTGAGTTCGCACGACTTTTTCGCAATCGTTTGCAAACGGTTGATTCAACAGTTCGGCAAGGGATCTTTTTTCTGTATTGCGTGGCAAATCGGGATCGCTAAAGACCACTGCAGTAGAAATCGAGGTTTCAGGTTTCAGTACTACATAATATTTTTCTTGCGGTTCACAGTATTGAATTTTTTCACCCACACCTTCAGCAAAAGCGGCTTGGCCATGAACAAAGATAGGCACATCAGCCCCAAGTTTTAGCCCAAGTTCGGCAAGTTCATCAATGGATAAATGGGTTTGCCATAAATAGTTTAAAGCAAGCAGTGTCGTTGCGGCATTGGATGAGCCGCCACCAATCCCCCCGCCCATTGGCAGAATTTTATCTAAATGAATTGTTGCACCGAGTGTACAGCTGGTTTTTTCTTGTAGGAGCGTGGCTGCACGATAGATTAAGTTTTGCTCTAGAGGTAAGCCAGGGATTTCAGGAGTGATCCGAATTTGTTTATCTTGGCAAATATCAATAGTGAGCCAATCGCCGAAATCAAGAAATTGGAAAAGGGTTTGTAATTCGTGGTAGCCGTTTGGCAGTTTACCGTTTATATAGAGAAATAAATTGAGTTTTGCGGGGCTTGGAAAGCGGTTAGGCTTTCCAAGCGAAGTTGAAAGTGCGGTCGAAAAGTGATGTGTTTTCATTAGAACGCCCATTCATCCACACGAATTTTTAGGGTTTGTGATGTACTTTTATTCTTTAACAGAATATTTTCAGGCATCGAATTATCGGCATGATAACTTAAGTAATCGGCTGTCCACATTGAGCCATCAAGTGGGTAGCTAAATTCGGATAAAAGATGATTCGTTCCAACTTGGTAATCTGCGTTATCTGCTGGCTGACCTTTTAACCAATAAGATAAGTGCTCTAATGGCACATCCATTCCGATGATTTCGCGTAACAATAATTTGGCATTTTTATCAGATTGTTGATTGCCTTTATTATCTGAAATCGTCATGCCATTAGGATGCATTTCCATAGTTAGCGTCGTTTTGCTAATCAGAGAATAAAGTTTTAACTTATAGGCTTTAGGGTTTTGATATTGCCATTCAAAGCGACTAGAAAAACGCTCTTGTGGACTGATGTAACCAATTTGTCCTTTTGTGCTATAAGATTGAATTTGTTTGATTTTTTTGAGGTGCTGTTGCCACGTAATATCGTTCTTATCGATATGTTGAACATCTGTTGGGCGTTCTGCATCAAGGGTACAAGCGGATAAGATCACACTTGCAAATACAGGTGCAAGAAGAGATTTTAATAATTTCATAACAAAATATTTACTAAAAAATTGCGCATATTGTAAGGGGTAGTTTACTTTTAGTAAAGCTGGATTAAGCATTTAAGTGAGTTTTCTCGGCTTTCACTGCGGCAATTCTTCGACGTGTTAATTCATCTCGAATACCTTGCTTTTCAAAACCATCGGAAATCACTTGTTGCACATCAACAGCTAGAGCAGCTTGATAAAGTGTTTTGAGGTAATCAATTTGCGGATATTCTTTATTTTCAAAGCCCGTTCGTCCGCGAGTATCAGATAAACATACCAATAAAAATTCCTCAAATCGCTGAGGTTTGCGCCAAACATCAAAAGTGTTAAAGAGTTTCACTACCGTTTCTGGACGAAGTTCTAATGCTTTGTGTGCATGCGTGTGATATTCACAAGTTAATTCAGCTAATTCTTGAAGATAGCCAGAGACTCTAAGACGTTTACATAATGAACGAGTCGGTTTAATCCCCGCTTTTTCATGTCCATGATGACTAGGCCAATTTTCTTTGGGTGTAAGGACTTTACCAAGATCGTGACAAATTGCTGCAAAACGGACCGCACTTTTATTCAAATTGGTATTTTCTGTCAGTTTAACGGCTTGCTGTAATACGAGCATGGTATGAACAAAGCTATCAATTTCAGGATGATATTTAGCTGGGTTTGGTACGCCATCTAAGGCGGCAATCTCAGGGAAGAGCACTTTGAGTGCGCCGACTTGATGCAGTGTTTCAAAATAAATTTCAGGATGCGGTTCGTTTAATGCTTTTTCCGTTTCCATCCAAACACGCTCAGCCGTTAAGTGTGCAAGTTCACCTTGTTCAGTAAGTTCAGCCATTAATTTAAGGGTTTCTTCGGCAATAGAGAAACCTAAATGATGGAATCGAGCCGCAAAGCGAGCGACACGTAATACACGAAGTGGATCTTCAGCAAAAGCAGGCGAAATATGACGTAAAATACGTTGATGAATATCCTCTACGCCATGATAAGGATCGTACAGCTTGCCTTCCTTATCTTTTGCAATGGCATTAATGGTGAGATCTCGACGAATTAAATCTTGTTCAAGTGTAATATCATTTGAAAAATCACAAATAAACCCCGTATAACCTTTGCCTGATTTTCGTTCTGTACGGGCAAGTGCGTATTCTTCATGGCTTTCAGGATTGAGAAAAACAGGAAAGTCTTTGCCAACTTGTTGATAACCTTGAGCCAGCAACATTTCTGGTGTAGCTCCCACGACAACCCAGTCACGATCTTTCACAGGCAAACTTAAAAGTTGATCACGTACTGCACCGCCGACAAGATAAATGTCCATTTTACTCTCCCATTAAAATATAAAGAAAAGGTAGGCGAATGCCTACCTCTGCGATGAATCATTACCAGCTATTACGACGTTTACGTCTTGGTAAAAGGTAAGGTAATATTAAACCGATTAATAAACCTACGCCTAATACCGAGCCACCATAAATAAACCATTGGATCGCAATTTCACGTTTATTGGCATCAAGCATTGCTTCTAAATCACGATTTTTATTTTTTATCATGTCTAATTCACGTTTAAGTTGTGCATTTAGTTCAAGTAACTCCCCACTTTGTTGCTCAGATTGCTTATTGCGACGTTGAATTTCACTTGTGCGCTGCTGCCAATCAGAATCAACACGATTTAATTTTAAAGTCAGTTCTTGAATTTGAGCTTTTAATTTTGGATTTTCTTCACGGCTACTTGGGGTAGAACTCAGTTCCGAGGTTAAAATCCATGCCTCGCGATTTTTATTATCACGAATCAGGGTATATTTTCCCTGTTGTTCCAATGCGGTCACAGCTTCACCAGATTGAATGGCGCCTGCGATCTTAAATTGATCGCCAGCACCACGACGTAAATATGTATTCAGATTTTCTGTCACATATTTTGTCTCTGCTTGTACTGTTCCAATAGTTGAAATCAATACAACGCAAGAAAATAAAACTTTATTGATTTTTGACATAATACTTCCCAAAATTGTAAATAAGCTAAGTGCGATTAAAAAATGTAATGAAAAATCACCGCACTTTTAATAATTATATTAGTGAAAAATTGCTCGAAGAACGTAGAAAATCATAATTGCAAAGAATGCACCAGCAGGTAATGTGACAACCCATGAACTAATGATGTTACGGATAACTGTTAAGTTAAGCGCCGCAATACCACGAGCGAAACCGATACCTAAGATTGCCCCTACTAGGGTTTGTGTCGTGGAGATTGGTAAACCCGTACCAGATGCCACTACAACGGTCATCGCTGTTGCAAATTGTGCGGCAAAACCACGGCTCGGAGTTAAATCGGTAATACCTGAGCCTACTGTCGCCATCACTTTTTGTCCCATCGCAATAAGACCTACTGCGATACCTAATGCACCTAAGGGTAAAATCCACCAAGTTAATTTCCCACCGCTGAGGATTTGCCCACCATTTTCTACGATTGATACCACCGAAGAAAGCGGACCAATTGCATTGGCTACATCATTAGAACCATGTGCGAATGCCATAGCACAAGCGGTTAAAAGCATTAAGATACTAAAAATCTTTTCTACTGAACCGAATGTGCCTTTTGTCGCTTTTTCAGTGAATCTTTTACTACGGAAGTAGAAGTGGCAGAAAATCATACCAATGATGCTGATTAGAAATGAAATACCGAGCGTTTCATTTGTTGATAGGTTTAATCCAACGTGTTTTAAACCTTTTGCCATGGTCACAATACAAAGTACGAATACGGTAATCGCCATGTAGTAAGGCCCGTATTTTTGTGCGTTTTTCAGCGGTTCTTCTGTATCGAAAATGAGTTTCTGGATACTTGCAAAGATGGTATAAGCTAAAAGTCCTGCGATCACGGGGGTGATAAACCAGCTTCCAACGATCCCACCGATAGTAGACCAGTCAACAGAACTTGGACCAATCGTAATACAAGCAAAACCAATTAAAGCCCCAATGATGGTGTGAGTACCTGAAACAGGCCAACCCATTTTAGTAGCAATAAATAACCAAGCGCCTGATGCAAAGAGAGCAGAAAGCATTCCTAATGCCAATACGTCTGGCATTTCGACAAATTGAGTGGGGTCGATCACACCACTTTTGATGGTTTCTGTTACTTCACCACCGGCTAAATAAGCCCCGGCAGATTCAAAAATAAGGGCAATAATAATTGCTTGTTTGGCTGTAATGGTACCAGAACCAACCGAGGTACCCATTGAGTTTGATACGTCGTTGGCCCCAATACCAAATGCCATAAAAAAACCGAATGCCGCGGTAATTAAGACTAACCACGAACCGTATGCATTAATAATTTCCATAGTGATTTCCTATGTTGTAGTTAATGTCGTCAAAATTAGGAACGAGCAAGCATTAATTCAATACGAGAGCCAACACGTTGAGCTTGATCAGCTAATACACCTACCCATTCGATGATTTTATATAGGAACATCACATCAATAGGATTATAATGACTTTCAATCGTATAGAGCATATTACGTAGCTTAATTTGCATTTGATCTGTATCATCTTCAATGCTATCAAGCTCTTGAATCATATTGTTAACTAATGTTAACTCACGTCCTTTGAAACCAGTTTCAAGTAATTTATCCATTTCCTCAATCACCAAGTGTGCTTGATGAATAGAATCTAAGCTACGCTGAACATAATGTAAAAATTCCTCCTGCATTTTCTCAGGAATACCAAATTGTCGACCAACCATACGACCAGCAATATCTTTGGCATAATTAGCTAATTTATCTTGTTGTGTAACTAATTCGAGCAAATCAGTACGATCAATAGGTAAAAATAAACCACGAGGCAATTTCAAACGAATTTCGCGTTTTAAGCTATCAGCCTCACGTTCACATTGAGAAATATCCAAACGTGTTTGTTCTGCATCATTCCACTGTTTTAAAAACGTATATTTGAAAAATGGAACCAGTAAGTCACAGCATTCTGTTACTTTTTTTGAGTGTTTTTGCAGAGGCTTCAAAGGAGAATGGGCAAATAATCCGAGAATATTATTCATTGCCATAGGGGAGGTACTCCATAACAAGGGTTAAAATTTCCGTTGCATATTACCTGATTTTATAAGGAAATACACGAAAAAGATCTTGATTTGTATAAAATTATCTGTATATTTAAACAGTTAAAATTGATAAGGAAAAATAAAATGAGTAATGAAGTTGAATTAAAACTTGCTGTCGCCCCTGACGCCTTCGACATCCTAAAAACACACCTCAATCAATTCAATATTTTAGAGCAAAATACGATCTTTCTAGGAAATACTTATTTCGATTATCCCGATCATTTTTTGGCAAAACAAAAAATGGGATTGCGTGTTCGTCGAGAAAATAATGATTTCACACTAACCTTAAAAACTGACGGAAAAGTGGTTGGCGGATTGCATAGTCGTCCAGAATACAATTTATCTATACCTGATAATTCCGTACCTACATCGGCACAATTAACCTCATTGTATCCATTTGAAAGCTTGCCTTCCGCTACATTACAACCAATTTTCTCAACAGATTTTAACCGCACTTTTTGGTTGATTGCATTTGGTGCATCAAAAATTGAAGTGGCTTTTGATCAGGGGAAGATTCTATCAGGGGAGAAAACACAGCCTATCTGCGAAATTGAATTTGAATTAAAAGAAGGGCTTGTTTCAGATCTTTTCTATTTTGTCTCACTTTTACCTTTTGAACAGGATGTGTATTTTAGTTCAGCAAGTAAAGCGAAACGAGGCTATCAACTAGGCAGTAAACCACTTCTGATTGATTGGTTAAATAAATGGCGGGATTTCTTAAAAGAAGAACGTGAGGGAAGTGCGGTTGATTCTCGCGAACAATTAAGTGCGGTCATGAAAATGGAGCAGCAATTGATTGAGGAAACGCTTTCATTCCCAACGGATGTGTTTGCTTTCGATTTTATGAAAACCGTTGAACGTGTCGGCGCATTTTTCAATCTTTATCATTATTATGATGATAACAAAGCCTTGTTTGAAAAACTGGAAGAAAATCGATCCGCTGAATTATTAGCAAGTAATCAATTTTTCCTTAATGAAATAAAAGGTTTGATTACCTTTCATAGCGAAACAAAAGATAATGTTCAAACTATTGAGAAGTTAAAAGCCTTATTAAAGCGCCGTGCGTATTTTGAAAGAATGCTTGGCTTAATGATGTTGATGGCGTAAAACGGGTTCTCGAAAGGATAATAAAAATGGCAAAAGCTCCTAAAACCGCTTACGTATGTAATGATTGTGGCGCAGAATTTTCGCGCTGGCAAGGGCAGTGTTCTGCCTGTAAAGCCTGGAATACCATTAGCGAAGTGCGGTTAATTTCAGCCTCAAATTCCACAAAAAATGATCGTTTTAGTGGTTATGCAGGAGAAACTCGCGCAAAAATCCAAACGCTTTCTGAAATTAGCTTGCAAGAGACACCGCGTTTCACCAGTGGATTTAAAGAATTAGATCGCGTGTTAGGTGGTGGGATCGTGCCGGGGAGTGCCATTTTAATTGGTGGGCATCCTGGTGCGGGGAAAAGTACCTTGCTACTTCAAGTGATGTGTGGATTAGCAAAAAATATGACCGCACTTTATGTAACAGGGGAAGAGTCGCTTCAACAAGTGGCAATGCGAGCTAATCGCTTGAATCTACCGACAGATAAATTAAATATGTTATCTGAAACCTCAGTTGAGCAAATTTGTAATTTGGCGGATCAATTAAAACCGCAAATTATTGTGGTGGATTCGATTCAGGTTATGCATCTTTCAGATATTCAATCCTCTCCAGGAAGTGTGGCACAAGTGCGTGAATGTGCCTCTTTTCTTACTCGTTATGCGAAAACCCGACAGGTCGCTATCATTATGGTTGGGCACGTCACCAAAGACGGTACCCTTGCGGGGCCAAAAGTATTGGAGCATGCCATTGACTGTTCATTATTGCTGGAAGGGGAGGCTGATTCCCGTTTCCGTACGTTACGTAGTCATAAAAACCGTTTTGGTGCAGTGAATGAGCTAGGGGTATTTGGTATGACCGAACAAGGCCTACGCGAAGTGAAAAATCCATCGGCAATTTTCTTAAGCCGTGGAGATGAACAAACACCAGGTAGCTCGGTCATGGTACTTTGGGAAGGAACGCGTCCGCTTTTGGTGGAAATTCAAGCGTTAGTGGATCATTCCATGCTTGCAAATCCGCGCCGTGTGGCGGTGGGGTTAGAGCAAAATCGTTTAGCTTTATTGCTTGCGGTATTACATCGTCATGGTGGACTACAAATGTCGGATCAAGATGTTTTTGTGAATGTCGTTGGTGGGGTAAAAGTCGGAGAAACTGGAGCAGATCTTGCGTTATTGCTTGCATTAATTTCGAGTTTTCGTAATCGTCCATTGCCACAAGATTTAGTTGTCTTTGGTGAAGTAGGGTTAGCCGGTGAAATTCGTCCGGTAACCAGCGGTCAAGAACGCATTAGTGAAGCGGCAAAACATGGTTTTAAACGCGCGATCGTCCCTTTTGCCAATAAGCCGAAAAGTGCGGTTGAGAATATGGAAGTTTTTACGGTGAAAAAACTCGCTGATGCACTTGCCATTTTGGATAATTTCTAAAAAAACGTTGTCCTATTGCTGTCTGATTACTGAAAGTTTTTGATAAATTAGATAGAATATACGCCGTACATAAGGAAAGGTTATGGAAAAGAAATTAAATAAAGCGTTAGATAGCATTGATATCAAAATCTTAAATGAATTACAACGCAACGGTAAAATCTCTAATATCGATTTATCAAAGAAAGTGGGGTTATCCCCAACACCTTGTCTAGAAAGGGTAAAACGCTTAGAAAAACAAGGTGTGATTATGGGCTATCGGGCACTATTAAATCCTGAATTATTGGATGCCCCTTTATTGGTGATCGTTGAAATTACGCTCGTGCGTGGTAAACCGGATGTTTTCGAAGAGTTTAATGCGGCGATTCAAGCGCTTGATGAAATTCTCGAATGTCATTTGGTATCAGGTGATTTCGATTATTTACTCAAAACACGTGTAGCAGATATGGCGGCATATCGAAAATTATTGGGTACCACATTATTGCGCTTACCTGGTGTGAATGACACCCGAACTTATGTTGTCATGGAAGAAGTGAAACAAACTAATTATCTCGTACTAAAATAAAAATGATTAAACGAATTACAAAACGATTTACACCGAAACAATATTTAGCAGAATTATTACTCGGATTGACCGCACTTTTAGGTTTATATTTAATCGTAGCATGGTCAAGCTATACGCCATTAGATAACTCTTGGTCTACAGCAAGTTTTCAGACTGAAACTATTAATAAGACAGGTGCTTTGGGTGCTTGGATGATTGATACGTTTTTTGTTTTTCTCGGCTATGTAGGTCATCTCATTCCGTTTGTCATTTTTATCGTACCGATTTATTTACTGAAAATCAAAGCGGTGCATTCTCTCTCTGTAACCCGTATTACATTACGTTTCTTTGGCTTTATTGCTCTCATCGTTGGCTTAACCATGATGGCAACATTGCTGCTTTCAAATACGAACTACTATCTAGCTGGTGGCGTATTTGGTGGCAGTTTAGTGGTGAATTTATATCCTACACTCGGTAAGTTTGGTTGTATTTTAGTGGGCTTTATCTGTGCAGTTGTAGGCTTTATTTTCTGTTCCGGTGCATCATTAATTCGTTTAATTGTGAAATTCTATCATTGGCTAACCATGAAAAATCAGCCGGCAGAAGAGGAGCATGCAGAACATACTTCTGTGGATGATCTTGAACAAATTGTGATTGAGGCACCTCAACAACTGGCTTTCTCTGATTCTCAATTGGAAACTGAATCTACAGAAGATGAAAAAGAGGAGGGTTCTGAAAATACCTTTGTTAAGCCTGAGCAACTCATTAATATCAGTGGGCTATACTCACCGAGTACTTCAGAGCCTGCAGATATTGAAAAATTAGAAGATAAGTTTAAAGGTTTCACGGTTGGATCTGACCATTTACCTCATGTATCTATTTCTACCGCTTCTTCCGTTGAATTACCAACAAAAGAAGATTTTTCAGCTACATGGAAAAACTCACAAGTGAATCATCAAAGTGCGGATGATTCAGATGATATTTTTGAAGAAAATGTCATACCAAAAGTGTCACTTAAAACACCTGAAAATACGACCGCACTTTATCCAACTTATGATGAACCTTTAGAATCAGATAATGATGGTTTAGAAGATGAATTAGCGCGTCAGTTTGCTGCGCAAGAGCAAGCTCGTATGCAAGAAATGGAAGTGCGAGCAAAAGCCTCAAATGCTGAAGATGCATTAAAAGTGATCTTGAATGAGCCGACAGCTTCACCAGTTAAAGCGCGTGAAATTTATACTGAGAATACCGATGAAATAACCTATAAGCCATATTCTGATACGCTTATACATCCAGCATTTCAACAACCAACGAATAAACGAGAGAAACCGACAACACCTTTACCAAGTTTAGATTTACTTGAGCATCGTCCTACACAGGCTCAAGATATTACGCGTAAAGAAATTTTAGACACATCCGCACGCATAGAACAACAATTAAAGAATTTTAATGTCAAAGCTACGGTACAAGATGTGTTAGTTGGCCCTGTGGTAACTCGTTATGAGCTTGAATTACAACCGGGTGTAAAAGCATCTAAAGTAACAAGTATAGATACCGATTTAGCTCGTGCATTGATGTTCCGTGCGATCCGTGTGGCAGAAGTGATTCCAGGCAAACCTTATATTGGTATTGAAACGCCAAATGCGCACCGTCAAATGGTACCATTGCGTGATGTACTTGATAGTAATGAGTTCCGCTCGTCAACATCATTACTTTCAATGGCTTTGGGGAAAGATATTGGAGGAAATTCTGTCATTGTAGATTTGGCTAAAATGCCTCATTTGCTGGTTGCGGGATCAACAGGTTCAGGGAAATCTGTTGGAGTGAATACTATGATTTTAAGTTTACTTTTCCGTGTCAGACCCGATGAAGTGAAATTTATTATGATAGATCCAAAAGTGGTCGAGCTTTCTATTTATAACGATATTCCTCACTTACTGACTCCAGTTGTGACTGATATGAAAAAAGCAGCGAATGCACTACGTTGGTGTGTAGATGAAATGGAACGTCGCTACCAATTACTATCAGCTTTACGTGTGCGTAATATTGAAGGTTATAATGAAAAAATTGAAGAATATGAAAAACTGAATATGCCTATTCCAAATCCAATTTGGAAGCCAGGTGATACAATGGATAAAATGCCGCCACCATTAGAAAAATTAAGTTATATAGTCCTAATTGTTGATGAGTTTGCTGACTTAATGATGGTAGCGGGTAAACAAATTGAAGAATTAATTGCTCGCTTAGCACAAAAAGCCCGAGCCATTGGTATTCACCTTATTTTAGCAACGCAACGTCCTTCAGTTGATGTTATAACTGGTTTAATTAAAGCCAATATTCCGAGTCGTATTGCTTTTACGGTAGCAAGCAAAATTGACTCTAGAACGATTCTGGATCAAGGCGGTGCTGAAGCCTTATTGGGGCGTGGTGACATGTTATATTCAGGTCAAGGTTCGTCGGATCTTATTCGAGTACATGGCGCCTTTATGAGCGATGATGAGGTTGCAAGAGTAGCTGATGATTGGCGAGCAAGAGGTAAACCGAATTATATTGATGGAATTTTAGACGGCGCGGATGATGAAGACTCAGGTGAGAAATCAACGGCAAGCAGTGGCGATCTTGATGTGTTATTTGATGACGTTGTGGAGTTTGTATTAAGTACTGGCAATACGTCAACCTCTTATGTTCAACGTAAATTTAGTGTGGGGTTTAACCGAGCAGCTCGAATTATGGATCAGCTTGAAGAACAAGGCATTTTAGGTCCTATGACAAATGGAAAACGAGAAATTTTAGCTCGACGTTCCGAATATTAATTCTCTTAAGTTTCACTTTACAAAAAGGAAAGTAGAATGAAAAAAACATTATTAAAAATGACCGCACTTACTGCACTTTTAAGCGCAAGTAACTTTGCCTTTGCTGATGCCGCAGATGAGCTACAAAATCGCTTAAATCAAGTAACGGTATTAAGTGCTGATTTCTCACAAACTGTGACGTCTGCTGGCGGTAAAAACGTTCAACAAGGAAGTGGAAAACTTCAAATTAAACGTCCAAATCTTTTCCGTATGGATACCAAATCACCGCAAGAAACACAAATTATTGCAGATGGTAAAACCCTTTGGTATTATGATCCATTCGTGCAACAAGTTACTGCTCAATGGGTGAAGGATGCGGTAAATAATACCCCTTTCGTCCTTTTAACCAGTAACGATAAAAACCACTGGAATCAGTATTCAGTGACGCAGAATGCAGATACATTTGTGCTAAAACCAAAGGCAAAAAATAGCAACATTAAACAGTTTGATATTCGTGTAGATACAAATGGTGTGTTAAAAAATTTCAGCACCACAGAAAAAGATGGTCAAACCAATCTTTATGTGTTGCGTAACATTACGAATCAAACACTAGCTGATAGCTTATTCCAATTTAGCGTACCAAAAGGCGTGGAATTGGATGACCAACGTAAAGGTAAAAAATAATCCATAAGGTGTGAATGATAATCTTCACACCTTTTGCTTATTAAGGAAAGAATATGTCTAATCTTAATTTTGATTTTGCTGAAAATGACTTTCGCCCTTTAGCAGCCCGTATGCGTCCAACAAATTTGGAACAATATTATGGACAGACGCATTTAATTGGGGAAGGAAAGCCGCTTCGTAAAGCAATTCAAGCAGGGCATGTTCATTCTATGATTTTGTGGGGACCGCCGGGTACAGGTAAAACAACACTGGCGGAAATTATTGCTCATCGTATCAATGCAGAAGTTGAACGGATTTCAGCGGTAACAAGTGGCGTGAAAGAAATTCGAGAATCAATTGAGCGCGCGAAACAAAATCGACTTGCAGATCGACAAACGATTTTATTTGTGGATGAAGTGCATCGCTTTAACAAAAGCCAACAAGATGCATTTTTACCCCATATCGAAGATGGTACGATTATTTTTATTGGTGCGACAACGGAAAATCCTTCCTTTGAATTAAATAATGCATTGCTTTCTCGTGCCAGAGTGTATCTCCTTAAGTCATTGACAGTGGCTGAAATCGAACAAGTTCTACAACAAGCGATTTCTGATCCTGAGCGAGGATTAGGTAAAGAGCGGTTAGTTTTAGAAGAGAATTTGCTACAGGTTTTAGCTGAATATGTGAATGGTGATGCTCGCCTGGCTTTAAATTGTCTTGAACTGATGGTTGATATGGCTTCTGAAACTGAAAACGGTAAAAAATTAGACCGCACTTTGTTGCAAGAAGTATTAGGAGAACGACAAGCGCGTTTTGATAAACAAGGCGATCGTTTTTATGATTTGATTTCTGCTTTACATAAATCTATTCGAGGCTCAGCAGCAGATGCAGCACTTTATTGGTATGCACGAATTATCACTGCAGGCGGCGATCCTCTTTATGTTGCACGACGTTTATTAGCGATTGCTTCAGAAGATGTGGGTAATGCGGACCCTCGCGCAATGCAAGTGGCGCTAGCGGCTTGGGATTGTTTTACGAGAGTGGGCGCTTATGAAGGAGAGCGAGCTATTGCTCAAGCCATTATTTATTTGGCTGTAGCGCCGAAGAGTAATGCGGTTTACAACGCATTTAATGCAGCCAAACAACATGCAAAAGATTTTCCTGATTTTGATGTGCCGCCTCATTTACGTAATGCGTCAACGGCTTTAATGAAAGAATTAGGTTATGGCGCTGAATATCGTTATGCTCATGATGAACCTAATGCTTATGCTGCTGGAGAAAATTACTTCCCAACGGAACTGAAAGATACGCAGTATTATTTCCCAATTAACCGAGGCATGGAAATTCAGATTAAAGAAAAACTTGAGCGTTTACAAGAGCAAGATAAAAACTCGTTAAAAAAACGCTATAAATAGTTTCTTTAAAAACAGTAAATATAAAAAGAACGGTCAAATTGATCTGACCGTTCTTTTTGTTATCACTTAAAAACGCATTATTTTGCTGCTTTTAACTCTTGGTAATACTGTTCATAGTATTGAATTGCATCACCTACATCATCTTGCCAGTAGCTTTTTTGAAGGATTTCTGCTGGTGGATAAATAGATGGATCTTCTGTAATTTCTTTTGGAAGTACTTTTTTCGCTTCAAGGTTAGCTGTTGGGTAACCAATTGCTAAAGTCAATTTTTCCGCTGCTTTTGCACCTAATAAGTAGTTAATTAACTTGTGTGCACCATCTGGGTTTTTAGAGGTTTTAGGAATCGCTAAAGTATCAACCCAAAGAACAGGACCTTCTTTTGGGAACACCATATTTAATGGCGCTTGTTCTTTTTTTGCGATACGTACAGAACCATTCCATAACTGACCTAATTCCACTTCACCAGAGATAAAAGAGTTTGCAGGGTTATCAGAATTGAAAGAAAGTACGTTTGGACGTAGTTTTAACAACTCTTCATAAGCTTGCTTGATAATTGCAGGATCTTTGGTGTTTGGATCTTGACCAATTTTTAATAACGCAATATTGAACACTTCACGCGCATCATCTAATAATTGGATTTTGTTTGCATATTCAGGTTTCCAGAAATCGCCCCAAGAAGTGAAGTCAGAACCTTTATAGGTATTGGTATTAAATGCAATACCTGGCGCACCTAACAACTGAGGAAGTGAGTATTTATTGCCTTTATCATAAGGCTTGTTGAGCCAATCAGGGTCTAATTCTTTGATAACAGGTAATTTACTGTGATCTAATTCTTGTAGCATGCCTTCTCGTGCCATTTTAGATACGAAGTAGTTAGATGGTGCAATCACATCATAACCGCCCGCATCACCTTGGGTTTTCATTTTGGCATACATCGTTTCATTAGATTCAAGACTTGCTACAATAACTTTGATACCAGTTTCTTTTGTGAAGTCATCCAAAAGACCATCTGGTACATATTCAGTCCAAGTATATAAATACACAGTATCATTTGCTGGAGCCTGTGCTTTTGTTGCATCAGACTTGGCTTCTTTGTCGTTACAAGCAGTTAATGTAGCGGCAACTAAACCAGCAGTAAGCAAACCTGCAAATTTTTTCATTTTTCTCTGTTCTCCGTAAAAGAGGGGTAAAAAACCACCTGCATTAATGCAGGTATAAAAAAACGCCTTGATTGTGCGTCAAGGCGTATTCTATTTGATCTTAAAAGATTTGTGAAACCTTTTTATATCAATGTTTAATGATTATTTTTACGTGCAATTAATTGGCTTAAAATGACTAACCCTAATGAAAGCACGATCATAATCGTTGCTAATGCGTTTACTTCCGGTGTTACACCTGTTTTTACAAGTGAGAAGATACGCAACGGTAGGATTTCATAGCTTACACCACTTACGAAAGAGGATACAACAACATCATCTAGTGAAATAGTAAAGCTTAACAACCAACCAGATACGACAGCCGGTAAGGCAAGTGGTAGAATAATTTTACGTAAAATCGTGACTTCACTCGCACCTAAATCTTTTGCTGCTTCAAGCATTCTTGCATCAAAGCCATTTAAGCGAGAGAAAATCGTCACGGTAACATAAGGTAAACAGAACGTTACGTGCGCCAATAATAATGACCAGAAACCTAACGAAATTCCTACAACCATGAATAAGGCAAGTAGAGAAACCGCCATTACGATATCTGGTGACATCATGACGATAAATAACATACCGCTTACGGCTTGTTTTCCGCGGAAACGATAGCGATAAAGTGCAATCGCGGTCAAACCGCCCACAATAGTTGCTAACGTAGCGGCAAAGAAAGCAATCGTGACAGAGTGGAATGCAGCTTGGATTAAGGTATCATTATTAAATAAACGCTCATACCAGTTCCAACTAAAACCTTTCCAACTTAAACCATAACGGTCTTCGTTGAAGGAGTTAGTCACCAAAATAATAATTGGGATATACAAATAAGCGTATACCACAAACATAAAAATATTACGCAGTAAACGACTCATTATTCTAACTCCACTTTCTTATTCAACAATTTATTTGCACGATAGTAAACGAAAATCAGCAATGCCATTAAGATAGTTAAACCGATGCTGATCGCCGAACCGAATGGCCAGTTACGGGAAATTAAGAATTCACTCTTAATCACGTTACCAACTAATAATACTTTCGCCCCACCAAGCAAGTCTGCTACATAGAACATCCCCATTGCTGGTAGTAATACTAATAAACAACCTGCAACAATACCCGGCATGGTTAATGGCAGAATAACACGGAAGAAACGTTGAACTGCATTCGCCCCTAAATCTCTTGCCGCTTCTAATAAGCGTCCATCTAATTTTTCAATAGCAGAGTAGAGCGGTAGAATCATAAATGGTAAAAGAAGATACACTAAACCAATGATTACAGCTACTTCGGTATTTAAAATACGAATAGGCTCATTCAAAATCCCCATATCCATTAACATGGTATTTAACACCCCTTTCACACCAAGGAATACTTTCATCCCATAGATACGAATGAGTGAGTTTGTCCAGAATGGCAATACCACAAGGAATAACAAAAATGGACGATATTTAGGGTTAATTTTGCTGACCATAAAGGCAAATGGATAGCCAATGAGTAAGCAAATAATTGTCGCAATGCCAGACATATACAATGAATTCCACACAACCTGTGCATAAAGCGGATTAAACAGGTTCGTGTAGTTATCTAAAGTAAATGGCAAAGCATAAAAGTCGCTACCATCTCGGGTTAAAAAACTTACGGTTAAAACCAATAAGTTTGGAATTAGCACAAAGAAGATTAACCAACTGAAGATAATTGCAACAGTAATTTTCTGGAATTTATTATTGATTATCTTCATCGTTGAGTACAACCTCCCAACCTTCGTGCCATGTAATACCTACACGTTGACCAACGCTGTGATCCATATGCGGGTCATCTTCGTTAAAGAATTCACTCACTAATACGCGTTTACCGTTGTGATCAAATTCTACTGTAGACTCAAGAGTCATCCCTTTATAGGTACGATCTACAATACGACCAATAATGGCATTTGAGTGCTCATTTTCGTCAAGCTCCTCAATCACAATATCTTCTGGGCGTAACAACACTTGTAGCTTTTGATCTTTTTCAGCAGAGATACTGGTGTGAATATCACATACACGACCTTCTACGTTAGCAAGTAATTCATCGTCAGATTTACGTTCAATCACAGTAGCATCAAATACGTTGATTTCACCAATGAAGCGAGCGACGAATAGGTTAGCTGGATCTTCATAGATTTCACGAGGTGAACCATCTTGTGCAATTTTACCTTTACGTAATAAAACGATACGATCAGACATGGTGATTGCTTCTTCTTGATCATGAGTAACGAAAATAAAGGTAATGCCAAGTTGACGCTGTAATTGTTTAAGTTCATTTTGCATTTGTTTACGTAACTTATAATCCAGCGCAGATAAAGATTCATCAAGTAGCAACACTTTTGGTTTATTCACAACAGCACGAGCAATCGCGATACGTTGTTGCTGACCACCAGAAAGTTGGGTTGGCTTACGATCTGCCATTTCTTCTAATTGCACCATACGCAATGCATCCAGAACGCGAGATTTAATTTCGCTTTCTGCCACTTTTTGCATACGCAAACCAAAAGCTACGTTATCAAAAATGGTCATATGCGGGAATAATGCATAACTTTGGAATACGGTGTTAATGTGGCGTTTTTCTGCCGGAACATTAGTAATATTTTCACCGTCCAAAATAATATGACCTTCATCTAATTCTTCTAAACCTGCTAATAAACGTAGCACTGTAGTTTTACCACAGCCTGACGGGCCAAGAATTGTGACGAATTCACCGTTATTAATGGTTAGATTAAAATCATTAATAATTGTGTTAGAACCATAGGATTTTTTGATTGAACGAAGCTCAATAATAGGCTTTTGAACCAGATTTTCCACTAGCTTTGGTTTTCTCCCTAATTTCACCAATTTAATCGGTACTGAGTAGAAATGAACCTGCAAAAATGATGCAGGGGCGACATAAAATTGAACAGCTATGATATAGCGAATTGTTAATGATGAAAAGGATTTAATCACGTTTTTAGGAAAAATTTTATTGAAATACTGACCGCACTTTTTTCAGAAAATTTTATAACTCTTCACTTTCTTGTTATATATCAAGAACAGCAAGGATTTTTGGGATTAGACTAGCAGTAAAACAAAGGAGAATATCAAAATGGAAGAACAAGATTATAATAAATTACTGGAGCGATTTTTAACTTATGTTGCGTTTGATACGCAATCTAAATCGTCTGCAAAGCATTCACCAAGTTCAGTAGGGCAAATGAAGTTGGCTTTACATTTGCAGCAAGAATTAATTAAACTTGGTTTACAAGATGTCAATGTGACTAAGCATGCCGTTGTCACAGCTTATTTACCTTCAAATCATCCCGAGTTAACACGAACTATTGGATTTATTTCCCACCTTGATACCTCACCACAATGCAGCGGTAAAAATGTTCAACCCGAAGTGATTGAAAATTATCGGGGGGGAGATATTGCATTAGGTTTAGGAATTGAATTTATTAGTCCCGTGTATTATCCATTTTTACATCAGCTTATTGGTAAAACCTTGATTGTGACAGATGGAACGACTCTACTTGGTGCAGATAATAAAGCTGGAATCGCAGAAATTATGACTGTACTTTCTATCTTGCAACGAGAAAATATAGCACATTGTAATATTAGGGTTGCATTTACACCAGACGAAGAAATTGGCTTAGGGATGCATTATTTTCCATTGGACGATTTTCCTTGTGATTGGGCATATACCATTGATGGTGGAGAAGTGGGTGAATTAGAGTATGAGAACTTTAATGCTGCGACTGCAAAAATTACCTTTAAAGGTCGGAGCATTCATCCGGGTTATGCTAAAAACAAATTAGTGAATGCGCTTACGTTAGCTTGTGAATTTCAACAAGGTTTTCCAAAAGATGATGTCCCTGAAAAAACATCGGGTAAAGAGGGTTTTTTCCATTTAGATGATTTTAAAGGGGATATTGAGAAAGTTGAGCTACATTATCTCATTCGAGATTTTGACCAAGCTCATTTTGAGCAACGCAAGGCGTTTATTTATCAATTAGTGGAAAAATTTAATAGAGAGAAAAGCCTGAAAGAGCCCGTGGAATGTGTCATTGAAGACAGTTACAAAAATATGTATGACACAGTTAAAAATGTTCCACTGGCGATTAAACTTGCGGATGCAGCAATGAAAGCTTGCGGTATTACACCAAATCACAAACTAATACGCAGTGGAACGGATGGGGCATTTTTAGCGGAAAAAGGATTAGCTTGTCCAAATATTTTTACTGGTGGCTATAATTTCCATAGTAAGCATGAATTAATTACTCTAGAAGGAATGGGAAAATCGGTTGAAGTAATACTACAAATTATAAAGGTTTGTAAATTAATGTAAAGAAAAAACTTGCATTTGTTATAGCGTAACAATATAATAGTTAATGTTTTATCGAGATTCCTTTGATAAAGCTAAACTTTAGAGATTTTATTCATAAATTCCTTTTTGGTGCTCCTAAGAAATTAGGAGCTTTTTTTTAGCCAAAATTCAGATCTTTACTTCAAAAACGGATTATTTTGTTTCTCTTGTCCAATAGTTGTGTAAGGACCATGCCCTGCAACAATAACCATGTCGTCGTTTAATGTAAATAATTTATTTTTAATTGATGAGATCAATGTATCGAAATTCCCACGAGGAAAGTCTGTACGCCCAATGCTATTTTGAAAAAGGACATCGCCAGTAAAAGCGATATTTTTTTCATGCTCAATAAAGCCAATGTGACCTGGTGTATGGCCTGGAAGGCGAAAAATTTCAAAGGTTAATGTGCCAATTTGAATTTCTTCGCCTTCTTGATTAAACCAGCGATCAGGTGTAAATGCGGAAACATAAGGTAAACCAAATTGTTGAGATTGCTGTGGTAGACTTTCAAATAGAAAACGATCTTCTTCTTGCGAACCCCAAATTTCAATGTTGAAATGATCACGAATCGCTTCAGCGGCACCCACATGATCAAGATGTCCATGTGTTAATAGGACTGCTTTAAGGTTTAATTCGAGTTCTTCAATGCGTTGAATAAGCTTTTCCGCATTACCACCAGGATCGATAATTGCTGCATTTTTTTCATCATCCCAAATAAGTGAGCAATTTTGCTGAAAGGCTGTAACTGGAATAATTTCAATATTCATCTTTTTTCCTTATTGTTGATAACAAAAAAACACACAGAAGTGCGGTTTTAATCACATTTTTCTATGCACCACGCCATGCTCTTATTGGTCCAGTATCAACATGAATAAAATTACTATAGGGATAATATCCTACGCCACCACTCTTGAGATTTTCAGCGGCCTGACGTAATTTAGCTAAAGGGATAGCGGGTATTCTAAAATCAATCGCTTGTCCTTTAATATGATAGCTATTACTTGCTACACCACGACTTTGGCGATGGCGTACAGCATTCGTTTTAGCACTACGATAACCACAAATTACATCAATTTGTGCAGTACGTAAGCCCAAATCACTTTGTAGATGATAAAACTTCATGAAGAGATTGGGATCCATACGACGCACTTGGTCTGTACGGCGATCTCTCATAAAATAATCAAGTTTAGCAAGTAGTGAACGACTAAACCCTGTGGTTGCAGAGAATTCACCACTTAATCGTTCATTGGTGTTGACATTATAAAAGCTGATAATGCGAGGTTTGGGTGTAGAGACCATGGCTAATACCGAAGTTGGCATCATGCTTGCGCCTAAAGCAATGCCGCCTAATGAAATCCATTTGCGACGATTATTATCAATTTTAGTCATTTGCTAGTTTCTTTTTTATTAATGTTTAACTTTAGACAATTTCTATCAGAAAAAGTTCTAATTTGTATGTTTTCTAAAGGTATTTTTTTACGATATTCCAGTCAATACCGCTAAAACTTGCCGCGTCATCATATTTATAAATATCGGGTAAAACTTGTATTTGACCATTTTCTACCCATGCGGTGACATAATATAAGAATACAGGGTCATTTGTACGAATATTCGCAGAAGTCGTTTTCTTACTTGCTAAAACATTGCGTTTTTTATCATCTGACCAGCCCGCTTCTTGTAATAAAAGGGAGGCTAGTTGGTCGGATTTTTCTACGCGTACACAGCCAGAACTTAATGCGCGATCTTTTTTACTAAATAAACTATGATTTGGTGTATCGTGAAGATAAATTGCATCAGAACTTGGCATATTGAATTTATAGTTACCTAATGCACTGTCACCAGCAGCTTGACGGATGCGATATGGAAATTTATCACCAATACGACTCCAATTAATAGAGTGAGGATCAATGGCATTGCCTCGGCTATCCAAAATAGAATAGTTGTGAGCTGTTGCATAGCTAGGATCACGTTTTAGTTTCGGTAAAATATCCTCATTGATTAAGCGTGTAGGAGCATTCCAAGGCGGGTTAACCACTACATTGCTTAAGCGACTATACATAACAGGTGTACGGCGTTCATTTTTTCCTACGATAACACGTGATTCTAAGATTGCTTTCCCATCACGGTAATATTTTAATTTATAACTCGGAATATTGACAAAAATGCCATTTTCAAAATCAGGAATAACACGTAAACGCTGCGCATTGAGAGCAAGTTTTTTACCCATTGCAGAAATACCTGAAGATGAAATCATTGACGGGAGCGATTGTACAGTTTCACGGTATAAACGATTATGATTGGATAATCCATTCACAAAGTCAGAAACCGCATTGTTTTTAACCGCACTTTGCCATTGGTCAATAATTTCTTGATTTGGTAATTCTGGTTTGTAAGCATTCGTTGTATATAACCAACGTTGTGCTTGTTGATTTACATTCTTGCTGTAATACAAGTAATCAAGGAAAGCATCACTTAGTAATACATCATAGGTGAGCCCGCCCGTTTTTTCAGCGTTATGTAAATTAATTAATGATTGCGCAGAACGTTTAGAAATGCCTGATGCTACCATGGCGGCATATTCACGTAGGAATTGTTTTTCTGCAGCCTTGTCTTTCCACATTAAGTCATATTTATTATCGGCATATAATTTTGCCAAAATTGGTTTGAACTGCAGATTTTGTTCGCCAATTTCATGGGTTAATGACATCTCTAGCATAGTTTGCTTTTCAGCTGCTAGGCGAGCTTGGTCTTCTTTGATTTCCGCTTCAAGTTTTGCACGCTCTTCAGGGCTTAATTTAGACATATCAACGCCTTTATTTTCGGCTTGTTGAGGTTGCCCAACTGTTTTTGCCCAGTCTGCTAACGCACAACCTGACGTCATCATTGATAATGATAAGACTAATGTGCTTAATTTCATTGTTCCTTTTAACATTACTGTACCTTTAAAAATATTCATAAAAATAACCGCACTTCAGTTTTTTTATCTGCTAAAGTGCGGTCAAAATAATCGTTATTTTGTTGCTTTTGTCGCTTCTTGTTTTATTTCAGCATCCACTTTTTGTTGATTAGCATTGAGTTTTACTAAATCAGCTGCCATTTTTTCCGCTTCTTTTAAGAAGAAATCTGGCGCTTCATAGTCTTTCGGTAAATCATCAATATCTTTTAATGCTTTTTTACCTTCACGTTTAAAACGATCATTGAGATCTTTTAAACGTCTTGCATCATCTTTGTCATTTTCCGCTTTGCGTTCTTGGAAATTCAATGACAAGAATTTGCGCTCACGACGTTCATCACGGATTTTAAGATCTTCATTTAACGCAATAAACTCAGGATCTTTTGCAATACGCTCAAGATGTTTTTCATTTAATGGTTCAACATCTTTACGCGCTTTATTGGTTTCAGAATAAGTCGCTGCAGGAATTTTATCCCAAGGCAATGCGTTATCTTCTTTTTCTTCACCAATTTCTTTTGCATCGATAATTTCAGGGAAATTGATATCTGCTGCCACACCTTTTAATTGGGTTGAACCACCATTAATTCGGTAGAATTTTTGGATAGTATATTGCAACACACCAAGTGGTGTTTGATCTAAATCATAAACAAAGTTTAATGAACGACTTTGTTGTACTGTACCTTTACCAAAGGTATTTTGCCCAATAATGATACCACGGTTGTAATCTTGCATTGCGGCAGCAAAAATTTCAGAGGCAGATGCACTGAAACGATTAATCATTACCAGCAATGGCCCTTTGTATTGCTGAGCATTGTCGTCATCTTCGTGTACACGAATACGTTGATAAGCATCACGAACTTGAACCACCGGACCATCAGTAATGAATAAACCACTCAATGCGACGGCTTCCGTTAACGCACCGCCGCCATTTTCACGAAGATCCACAATTAGGGCGCCAATTTTTTTCTTCTCAGCATCCACTAATAATTTTTTCACATCATCAGTTAGACCAATATAGAAACTTGGGATTTTAATGACGCCAACCGTTTCACCCTCAACTTTAGAAACAGTGAGTTTGGCTGCTTGATCTTCAATACGGACTTTATCGCGCACTAAAGTGATAATACGGCTTTTTCCACCCTTTGCAGGTTCAATTTCAAGACGAACTTTTGTCCCTTTTTTACCTTTGATTTTGTCAACGATATCTTCTAAACGCCAACCGATAATATCTTCGATTTCACCTTTTTCTTGACCTACACCAATGATTTTATCGCCCGCTTGTAATTTTTTACTGCGTTCAGCAGGCGCACCTGGCACTAAAGACTTGATGCTGGTTTCGTCATCTTCAGATTGTAATGTTGCACCAATTCCTTCTAAAGAAAGGTTCATACTTTCATTAAAGCTTTTTGCGGTACGTGGCGCAAGATAGCTTGTATGCGGATCGATTTCTCGAGCAAAGGCATTAATATAAATCTGAACAATGTCATCAGCCTTGGTTTGAGTTAATCGACGGATGGCTAAATTGTAACGTTTAGTCAGTTTTTCTTTAATTTCAGGCCATTTTTTATCTTTTAACTTCAGACTGATTACATCATTTTTGACTCGTTGTTCCCAAAGCTTGTTTGCATCTTCTTCGCTTGCTGGAAAAGGTGCTTTTTCACGGTCGATCTCAATTTGATCATTACCTTTTAAATCAGGTTCTTTATCTAATAAGGATAGTGCATAAGCATAACGCTCATAGCGACGCTTCATCATCAGATCGTAAATCGCAAATGCAGCTGAAAGATCACCCTCATTAAGTTGATTATCTAATTTAGAACCATATTTAGCACGTAAATCATCAATATCTGATTTTAAAAAGGTGTTATGGCTGTAATCTAAGCTTTTAATGTAACGATCAAAAATCTTGTCGGAAAAGGCGTCATCAAGCTGGAATTTGCGATAATGTGATTGGGTTAAACGTGTTGTTGCACGCTTTGTTGCCAACTGATTTGCATCAGTTGCGGAAGGAATCGTAATATCATTTTGCTTTAATTTCGGCTGCACAGCAAATGTGTCAGACGAATGAAGAAATAACGCACCTAAAATTGCTGTCGCAATAAGACTTTTGGTTGTATGTAATTTCATTTAACCTTATCCCGATAAGAAATAAATTATTAGGCAAATAAACGATCTGCGGTGACTGTCATCACTAAACCATTTTTAAGTTCTACGCGTGCGCCATCTTTTTCCAAATTTAATACGGTCGCATTTTTTGCTTGCTCACCAACTTTTACTTTAACTTTACTGCCAGTAGAAAGTGTCGTGAAATCAACCGCACTTAGTTTCACTTGTGGTGCTTTCGGTTTGCGAGTTGTTTGATTTGTATTTGGTTTACGAGCAGGGCGTTTTTGTTGTGTTTTTTTCGCTGCTAATTCTGCTTTGCGCTTGTCTGCAAATTTTGCCTTTGCCTCAGCTAATTGCTGAGCCGCATGAGAAACATGTTCTGCATCTAAGACACCTGCAGGATTGCCGTATAAATCCACACGCTCAGCACCTTCGCGACAGCCGTGTAAATAGCGCCAGTTAGAGGTGTATTGACGTAAAGCCTGACGTAATTGAGTTTTGCTGACACGTTCATCATCTTTTAATGCTTCAGCAAGATCTTGGAAAAGACCAATTTTTAATGGTTTAGCTTCACCTTCTGCAATAAAGCAAAGTGGGAATTTTTCCACAAGATATGCAATGATCGCTTTTGTATCAGTTAATTTTTGAATGCCTTCAGCACTATTTTCAACTTGGGCTTCAACTTGAGAATCTGTCATTTCTGAGTTTTCCTAGGATAAAAAATAAAAACTTGCACAGTTTACCGCACTTTTATAAGAATTGACAATGGCTGGACAGAATAATTCCGTTTCTAGCTCAAATGTATAACTTTACAAATTCCCTTAATTCAGGCTAAAATAGTCCACTTTTATAATTTCTCAAAACATAATGACAAAAACACCTGATTTTTCTCATGCCACTTATAAACTCGTGCGTTGTATCGGATGTGATGCAACGGTGTCTGTTTGTCGTCCGCAAGAAGGTGAGTATGCGCAATGTCCGCGTTGCCATCATAAATTGCAATCGGGAAGTCGTTGGTCTCTTAAACGTTGTTCATTAATCGCCCTTTCTATCTTAATTTTAATGCCATTTGCTTTAGGTTATCCTTTATTGAGCTTAGATTTACTGGGTACTAAAATTGATGCTTCTGTTTGGAAAGGGATTTGGAAAATGGCAGTAGAGGGATATTCCTATACTGCATTTATGATTTTTATCTGTGCTGTTTTAATGCCTGTATCTTTTGCGATTTTAGTCATTATGTTGCAGCTTTCTAAATTACTCAAAATTAAGCCTCGTAATGTCTTATTATTTTTGGGTTATATTAAGCCTTGGGTCATGTTTGACGTGTATTTAGTTGCACTCGCTGTTACCATGTTTAAAGTGCGCGAATATGCCACGTTAGAAGTAGATGTATATTTAATTGCTTTTGTTTTTACTGCACTTTTAACCACTTTATTGTTTATTAAAATTAATTTAGATGACTTATGGCATGATTTTTATCCCGAGCAGAAACCCGTTACTCAAAGTGATAAGCCGTTAGTACTTTGTACAGCTTGTGATTACACTTTTTTAAAAGAAGATCAAGAATATGATCACCGTCATCGTGCAATTTGTCCTCGTTGTGAATCAGTTATTGATATACCCGATAGTATTAAGTTACAGCGAGTTTGGGCAACATTAGTCTCAGGGGTTATTATGCTTTTTCCCGCAAACTTACTTCCTATATCAGGTGTTTATTTAACAGGTAGTCTATCAGAAGATACTTTAATGTCTGGTGTTATTTCCTTTGTTAGTATGGGCAGCTATTTTGTTGCCTTCGTGGTATTCTTCGCCAGTGTTTTTGTTCCAATAAGTAAAATTCTCATTATGGTATACTTGCTTGCGAGTGTACATTTTAAATGGCGACATTCGATCAAATGGCAAATGCGGTTATTACATATTGTTCATTTTGTAGGACGTTGGTCAATGTTAGATCTTTTTGTGTTAGCTTTGATGATGTCTCTAGTAACACGCGGACAGATTATTAATTTTACTGTAGGCCCTGCCGCATTTTATTTTGGCGCAGCTGTGTTTTTAACTATGATTTCAACTTCTCAGTTTGATAGTCGATTAATTTGGAAAATTTATGACAGAAAACAATAAACCAGAATCTCAATCTATTGATGAGCAATATAACAATGTAGAAGCGTTATTACGCAAGAATAAACGCATCTCACCGTTTTGGTTGTTGCCTTTTATTGCATTATGTATTGGTGCCATTTTATTTTTCCAAATTGTGCAAGAACGAGGGAAGACTATTACGATCACGTTTTCCAATGGCGCAGGACTCGTTGCAGATAAAACGCCTATACGTTACCAGGGTTTGCAAATCGGTGTTGTGAAGAAGGTTAACTTTACCGACAACATGCAAAAAGTGAAAGTTGAGGCTAACGTTTATTCTGAAGCCACCGATGTGTTAAAGGAAAATACCAAATTCTGGCTTGTCCAACCGAGTGTATCGCTTGCGGGGATTTCGGGTTTAGACTCTTTAGTGTCAGGAAATTACATTACGCTTCAACCGGGTGATGGCGATTCAGAAGATGAATTTATTGCTGAAGAGCAAGGCCCTATTGCACAAGTCAATCCTGGCGATTTGCTCATTCATTTAATTTCAGATGATTTAGGCTCAATTTCGATTGGCGCTTCCGTGTATTTCAAAAAAATGCCGGTCGGGAAAATTTATGATTACCGCTTCAATAAAGAGAATAAAGTAGAAATTGATGTGGTAATTGATAAATCTTTTGCACATTTTGTGAAGAAAGATTCACGTTTTTGGAATATTAGTGGTATTAACGCAAACATTAATTCATCAGGGATGCATGTGGCAATAGAAAGTTTAAATTCTGTGGTGCAAGGTGCGGTATCATTTGACTCGCCAGCAGATAGCACACAGGCCGTTGCAGACAGTAATTACAAACTTTACTCTAATTTACAAGCAGCCAAACGAGGGATTGAAGTAAGTATAACAATTCCGGTCACAGCGGGTTTACAGGCAGAGCAGACTTCGGTTTATTATGGTAATGAACCGGTAGGTATTCTTTCATCTTTAAGTGCGGTTGAAAATAATGAAGAAATTTTAAAAGGCACATTATTAATTGATCCAAGTCAAGCTAGCCTGTTAAAAACAAATACACGTATTGTGTTAAAAAATCGTAAGTTAGATTTGGGTGATGTGGCTAATCCGAAAAAATTCTTCCGTGGAGATTATTTTGAAATTATTCCGGGTAGTGGAGAAAGCAAAACGCAATTTGATGTGATTCGAGAATATGAGTTATTACTCAAAGCACCGAATACTTTAGTCTTAACTTTAACCGCACCAGAAACTTATGGTATTGCTGAAGGGCAATCGGTGTTTTATAACAATATTGCCATTGGTCAAATTGTGAAGCAGCACTTAAATGTTGATGGTGTGAAATTTGAAGCGGCAATTGCGGCGGAATACCGCAATCTTATTCATGAAAATACTCAATTTGTGGCAGCCTCTAATTTTGATGTCAGTTTTGGTATCGACGGATTACGTTTTGAATCAGCAATGCCATCAAAATGGCTACAAGGTGGGGTGAGAGTATTACCCAAAAAAGGAAGTGGTGCCCCACATTCAAGCTATCCACTTTATAAAGATATTAGTAGTGCAGAAACGGGCATTACGGGTAATTTGGTAAATCCAACTATAGTATTACATTCGACTAATTTACCAAGTATTAGTAAAGGTTCAATCGTGCTTTATCGTCAGTTTGAAGTAGGTAAAATTATTAACGTAAGACCGAAAGCCAATAACTTTGATATTGATGTGTATATTTATCCGGCTTATCAACATCTTCTGACAGATAAAAGTGTATTCTGGGTAGAAAGTGCAGCACAAATTGATATTACGCCAAAAGGTATTAGTATCCAGGCATCACCGGTTGCGCGATCATTAAAAGGTGCAATAAGCTTTGATAATACAGGTTCAGGTAAAAATAAAACGCTTTATCCAAGTGAATTGCGAGCAAAATCAGCAGGGCAAGTGATTACGTTACTCACAGATGATGCAACGGCTTTAAGTAAAGGAATGAGCTTACGTTATCTTGGTATGAATGTGGGTGAGGTCGAGCAGATTGCTCTTGATCAAAAGACAAACCGTATCACAGCGAAAGCATTAATTAACCCAAGTTATATGGGGATGATTGCAAAAGAGGGTACTGTATTTAAAGTGATTTCCCCACAAATCTCAGCGGGTGGAATTGAAAACTTAGATAGCCTTTTACAGCCTTACATTGATATTGAGTTAGGCAAAGGTCCATCAAAAACACAGTTTAATTTAGCACAAACTGCACAACCTCGAAATAAATACAGCAATGGCGTGCCATTTATTTTGGAAACCAGTGATGCGATGAATTTAACGGAAGGCTCACCAGTGCTTTATCGCGGTGTTGAAGTGGGAACCGTTCGTAAGTTTGAATTGAATTCTTTAGGCGATCGTGTGTTGGTACATATTGCGATTACACCGAAGTATCAACATTTGGTACGTAAAAATTCAGAGTTCTGGGTTTCATCGGGTTATGATTTCAACCTTGGTTGGAAAGGCGCAGAGTTTAATACTGGTAGTGTACAACAATTGTTAAAAGGCGGTATTTCGTTCTCGACTCCATCGGGTACGATCGTTCAACCACAAGCAACGGCAAATCAGCGCTTTATGTTACAAGTGAAGAAACCCGCTGAAGCACCGACTTGGAATTCAGGTGCTTTACCGGCAAATCAATAAAACATAAAAAGAAATAACCGCACTTTTGAATAATCAAAGTGCGGTTATTTTTTTAGGTGTTTTGAGGAGTGCTATTGGCCCATATTTTTGACGGATTTTAAAAAACCTTTGGCTGAAGTATAGACTTCATCTTTGCCCTGAGCATGTAAAATCATATCAGACATTTCACGGAATGCACCTTTTCCGCCGCCAAGTGAAAGCACATAATCCACAGCATTTTGCACATAAGGTGCAGAGTCTGCCACAGCAAAAGAAAGGCCACAGGTTGCAAAAGCGGGGAGATCGACACTGTCATCACCAATATAGGCCGTTTGTTCAGCAGTAACACCAGCTTGTTTCATGAGATCTAAACAAGCACTTTCTTTTTCAAGCTTACCTAAAAAGAACAACTTAATTCCGAGATCACTAATTCGCTTACGCAGAATCGCCGAATCTCTGCCCGATAATACGGCTACTTGAATACCCGCATCCATCAACATTTTGACACCAAGCCCATCGCGCACATGGAAACTTTTAATGGCTTCGCCATTTGCATCATAATGGAGTAGTCCGTCAGTTAATACGCCATCAACATCGGTGATGACCAATTTAATTTTCTTTAATTTTTCGTTAATCATTAGCTTGAGAACTCCACTAAGCCCACAACATTATTTTCATCATTGACCACAACAAGAGAGTGAATTTTCTTCTCTTTCATTAAGTCTTCTGCTTTTGCTAAGAATTCATTTTCATGAATAGTTTTCGGTGACGAGGTCATCAATTCTTTCGCGGTTTTATTAAGCGTGTCAGCTCCGTTAGCCGTTAATGCTCGGCGCACATCACCATCGGTAATAATACCTTTAAGTTGTTGGTTTTTCATGACTAATGCCACACCCATACGACCTTCATTCATAATAGTTAAGCAATCAGTGAAGCTGGTATCTGGTGTGGTAATCGGTAGGCGAGTTTGCATTTGATCTTTTACTTTGCATAACAAACGACGACCAAGGCTACCACCCGGATGGAATTTCGCAAAATCAGCTGGTTGGAAATGACGCGCAGTAATCAATGAAACCGCAAGAGCATCGCCTAAGGCTAACGTGACTAACGCAGAAGTGGTTGGTGCGAGATTGTTTGGGCAGACTTCACGCTCTACCGTGATATCTAAAACATAATCCGCATGGCGAGCAAGCGTAGAGTTTTTATTGCTGGTTAAAGCAATAATTTTATTACCAAAGTTTTTCAAACTTGGAATGAGCTTATTTACATCATCTGTCTCACCGCTATAAGAAATCAGCATCACAATGTCGATCGGTTTTAGCATACCTAAATCGCCATGAAAGGCTTCAGTCGGGTGAAGGAAGAAACTTGGCGTCCCTGTAGAAGCAAAGGTCGCCACCATTTTTTTGCCAATTAGCCCCGATTTACCAATACCACCGATGACTAAACGACCTTCGCAAGTAAGGATAAGATCGACAACTTGAGAAAACGCATCATCCAAACGTTGGCTTAGTTGAGCGAGCGCTTGGCTTTCAACGGAAAGGGTTTCTCGTGCGATTTGTAAATAATTCATAGGAAATCCTTATGATAAAAGTGCGGTTGAAAATAACCGTGTTTTGTAGGGCTATTTTAACGGAAGTTATTAAAAATAAGAATGAAAATTTGACCGCTCTTTGAATTCCCCCTATACTACGCCGCGAGTTGGTTAGACAATCGCTGGTTTATTGAAGCCCTTAACCGTGTTCGCACGACCTAGTGGGACAAGTAAACGAGAGGAAAGTCCGAGCTACAAAGGGCAGAGTGCCGGATAACGTCCGGGCGGCGTGAGCCGACGACCAGTGCAACAGAGAGCAGACCGCCGTGAAAACGGTAAGGGTGAAAGGGTGTGGTAAGAGCACACCGTGCCGTTGGTAACAACGTGCAGCAAGGTAAACTCCACTCGTAGCAAGACCAAATAGGAACTCAATGGATGGCCCGTCCAGAGTTCGGGTAGGTTGCTTGAGCGGCAGAGTAATTTGTCGCCTAGAGGAATGATTGTCCACGACAGAACTCGGCTTATCGACCAACTCAACAAGTTCATCAAAAAATGACTGCACTTTTGTTTTTTAGTTATCCAACTCGGGATGGAATGAATAAAAGTGCGGTCATTTTCTTTTGTGTTTTACCACAAGCTCATTTGTTCTAAATGGCTTTCTTCTGGTAAATTCACGTGTAATCCAACGAGACGAATGGATTTCCCATGGCTACGTTGCCAAATTTGTTCCAGTAATTGCTGAAAGCTTTTTAACGATAAAGTTAGGCCAGTTTTTTCTAAGGTTGTCACCTGAAAATCTTCAAATTTTAATTTCACCCCAATTTTGCGAAAAGCGGTTAAAGGGATATTCGGCGCGCTTCGTTCAATGCGACGAATAAGCTCGGTATAGAGATTATCTAACAATGCTATGCCTTGTTCGAGATGACGAACATTTTCGGATAAAGTGCGTTCTACGCCGATAGATTTTCTCTCCCGATGCGCTTGAATTTCACGATCATCAATGCCATGGCTAAAATCCCAAATTCGCTTGCCCATTTTACCGAAGATATTTAACAAAATAGATTGGTCGAGTTTTTGCACATCTTCGCAAGTTTCTAGCCCCATTTTCAATAAACGTT
The DNA here is from genome assembly GCF_054332375.1 of Haemophilus sp. SZY H53. Taxonomy (NCBI): domain Bacteria; kingdom Pseudomonadati; phylum Pseudomonadota; class Gammaproteobacteria; order Pasteurellales; family Pasteurellaceae; genus Haemophilus; species Haemophilus sp. SZY H53. Next base: position 38,600 of record NZ_JBTGNV010000001.1, read on the forward strand.
CAGAGGTGACTTTCCCCACACCAGGGATTTTCTTCAATGGTAACGTTTTTACAAACTGCTCAACTTCATGAGGTTTAATCACAAATTGCCCATTCGGTTTATTCATATCGGAAGCAATTTTGGCGAGAAATTTAAGGGGAGCCACACCAGCAGAGGCAGTCAGCTTTAATTCATCAAAAATGGCTTGGCGAATTTCTTGTGCGATCCAAGTGGCGGATCCTGAACATTGTGTACAATCCGTAACATCTAAATAAGCTTCATCTAAGGAAAGTGGCTCAATAATAGAAGTGTAGCGTTGAAAGATATGATGAATATGTGCGGATACCTGTTTATAAAGGGGCATATTAACTGGCACTAAAATTAGATTCGGGCATTTTTTGATAGCTTGTGCTGTCGGCATCGCACTGTGCAGTCCAAATTTTCGTGCTTCGTAATTACAGGTAGTGAGTACACCACGTTGTCGAGAACTTCCCCCCACCGCGACAGGTTTTCCCTGTAGCGTTGGATTTTCACGGATTTCAACAGAGGCATAAAAGCAATCCATATCAATGTGAATGATTTTTCGGGTGGAATTCATAGTTGAAGTGCGGTCAAAATTAGGCGTGTTTTTAGTATATCGAAAAGAAAATAGCTGTTCAAGTATACAGTTGTTAAAAGCCCGCATTGCGTGGGCTAGATAAAAGAATTAACGATCAGAAAGGATAGTTTTATCGGAGAATTTTACAATACGTTCAATCGTATAAACGTCAATTTTTTCTTGTTGATTCATAAAGGCTTTGCGTGCGTCTTCAGCCAGTTGAACAAACGGGATTTGCAAATTAATATTTAAAGATTTACCTGGTTGTAATGGGCTTTGTAAATTGATTTGCATATCTTGGCTGTAAATAACTTTACGGTTATTCACATACACGCCTACCCATTGAATATTTTGGATTGGCTTTTGCCCAATGTTAGTGATTTCATGTTTGAATGCACTTAATGCTTGACCATTTTCATCAACCACCATTTCACGGTTACCAATATTGATGGCAAGGTATTTGTCGATGTTATCACTCGCTTTTGCTACTTGTTGGGTTGCTGGTGTCGCTTCTTTTGCAATAACTTGCGTGTTAAATGCTAAACATAATACACCTAATGAAAGTGCGGTCAGAGATTTTAATGTTTTCATTGATTTGATTCCTTATAAAAAAGTGGCAAAATTTTACCTTGACTTTCCTGATTAATAAATAGCATCTTTTCCTTTCTTGAATTTTTTGATAAAATACAAAAGAATTTTGGGGCTGATTTTGGATTCGACGGGATTAGCGAAGCCCAAGGTGCACGTCGAGGTGCGGTAGGCCTCGTAAATAAACCGCAAAAAAATAGTCGCAAACGACGAACAATACGCTTTAGCAGCTTAATAACCTGCTCATAGCCTTCGCTCCCCAGCTTCCGCTCGTAAGACGGAGATAAAGCGGAGTCAAACCAAAACGAGATCGTGTGGAAGCCGCTGTTTGAGGATCGAAGCACTAAATTGAATCAAACTAGCTTAAGTTTAGCGTGTCTGTCCGCATGCTTAAGTGAAATTAAAGACGAGACTAAACGTGTAGTACTGAAGGTAGAGTAATTTCGGACGCGGGTTCAACTCCCGCCAGCTCCACCACTAAACAACATCATAAAAGATCACAAACGGTCAAATTTATTGAAAAATCAATAGTTTGACCGTTTTTATTTAGTGTCTTAATACTGCTCAAAAGATCAGTTAATTTCACAAGCGATCATATTTTTTAGTAGTAAAAATGGAAGTAAGAACTTACAATGCGCAAAATCTTACTACCATTTTATGAAATTCCTACCATGGCAAAAATCATCAAACAGCTAACTATTGCGCAAGTGAACAACGCCAAAGCGGCAGAAAAGATCTATTATTTATTTGATGGGGAAGGGCTGAAACTTGTCGTCAAGCCCAACGGGGTGAAAACGTGGGTGTTTAATTATACACGGCCCCACACATTAAAACGCACAGAAAAAACCATCGGCGCTTATCCCACTGTATCGTTAAAAGATGCCCGCCAAAAAGCACTCGAATTTCGCCAACTTTTAGCCAATAAGATTGACCCGCACGAATTTGAGCGTAAACAAGCCATAGATGCACTAAAAGAACAACAAAGCACATTCGCCCATGTTGCAAATGAATGGTTGCTCTATCGTGCGAAAATCGGTAAAGAACAAGGCAATTACACAGAAAAGACAAGGATTGATACCGAAAGACGTGTCAATTCCGCCATTGATTTAATTGGTAACGTGCCTTTTAAAGAATTGACATTAAAACACGGCTTATCCGTGCTTGAACCTTATCGCCAATCAGGCGCAACGGCTGAATTGAAAAAACGTTACTTGGTTTTAAAGTCAATCGCAGAATATGCCGAACGTTTTGAATATTGGGAAAACAACAAATGGAAATATCTTGGCGATGATCTCCCTGCAGTGAATAAAAATAAACATCACCCGTCAATCCATTACAAAACTTTACCGGAATTTATGATCAGCCTTGCACGGGCCAACATATCCCAAACAGTGCGACTTGCAATTTTGTGGGGATTGCTCAATGCCACAAGGGCGAGCGAAACTGTCAGTGCAAAATATTCTGACATCATCGAACACGAACATTTGCCGAATGGCAAAGTGTGGCAAGTGGAAATTTCAAAAGGCGGGAAAGGGGAGCGATTGCACCTTGTGCCATTAAGTAAACAGGCAGAAACCTTGCTTTCATATATCAAGCAACATACAAGCAAGGAATATTTATTCCCGTCCACTTTGTCAAAGGCGAGAAATGAAAAGCATATAAATAGCCAAACGCCGAATGAAGTGATTAAAACAATGGACGGCGGCAAATACAAAGGCACCATGACAAATCACGGCATACGGTCGCTATTCAGCAGCTATTGCAATGATAATCGCCTAGAACTCGGATTAGATAAAGAAGTCATCGAAATTTGCCTAAGCCATTTGAATTCAGATGAAATACGAAACGCCTATAATCGGGCAGAATATTTGCCTTACCGATTAAAGACGTTTCAAGAATGGGCCAACTATGTTGAAAAATGCGCGAATGGTTTATTCAAAGAAATTATTGCCGACAAGTCTTAATGTATTCGTTCAAGTCGCTTTCCGCAATCTTGCGGGAGCGACCGAATTTATAAGACTTTAACTTGCCGCTAGAAATCCAACGTTTCACCGTTGCTTCTGAACAAATTCCCGTCTGCACGATCTCTTTAATTGAAAAATAGCGTTCCATTATAAATCACCTTCTTTCACAAACACGCCGTCAATCATACGCCCTTTGCGGTCCTTGATTTCGTTATATGCTGCGTTTAAGCAGCTCTCAAAATTAAACTCGAAATTCAATGCGATTTTACTTATATAATAAATAAATCTAAGCAAGATATCTGCCAATCTAGACTTAGATTCACTACTCGTCATATACATTAAATAACTTGATGCATTACCTAAAACGCTAGATGCTCTCAGACAAATAATTTCGCTATTTTCCGTTGAAAAATCCGCTGCTTTGTACGCAGTTATAAAATTAAGATTATCTGCGTTTAATTGTTTAGTTAAAATAATAACAACAACCGCGCAATCACCAATACTGTCTTTGATTTTATCTTTATCGTTTCGTGCGATACCTGCACATAGCTCCCCGAATTCTTCCATTAATTTAATGAATTGTTTTTTCGGTGTAGAACCTTCAATCAAATTGCGAGCTTCTGCCCAATTTTCGATATTTTTAATAAGTTTTGTTAATGTTGTCATTTTATAGTTCTCCATAATGTTTAATATTGAATTTTTAATTCTCGGCATCGCTCTCTTGTTCTTTCAAGTGCAATATCGCCTTGTTCTTTAGTTAAAAATCTGAATAATTCATGAATTAAAATAGAATGAAATGAAAGTTTCTCTTTTGCTTGACCAATAATACCCATTTTCTCTTTTATCACATCCTTTTCTTTTGCTAATTCTGAAAGACGATCAATATAAGGTTGCTTTAATTTTTTATGTTCATCAGCCATAGCAACCATCAGAAGCTTCTTGTCTCTATCTGATAAATCTAGATTTTGAATTTTTTTAAAATTTCTCTTATGTTCAACATTAATCTTGCGTAATTCATGATTAATTTTATTAATAGCAAATAAAATATCTCCAAGTTCATCGCACCGCTCGATTCTTGCATCTTCTCTATACCCAAGATTTGGGCGATACACGGTGAAGTATGCAGTTTTATTAATCGGTTCTGAATGCGTTGCAAACACTTCTGGTCTCATTGATCCCCCTATTAATCTATATTTTTCCCAATTTTTCCCAATCTTTCCCAAAATCCAGTCACTTTCTGACTAAATTTTTTCACAGAAAAGAGCGGTATTTTTTCTTCTTTAATGAAAACGTGGTCGTTTTCATAACAAATCCACTGAAAGTCATTAAGCCGTAACCGTTTATGTTTGATTAATAGGTCAATTTGTGAACGATTTATCATAAAACCGACAGGTAAAAGTGCATTTTTTACCTTTTGTTCAATTTCTGAACGGTTACAGTTACTGACACAAGTCCAAGCGTCGCTACGCTCCTTGTTTGTTTCGGTGGTCTCCGCATTGGCATCAGTTGCAACATCTGCCACTATGCCTTTTTTGATAACCCAATTTTTTAATTTTGTTCTTATGCTTGCTAAACTGAAACGATTTTTCACCCCCACAATTTTCTTTCTTGTTTCGCCGTATTGATTAGGCTCGCTTTCTTCATATTCCACGCACAACGGCTGATCTTCACGTTTAGCCATTGCGCCCCCTTGTAAATCTAAATAACTGGCAAAACAAGCCACATCACAAATTGCTTGAGCGTCTGCAATGGTCTTGTCATCAACATCGTCTAACTGCCATTTCTCTAATTTGCGTAATTCACGCCACACAGAAATTGGCGGATTGCCGTAAAACTGGAATTGACGAATGCCCCAAAGGTTCGCCCACGCACGCACACGTTGCACGTTTTCGTCTAGTTTCAATCCTTCCACTTCGTCTGATGTTTCGTCTTTTTGATTGCCCGCATAAATGTTTTTAGCAATGTATTTCGCAATATAAGAAACGGCAGAACCTTTTGCAGGGTCAATTTCATCTACTCTGCAGCGGTGTTTTTTCGCCCCGAATTCATCGCCGTCTAACTCTAAGGTTTTTGATTTGAATAAACGGATCACTTCTTCTTTATCTTCCGCTTTCACATACACAAGCAAGTGCCAGTGCGGTGTGGCGTCATGGTGTGGCTCAACGCCACGCATACCAAAAAAGCCGATGCCACGTTTAGCGAACAAGGCACGCAACTGCGCCCAATTCTTACTTAAATAAGCGTGCGTTGTGCGTGGGTCTGCGCCTTTCCATTTCTTGTTATTTGTGCCGTTGTTATGGGTTGCATGGAACGATGAAGGGGCGGTCATGGTAAGGAACAATGACACATAGCCTTTTTCTGTCGCCCATTCGTCCACGCCACGCAAGCGGTTCATCATCTCGTTAAAACGAATGGCAGGATTACCGGAAGATTTTTGCCACATTGCCATCAATTCCACCTGTTCGGATGGATCGTCAATGTTTTCAATAATCATCTGTTTTAAATATTCAAGATTGGCTTTTTGTTGATTGCGGTAATCGCTTAATGCACCTGTTGAAATGTAAGGGCTAACTTTTGCCGACACTTCACCGCAACCAATCGCCAAATGCTCGATAAGGCGTTTTTGCGTGCTGCGTAATGTGCGGAACCAGTATTTTTCGCATACCACACGCAACAATTCGCCTTCTTGTTGTTGCACAGAAAGGCGTTTCCCTTCTTCAAGGCGGTGTTGGCTTTTAAGTGGAAAGCCAATGTTCTTGCAAACATCAGCACAAAGGCGGTGCAGATCACTGCTTAAACGTGAAAAATCGACCGCACTTAATAGCCCAACGGCTTTTTGATTGGCACAATCTTCCACGAAATCGCTTTGCAATCCGTTGAAGTGCAAGGCGAGTTTATAGGCGATTTCTTTTAATTGGCGTTCACCTAATAGATAAAAATGCAAGCCTTGACTATCCACAGGCTTTTGCATGGACAAATTGGCGGAATAGCGTTTGCGTTCAAGCAACCACGAAACAGAAATGCGATATTGCTCAAAAACGGCTTCCAAACGATTGGTCAAAACATCACGCAAGGTTGTATTTGCAATGCGGGCTTGTTTATTGCCTAAGCTAAAACTAATTGACCCATCATCTTTCACACTGCGATAAGCACGCAACCACACATTGCGGAAGTGTTCACGTTGGCGTTTACGTGGTAAATCGGAAAGCAGTTTTTCAACATAATCAAAATGATTAGGGGCAACCGCAAACAACTCCATTTGTGCGGCTGTTGCTTGTGGCAAGTCTAAAGTGCGGCTAGTTTTAACCGCACTTTCCATTCTTGCCAAACGAGCTTCTTCCATCGCCAAATCACGTTTGGCGATGTTATTGTCTCGTTGTTGCTCCCAGTTCATCATTTTCTTTCTATGCTCTTTGTACGTTGGCTAAATATTCATTGTGTTGATCAAAGTAATCTTTAATGGCTTGATTGGTTGAGTTGATCGCACTTTCCATTTCCGTCAGTGAAAGCACTTCATATTGTGCTAAGGCAAAGTTGCGGACTTCATTCACTGCACCAATAATGGTGTGATGTAATCGTCCAATCACTCTTGCTTTTTGTTTTCGCCAACCGTCACTATCTGCCACGATTTCTAATACTTGAAAGCGGTCGCCAATCTTGGTGATTTGCAATTCCGCACCGCAATCTAAATTGATGTAAATGTCAGTACTCATTTTGTTTTCTCCTTAAAAGTGCTTGCTTATCCAACTTGCCAACCAACACAAGGCGGCATCTAATAAGGCGGCGGCCATAAAACAGCCCAACATCACCACCGCTAATCCAATGAAAAAATCACTCATTGCCTTTCTCCAAAAAATCCTTGAAATCTAACTGTCTGCTTTTTCTTACCTTGATTGCGCCTGTATCAATGGCGGCTTTAAAACAATGATCTGCACGTGCAAAGCACCAATCTTCATCCTGTGTACTTGGTGCCAACTGATAGGCTTTTCGCCAAATCTGTGCGGCTTTTAAATATTGTTTAGTGCGTTCTGCTTCTGCTGCAGTTTCGCTTGCCGTTCTAAAGGCGATGAATTTTGTTCTCATGCTGTTTTTCTCCGTGGATTGGCTTGCCATTGCTCCCAATCGCTGTATTTTTGTAAAAAGATTTGGCGGGCTTTTGTCGCTAAATCACCGTTTTCAATAAATTCGTTAAATGCTTGTTTTGCTTGTTCTTCATCGCCTTTATCTAAGTGATAGATATAAGCGAATAATTTTTCCTGTGCCTTATCGAGTTTTTGATAATATTCCTTTGCGACAATGCTCAATGCGCCACGGCTCAAAATCACGGTTGCCATACTTCCCCCTAATTCAATGCTTTATCAATCAATGTGAATTCGCGTTCGGTAATGCCTTCCGGAAATTTTTTTGAAAGCTCCCGTACTTTGAAACGAAACGCCCTGCCAATTTTGCGTCGTCCGTTTACGGTGAAGTGGTGTAGTTTCTCGCCTGAAAATGTGCTGCTAACTAAATCATTGATGTCGAGTTCTGCCATTGCCAACAGGATTTCTCTTTCGCCTTGTAAAAGGTTGCTGAAAGCGTATTCCACGCGATAGCGACTTTTGCCGATAACATGGCGGCAATCGCCCCAACTTTTCACTGGCTCAACCGCAATTTGATTTTCTTTGCAGAATTTTTCCGCCGCACTTTCGTTGCCTGAAACGTACATCACACGCCCCTTTGCTTATTTACCTTGCACCCAACTTAACCAACGACCAAACATCCCTTGCTTTCTCCAACTGGCTTTTTCAAGCAATGCCACACGGTCGTGAAGGCTTTCATTCAATAGCACTTGTTGTTGGTTTAATCCTGCTTGATGATTAACGTGACGGCTGATGATTTGAATTTGCGCTTCCAACTTTTTCACACGTTTTTCTAACTGATACACATTCACACGTCCTTTGCGTGTTTTCCCGTTGTCGTACACATAGTTTTTACGTGCCATTTTCTTGTTCTCCCTAAATTTTGGTTGCAAAAATCCTGTCGAATGAATTTCTTCAAACGACTGGCTTTAAATTAATGTTTAAAAATTAAGAATTAATCGGTTGGAATTTCGACTTGTCGAGTGTCCGTCTCGTCTAATGGCTTACTGCCTAACATGGCTTGCTGATTGGTTTCAAAGCTTGCTGTTTCAACTTCGACAATTTCACTAATCACTTTAAAACGACACTCACGACAGCCACTGCAATAGCCAAATGTTTGCGTGGTTAACTTTGATAATCTTTCTGAGGTTCGCACATAGATATTTTCTGAACCGCATTTCGGGCATTTAACATTAACTTTCACTTTTTCCACCTTTATTTTTTAATTGGTTGATAACGTCTAACAATTTCCATCACATCGGCAAAAACATTTTCATTGGTTTCCCATTTAATCGATTCAGTGTTATGCTTAAATTTCTCTAATGCCACAATAAGCTGAATACTGTACGTTGCCAGCGTGCCAGCATAGTAAGAAAGTGCAGTAAATAAAGGAGTGTCTAATGGATTACTACGCAAATGACCCATTTCATCCTGGTAATCAGAACATAATTGATCTAGAACTTGAGAGACTTCGACAAATTTCTCGGGACAAGCGAGATAGTACAGCGTTTTGTCTGCTGCAAAGCCTTGTTCGAGCAATGTATTGCAATACGCCAATCCAGCATTTTTGTAAGCAGACCATTTTGCCAATCTATCAAGCAGTAATGTCTGCGAAGTTGATAACCCACAAGGAACTTGCTTATCACATTCATTGCTATTGCCTTGAACTGGCAAAAGAGAAACGTCCACAACAAGCTCGCGGATTATTTGCGTTAGCACTCTCACTAGATGAACACTTGGCTCGCGAATTGCGAGTTCTTCCGCCGTTAGATTAATTGTTTCACACATACACACCACCTTTTCTATTTAACTATTCCGAATCACTGACCAATTAATTGACTTGCTAATAAAATTAGCAAATAATCAACACCATAAAGCACGATACAGTTGAAAATAACGCTACAAGGTATGCCATGCTGACTCGATTTTTACGATTTCTCATATTTATCCTTAACTGGTCTATTGTTGCTGGAATTGTTTGGCTTAATTTCATCTTATTAAGTAACAATCCCACTCTTACCCTGCTTGATTACACCTTTAACCCACGCCAACTGTGTTTTTTAAATGCGTTGTTAATGGGTTTATTCACTTACAAAGAACGCCACTGCATAAAACAAGAAATCATTCGTTTCGTTCATTGGTTTAAAAATCTTTAATTCCCTTCAAACACCTGTTTCAGACTTTCGTAAATTATTGACCAATCTAAATCGGGTCTAAGTTCGATTGGGTTTACTTCATATTCTGTGGCTTGGATGATGGATGGGATGTATTTCACATCCATACTCGCACCATTTATCCATCCATTTACAGTAGGCTGACTAACTCCACATACTCTTGCTAAGGCTGATTGATTGCCGCAAATTTCTGTAGCTAGTATCACTTTTTCATTCATTTAAAATCGCCTATAAGTTTTCCTTTAAGTGTATTATAGGAAAACCTTTAATAAATGCAAGAAATATTTTATTGTTTTATTCAAGGTTTACCTATAACTTATACACAAGGAGAATTTATGTCTGATTTATCAACCCGATTAAAGCAACTACTTGATGATAGAAACTTATCTATGAATGCTTTTGCAAAGCAGCTTGGAGTATCTCAACCATCAATTAGCGATATAGTGAATGGTCGAACTCGGTCACCTAAAAATATTTTAGAAATTGCGACCGCACTTAATGTGGACCCGCATTGGCTAAAAACAGGGGAAGGCGACCCTGATCCGTCTTATCGCATTGTAGAAGTGAGCGAACCGCAAAACCCAAACACAGTGCGGATTGATATTTTGGATGTGGAAGCGAGTGCCGGAAACGGAGCGTATTTAAGCCCAACCGAACAAGGCTTACTTTCACAAGAATTTAATTTAACGTTCTTCCGTCAACAATTTGGACGTGCTGATGCAAAATATTTGAAGTTGATCACAGTGAAAGGGGATAGCATGGCGCCAACCCTTGAAAGCGGCGATCTGCTTTATGTGGATATTTCCGAAAATTACTTTGCCGCCGATGGGCTTTATGTTTTCACCTTTGACGGCCAAACATTCGTCAAGCGTTTGCAAAAAGTGGGAAAAGAAATGCTCGTCATTTCCGACAACCCAACCTACAAAGAATGGACATTCACGCAAGATGACGATGTATTTATCCACGGCAGAGTAATATTCAGCATGCCGATGAAGTGGCGGAAGTGGTGATAAAATGACGGGATTTCTAGCATTTTTAGTTTTTGTAGCAGCGACTTACGGCTTTTATTATATTTTCCTCCTAAAAGCCGAATGGACTCGATTGGCTTCAGCGCCTCCTGCGGTGATTCTTGGTTGGTTGTTCATGGGATTGTTTTATGCCTTCGCCACAACGGAACATTATTTTATTGCATTTGTTGCATTTGTCTTATCAATAGGCGTTTTTGGCAAAGGTGATGAATTGAAAAAGCAGAAAGAAACAAAAACAAGTGATGTTTCATCTTCTGCATCTATTTTATCATTTGAATCTAATTCTTTAGATAGTTCAAATTCAAGATTTCGTACACAAGGTAAAAACATTATTGAGTTTACATATACGAATGCAGACGGTGACACTAAGCATCGAGAAGTGCGAGTGGATTATACCGATGATGTTTATATTGAAGGTTATTGTTATATAGCAGGGGATAATAGAACTTTTCGTCTTGATCGTATAGATGGATTAATTGAACAAAATGGTGAATTTTATACTGTAGATGAGTGGTTAGAACAACGTGGAATTCGAAAAAATCAATATCAATCCAAATTATCTAGCAAATACACATCAAGTCAGCTTGAAATTTGTTTTACCGGCTTTTCAAAAGTAGATCGGGAATATTTAGAAACCCTTGCCGAAATCCACGATTTCAAAGTGCGTAAAACTGTTACCAAAAACCTTAATTTTCTTATTATGGGTGATAATGCAGGACCGACAAAAATCAATTCTGCAATAGATGTTGGTGCGATTTTGCTTGATGAAAATGAATTCAAAACAATGATTGAAACAGGGGAGATACCGCAATGAAAAAACTATTCGCTTTAACATTATGTGCCATGGCTGTGGTGGGGTGTAAAACAGAAATCGAGAAAGATGTGTCCTTGAACACGCTTTTAAATGATCCAATCAAAACCGAAACAGCATTGTTAAATGTTGAAGTGTCGGCTTGTGGTTCGCATGAAGATAGCCGTAAACCATCCGATAGCTTAATTAAAGTTCAACAAAAAATCCCAACAGTATTTACTCAAGCTAAATACAAAGAATGTTACCAACAGAATATGACATCTTATGCCAGTTTTGAAATTCCTATTGGTGTTGGTGTCGCACCTGAAACTGGTGACATAAAAGATGAGATTAGTATTTATAGTTTTGGCGATAGAAAATTGAACGTCAGAACACAGCAAGCTTTGGCAAAAAGAATTCGTGATTTTGTTAAATCAGAATATATTTCCAACTTAGAAATGATTATCTCATTGAACGTAATTAATGATACTCAACAAGATCAGGTTTTTTCTGTACTTTCATCTTATGTTGATGGCGTACCAGTATCTTATTTCCCCAAATTGCCTTTAAAGAAAGGTCAGAAAATGAACATTCGTTTATCTAATGTTTCTGCGGATATGTTGTGGAAAAATACGAATCAAAGTCTGAATTACACGACAGTTCTAACTTCGCCATTTAATATTAATGAGATAAGTAAATGAAAAAACTTCTCATAGTTTTAACCGCACTTTCCCTTGCTTTCTCAACAGCAACTTTTGCCAAAAGTAAAAAAGCAGATGCAGAACAGTTTAGTTGTTCTGACAGTAAATATTGCAAAGAGATGAGTTCTTGCGCTGAAGCTAAATTTCATTTAAACGAATGTGGTGAAAGCCGCTTGGATCGTGACCACGATGGTGTGCCTTGTGAGAATGTGTGTAAATAAGTCATTGGCTATAAATTCAATTTGGTTAGGTCATTGTTCACAACAAAATAAGGATAAAAAATATGTCTGATAATAATAAACTCCTCAATAACGATGAAAAATTGGCAATATTGACTGCGCAATTAATGCCGGACCCTTATGAGGAGGACGCTGATGACGACAAACGAGAAAATGACCAACAAGACGATTAATTTAGAGGTAAGAAAGAAAAATCTGCTTTTTAGCATAGAACGTTCGATTCGTTACAATACGAAAAGACAACGTTTTTTTGAATGTTGGGAGCGTGGCACGAATTTCTTATCGGTATTATTCAGTTCCGGTACGCTTTATGCTACATTGCAATCATACCAATCCGTTGCGATAGCGGTGAGTATTGCTCTAACTGTATGTTCTTCTTTGAGTTTAGTTATTGGATTTAGTGAGAAAGCACGTGATCACCGTGATTTTAGCCAACAGTTTTTACGGTTAAAAGAACGCTTAATTGCAGAACCGCTAACACTAGCACTTTGTAATGAAATTAAAATCGGAATCAATCGAATAGATTTAGAAGAGCCACCCGTTTTAGTGGTGTTAGAGCAAATTTGTTATAACGAACAACTTAATGCCGAAGGGCTTCCACGAGAGATGATGACAAAAATTAAATGGTATCAAAGGTTATTTGCGAATTATATTGATATTTTTCCTCATAGTTTATTGAAAAAATAGCGGTCAATCGACCGCTTTATTTTTTCTCTTTCTTCACATCCACTTCTTCATCTTCCACCTTTAATTCGCACTCAATTTGACTGGTAAAACCACCGTCTGAAAGATTGTGTGTCACTTTAGTGATTAGCCAGTTGGTTGCGTCAATTTCGGCTTTAAAGCCTGAAAGCTCAATGGGTGTTTCGGGGATTAAATCGGGTTCTCCAAAGGCAAGATTTAGGCTAAATGTTGCCACGCCTCGTTTGAGTTTATCAAAGGCGGATTTTGCGGCATTGATGGCGGTTCTTTCGCTTGCATAAGTGTGGCGGAGTGATTTTATTTGCGCATTATCACTGGTGATTGGCTCTTGTTGCTCAATAGTGTTGTATTTGCGTTTGCTTAATCGTCTTCCTTTCACTGTGCCATTTTTCAGCGTTCTGCCTTTCGTCATACGCTGTTTTTTCACTATCTTGGTGTTTTCATCCACCGTGATTTCGCCACGTTTGCCTGTGTCCGTATCGTGCCAATACGCCCGCACGGCTTTGTAGTTTTCGCTTTCTGCAATGGAGAAAGTGTAGCTGTCACCACTTTTGCGAGTGATTTTTCGTAGTGGAATCGGCTTGCCTGTGGCGGTTTTGCCTTGTCCTAGCGGCATAAATAATAGCGTGCCATTTTTAACGGTGCACATTGCCCCGTGCTCTTCTGCTAGGCGGCTTAATAGATTAATGTCGCTTTCGTTGGTTTGGTCGATGTGCGCAATAAAGGTGTTAGCCAGCTTTTTCTCGCACTGGCTTTTGAGTTGGTTCTCTTTGGCGATGGTGTCAATAATTTCGCCCAACGTTTTTTTATCAAATGACCGCTCTTTTTGTTCGGAAAATGAGCCTTTTAAATCAGCCGCTCTTGCTCTGATGGTTAATCGGTCTGCCGATCCTGCACCGCCTGAAAATTGCACTTCATCCACTGAATATTGCCCTTTGTCAATCAGTGGTTTGCCTTTCCAACCTAGCGCAACTTGGATTGTGGCATTGCGTGGCGGTAAGGCGAGTTTGCCGTCATGGTCGGATAATTCTAGGTCGAGTGTATCCGCTTCTAAGCCGCGATTATCGGTTAAAGACAAATTGATCAGACGGCTTGATACCACTTGCGTGATGTCTTGCTGTTTGTTGTCTTTCGTGGTGATCACCACTTTAAAAGCGGGTGTGCGGTGATTGTCGTTAAAATCTAAGCCTAACATTACAGATTACTCATTAAACTGTCTGCAATGGCAATCAACATCGGATCGTCAGTGCGTTTTAGGTTCATGGTGAAGTCAATGGCACGGGGAGCACCATCGCCAAAAAATTCTGTTCGGGTTTCTTGTACGCTTTCGATTACAAAAAAACCGATAATTTCAAAGGTTGCACCGTCAATTAGTGGGAACGCACCGCCACTGTCTGCCATTAATTCCAACGCTTTAATGGAAAATCTGCCGCCCGTGATTTCAGGGATAAGTCGCCCGCCGATTGTCACGGTTTCGCTTTCCTTACCGGTGAATTGTGTTTTTGGCATTGCCCCGACAATGGCATTGGTTGGATGCCGCCAATTTGATGTGCGGTCTAAACTTTGAAAAGGCACGGTTTTCCGAGTGAACACAAACATGCCCAATGTGGCAAGTGCGAAGTTTTGGAACATTATTTTTCTTCCTTAACTTTGACTGTCATTAATGCCAATAAAACATCAATAAAAATAATCCAACCCCACCCGTCAATGTTGTGATACATCAAAAAAGTGGCGTACCCTGTGACGGCAATAATTGATAAAAAATAGAAAAAGAAGATTAGAATTGATTTCATGTTCTATCCTAAAGAAAAATGCGGTCAAAAATCCCGTGATTTCTGACCGCACTTGATGAATTAGCGAAAGAGAAATGCAATGCCGAAAATCACAAGCAACCAAAAGTTAATGGAAAGAATGAAGATTCCACGCCATACAATATACCGTGGCATATTTAATAAATAATCAATCAGTTTCTGTTTCATTTCGTTCTCTTGCTTTTTCTCGCCATTGCATTAATTCGGAAAATGTCATTTGCTCAAAGGCTTGTGGTGGCCAATGAAAAATCAGTGCAATGTCCGCCATGGCATCTTCTACCGTGGCGGCAATCATTATTCGGTCGCTTCGGTTTCCACTTCCGAGTTCTTCCCTAAAAAACCGACAGCCGCCGCAGCAAGCTCGGTAAAATCCGCCACTTCCATAGTGACAAAGTCGGATTTGTGTAAAACAGGTGTGGTGACACGTACAAGTAACACTTGTAATGCGTCCACATCCATTTGCAACACATCAAACATTTTTAAGCCTTTTAATGCGGGTACCGTTGGTTTATTGACGGTGATTTCCGTGATTTGGTTTTCGCCACGAGTAATAGGGTTGGTTAAGGTGATAATTTTGGTGTTTTCTGTTTTCATTTTATGTTTCCTTTAAAATCCCTCTTTTTTTTGTAAAGAGGGGAGGGGGATTTAATAAAAGCCCCTTTCGGGGCAAGGTGTGTGTGAATTAAATGCCGATTGCTGCGCGATGTTCTGCGAGACGATCAACGCCACCGACAATGAAAACGGAATTGATTAGGTCAATTTCCACGAGGTCTTTGCCGTTTTCGATGATTTTGTAGTAGGTTAATGGCACGGTGTAGCTTTGTTCGGTGTCATCGCCCGATTTACTGGTGCCGTTGTCAATTTCGCTGAAACGACCACGCATGACCAGTTCGATTGAAACCACTTCTTCGGTGTCATCTTGTTGATAGGCGCCCGCAAAACGTAATGCTGTGCCGTCAATTTTTCCGCCAAATTCTTTGATAAGTTCGGTCATGTAACCGCCCATCTTGAATTGCGCTTCCAAGCCTTCTACCCCTAAATTCACTTTCACTGGGCCAAACATTCCGCCTGCGCGGTATTCTTCCAGTTTCATGGCTAATTTAGGTTGGGTGATTTCGGTGACTTGGCCACGGTAAGAATTACCGTCAGCCAAAAAATTCATTAATTTGAGTTTACGAGGTAATGCCATTTTTTACGCTCCTACTTTTGCAATGTTTGCGGCAAATTCCACAAGGTATTCATCGCTAATGTATTGGTTGAAACCAAGTTGTTCTAATGGTGGAACAGGGCAGTAGTCATAAGCCACAAGTAATTTTGCATCTTTTAAGGTTGCGGCAGTATTGAGGTTGGCTTTGATAAATGCTTTCCCACCGATTAAATAACCTTGTGTCACATATTCACGCCATTTTGCGTTGATCGCTTCTACGATTTCTTTTACCAGATTCACAGAAATGTCTTTATCCATCGCCCAGTCAAAGGATTGCGCAATGGTGTCTTTCAACACTTGTGCCGTGCGAGTGTAGTTTTCGTAGATAAATAATTTGTCAGCCGAACGAGTGCGTAATCCCCAGAACTTAAAGCCATTGTGGTTTACACAGCAAGTAATGCCTTGTTCGTTGAGGTAATTCACGTCTGTTGCACTGTCGTTAATATCAAAAGAAAGTGGCTTGGTGACACCCGTTACGCCAGTTAAACCTTTGTTTGAAATTGAAGTATGCCAGCCATATTCTTTGTCTTGATATGCACGCATTGCGGCAGCACGAACAACGGCATAATCCACTTCGGTTTGTTTTGTTTTTGGGTTAAACGATAAGAAATCACCGAAAATCAGCATTAATTCACGTTGTGAGAAATTGCGACCGTATGTCACTGCTTCTTCTTTGGTTTTTGCTGAACCGCACGATGCATACACAAAGCCATTCAATTTTTTAGCCACGCTTAAAAGCTCGGTGGTGACGTCTTGGCTGTCATATTTCGGGATACAGAAAATACGTGGTTTGACACCACAAACTGCAGCAGACACGAGGAACGCTTTTAATCCAGTATAATTGCCTTCGTTATCGACTGAACCTATCACATTGGCTTTCATGGTGCTTTCATCTTCGTTTTCTTCCACGCGAATGACGACAACTTTACAATTCACAATGTCCGCAATGCCATCTAACGCACGTGATAGTGTGCCTTGTTTACCGGCTTTCGCTTGTACTTCAGCGGTGATACCTGTTAAAAGAGTGGGTTTGTTGAGTGGGAAAACAGTTGCGTCTGCATCTGCTGCCGTTGCCACTAAACCGATCACGGCAGTGGATGATGTGGTGAGTGTTCGCAAGGCTTCGGCAATTTCCGTTACCTTGACCCCATGGAGATATTCATCTGTCATAATTTTAGCCCTGTTGTTGAGAGATAGGGCTATTTTGTAAGGATTTAAAAACGAGTGGTAGCGCTTGGCGTTGTGGTATTTAAACTAACAAAGTGCGGTTGGGTAGAGTCGGATGGATAAAACGGCGGAATTACCCGCCGTTATTTTTATCACCCCACCTCAGTCTCAAAATCCACATGTCCCTCTTGGTCTGCAATGGCAATAAAATAAACCGGAAAAGCATCTTCATCTTTTGGTATTTCAAAATAGTCATCCAACTGTTCAAATGTTGGAGCATAATGCCCCTGTTTAACAGCACAAATTTTATTGACCAGGTTAGGATTGACTTTGATTTTTACCGTCCCGCCAAAAACCGTACCTGGTTTAGCCGTCACTTTTTGCACCCATTTGGTTTTTGTCCCCTGTTGAGCGGTAGCGGCGGCTTGTAATGCTGCTACAGCCTCTTGTAATTGGGTAATATCTTTGCCAACCTGATAGGCAAATCTTCTCGCTTGCACTGCCTAAAGGCACGATATCGCAATCAAATCGACTGCCGGGAAAATCTAAGGGTTCGCCGTTTTCTTCGGTAAAAACTAAGGTTTCCGCTTCATCATCTCCGCGAATCCAGTTAAAGATAATATCAGTCATGTTGCACCGCCTTAAAGCGTTCATCATGTTGTTTGCCCGAAATCTCGCTTTCATAGGCCGTTTTACAGTGATTGCGGTCAAAGAAAAGGCCGTTAATCAAACGATACAACACACGCCAACGTTTTTTTGGTTGCTCGGCTAACATGGCACCGCGATAAGTGCGGCTAGAAAGAGTTTCATCTGCTGCGCCACCTGTTAAGGCGTTAAACAACTGGTCTAAGGCGATAATAACGTGATAGCCATAGCGTGTTAATTTGTTTGGAATTGCCATTGCTCAATCTCCTGTTCAAGTGCGGTTAATTCCTCGGGTGTTTTTAAAGCCAGCAAACGGTCTTCAAATGCCTGACGTTGCCCAATAATGATGCCAATAACCACAGAAAACTGAGCGGATTTTTCAATCACTTTGCTAATTAGCATATCCAGTGGCACACCACGTACACGCGCAATTTGTGCAAGCATTGGTGTGGGTGTACTGTGGTCGGCTTGCCATGCAAGAGCCTCTTTTTCCTGACGGTAAAAACTTTCGATTTCCGTTTGTGGATACCCTGCCAGTAGGATATTTTTAAGTTGGTCGGATTTGTCCGCTAACTTATTGAGTAAATCTTCTTTTTGTTGTGCTAAAAGTGCGGTTTGTTTTTCGGCTGAAATTTCCCATTGTAAGCTGTTAGGATTTAACACATGTGTCTCACTGGGTTGTGGGTCAACTAAAACCGGATCACCTTGCTTATTGGCAATAATTTGCTTACCGGCGGCTTGTCCATCTAATAAAGTGCGGTAGGTTTCGTCCGTGATTTCTATTGCACCTTTTGGAATTTCATGAATACCGTCAATATAAAATCCGTTCGTTTCTTTGTCGTAAAAGTACATTTTTAAACCTCGTTAATATCCAATAGCAAACCAATATGCCGATGTGCTAGTATGTCCGGTTGAGTTCATTTTGAATGTAAATTTTGTATTAGTTACATCAAGCGCTACTAGGTGTGTGGCGTTCTCTGCAACGGTACGCATTTGATTTTCAGTTAATTGAATATTAATAACCTGAATCGGGAATGCGATTGGGAAAACAATATCGGTGCTTTTCCCATTGTGATTTACGGGTGTTTGACCCCATTGAATAATTAACCCGCTAGGAAGCTTTATCCAACCTGTTTTACCTAAATAATATGAATATCCTTGTTCGGCTGCGGTCGGCCATCTAGTCGCGAATGCAGGTTTCCCATATATCTTGTTCCACGGTGTTGATCTAGTTTCAACCCAACTTCTATATGCGACTATTTCACTGTTATCCCCGATAGTTGGGAATGACAAGTAAACTACCTTATCTCCGTTATACTTCATATTGAATCGGCGGTTTTCTGAAGTATGTGAATCTGGATGAACTTCTAATTCCCACAAGCCTATTTTAGAACCAAACTGAATCTTGCTCCAACTTCCATTTTGGCCATTAATTCTAAAATCGCCGTCAATCACATCTCCGCTTTTAGAAACTCTACCGTTTGCATTGGTGTTAGCATTATCGGCAGAACGCTGTGCGTTATCTGCTGCAGTTTTTGCTTCAACTCCTTTATCATAAGCAATTTTAACTGCTGATGATGTCGCCACATTGTCATTGCTGTTGCTAGTGACTGAATTTGATTTTTTGTTGTTTGGAATGTAATTACCAAGGGCGAGTTGAACCTTGCTGATTAGCTGTGCCAGTTTTTTGCCTGCTCTTGCTGATAATCCTAGCTTATCACTGTCAAGCCCTGTGTCATTTGTGAGTTGTACAATTCCCGCTTTTGTTGTGTCGGCTTTTTCGATTTCGTGTGTATGCCCGCTTTCATCAAATCCGTTTGTGGTTGATGATGTGATTTTTTGTGGAGTTAATTGCTGACGTGTAACAAAGATTACCGAATTATCAATGCTTAATGTAACGGCTTGGGAATTGCTTACTTTTAAAATCATCCGCAACACTTGTACTTTGCCGCTTCCGCTTTCGAGTCTTGGCTTAAAGCTTTCAGGCGCATTTGCATAAGCCACTAATTTGTTTGTGCTATCGAAAACGCCCATTTCTCGGATATAAAAACCGCCGATATTTTCAGGAATGGTTAATTCCACAATAATTTGTTTATTATTGCGTGGGTCGAGAGAGACGGCGCTTACAGGTGCAATGTGCGTTTGATGTACAAGTGCTGTGGCGCTGGCCTTTGGTGTGACAGCTTTCCCATTGCCATCGCCCACTGCAAATTTGGTGAGTTGTAACGGTTGCCCTTGGCTTAATGCTTGGACGAAAGCACGTGTTCCGTATTCGGTTAATATTGCAAAATATTGTGATGCCATAAATATTCCTATTGTGGATATACAGTGATGATTTCACCACAATGCTGACCAATAAAGGTTCTGAGTACCCCTGTTGGTGAGATTGCGATAGCGAGCTGATTGAGATGTCTTGATACCGGTTTAACATCGTTAATAAGTCGCACGAGTTCGTTATAGGTTTGTTCATTTAAACCACTTTCAGACACTTCCACTGTTAAGCTAAATGTTCCAGGCGTGCCTTGCGGATTAGTTTGAAACCATTCTTTCAGTTCAATAAGATAGCCTATTGGCTCAACCACACGTTTTACTGCGCCAATTGTGCCTTTGTGTTTGTGCACAAAATAAGACTGTTTAATCGCAATGCGTTTAACTTCTTCCGTCCAGTTTTCGTCCCATTTATCCACCGAAAACGCCCAAGCTAAATAAGGGAGTAATTCAGCGGGACAACGTTCAGGATTGATTAAATCTGCAATAACAATGGGATTTTCTACCGCACTTTTTAGAATTTCAGCCGCACGTTTTTCTAATGGGGTTGAGCCTATCGGCAGTAAATGATTAGTAATCATCACTTGTCACGATCTCCAAATTAATTGCCGTGCAGTAGGCTGATTTTGAGCTTGGTAGCACAATGTCGGCGGTAGGTGAGAGAAGTTCTACCCGTTGCACCCCTTCTAAATGTAAGGCAGCATAAATACCCGATAGGCTAATGTCTCGCCCTAAACGGTGTTTTTCTTCGGTGTAAGCAGTCAATTTTTTTAATGCTGCAGCTTTGATTGGCTCGTATTCAGGGCCACGATAAAGATGTAATTTGGCGCGGATTTCGTAAGATTGAATTACTGCACTTTGTACAATAACTCTGTCGCCAATAGGGCGGATGTCATCATCGTTGAGTTTTGCTCTAACTACATTTAACAGGCTTTCGTCAGCCTCACCTTGACCATTGCGGCTTAATATCGTGACGGTGACATTGGCAGGCTGTGGTGATACCACCGATACATCTGCCACATCAGGGTGTGCAGAGAGCGCGTGGAAGATATAAGCAGAGCGAGGACCCGCCACAGAAAGCCCCTCAAAGGCTAATTGCGTACGCAATCTTAATGAGGTGTCATCTTCTAAAATTTCGGGGATTTTAGGCGTAACATTATTATTCGCCTCTTGAATGACTTGTCTTTTTACATTGTAATTGGCGGCAATTACATCTAAATCTGAACCGCTTGCATAGGCTAACATTGTGGCTTTTGCCGCGTTGTTGATGCGGTTTCTTTCCATCAGCTGTAAGTAAACCACTTCTTGTAATAATTTCGTGATAGGTTCACTTTCTAAACTTAATCGGGACTGCCAAAATGCTCTTTCATATTGTGGGAAAAGCGCGATAAATTCCGCTTTTCTGTCTGCGAGCAAACTTTCAAAATCTAAATCTTCTAGCACTTTTGGTGAATCTAGTTTTGATAAATCGACTAATTCGCTCATTGTTTATGTCCTAAAAATAGTTTTTCGTTGTGCATTTCTTGGTTATCTTTACGACTACGTGCGACATAACTTGCCACAATGCCACCTTCAACCAATTCTGGTTTAAATTGTGTGATCTGTACTCTAGGCTCCCAACGATTAATCGCGGTGACGGCACAAGCCGCCAGTTGTAATAACAATGTGTGGCTAATAGGGCGGTCTATTAACATTGGGATTAAACTGCCATATTCACGCCGCTGAATACGCGAGCCAACTGGCGTTAGCAAAATATCGGCAATGGATTGTTTAATGTGGTCGCTTTCGTTTTTTAATGTTTCGCCAGTGTATCGATTCATTATTCTGGTTTTCCTGTTTTACTTGGGCCACCTTGTACGCCACTGTGTTTATGGTTAATTTGACTGATTCCCCCTGCGACCATATCGCCTGTTGATGTTACCTTTCCGTCAATATTCACATTGCCTTTGATATTGATAGTGGGGCAGTCAATGTCAATTTGATTAGCGGCAGTAATACTGGCGGTTTTGATGCCTGTGACAACCAATGCGCCACTTGATTGGTTGTAAGTGATTTTGGCGCCGTCAGCAAATTCAATTACGTGTTCATTGGGCGATTGGCTAGGGCTATTTTGTGTATAAAGCCCAACTAATATGCAAGCAGTGGTAAATTCGCCACTAACCGATAACATTACACATTGTTCGCCCACCGTAGGTGGCGACCAGGTTTTAGTTGTACCCGCACGAGGTGTGATGAATGGTAAAAACTCTGTGAGAATGTCACCGCTCTTTACGCGAGCACGTGCGGTGGCGTGATTCACTTCAGCAATCACCCCAAAGCGGATAATGTTGTCTAGTTTTCGTTGTAATTCAGCAGACATAGGCATTCATAGTTAAAGAAAATGCCTTATTGTTGGCAATATTGTGTGGCGTGGCGAGTGGGGGAGCGTGTGGAATAGTCGGTAACAAAAAAAGGGCTTGCGCCCTTTGATTATGCTCTGTCCCACATTGAACTTCTAGCCCTTGCTTGGCGTTGGTTTTCGATGCGTTGTATTTCTTTTGCTACTTGTTGTGCGATGGCTCGTTCGTCCATGCCTTGTGCAGCATGGATTGTGATGTTTACACTCATTGGCTGATTGGATTGAGTCATTACTGGACGAGTGGATATTGGTGCGCGAGTATCAACTTGCACAGGGGCGGCGGTTACAACACTGATCCCTAATCCACCCGCAATAAGTGCTTGTTTACCGTAATTAAGGGCGTTGAGTGTATTTATGCCAAGTCGAGATGTGGCTTCTTTCGTCATCACGTATTCGCCACCGTGGACAATGCCCATGGGTTCATATTTGCCGCCATTGCCGGTGTAGCCGCCTGAAGAATACATATTCCAATCAGAAAGTGCATCGAGCGTTCTTTCAGTTGTACTCCCTGATTTGATAACCTTGTTTGTTTCTTCATTTCTTGATTGTTTAGCATTTTCAATAATTTTTGCTCCCGCCTGAATACCTGGCATATTATCGATTACCCATTTAATTGGTGCACGAGTATCAACTTGCACAGGGGCGGCGGTTGCAACGCTGATCCCTAATCCGCCCGCAATAAGTGCTTGTTTGCCGTAATTAAGGGCGTTGAGTGTATTTATGCCAAGTCGAGATGTGGCTTCTTTCGTCATCACGTATTCGCCACCGTGGACAATGCCAGCTGGTTCGTATTTGCCGCCGTTGCCAGTATATCCTCCAGTTGCCCAGCCTTTAACAAAGCCGCCTTTCCAATGTTGTAGATCGGGGTCGCTTAAGATCTGCATTGTTCTTCCCCAAAAGCCATTACCAAATGCTTCCGTAATGCCTTCGCGTTTGATTTGTTGGGCTTGTTGGGAAATTTGATTGCCTTTGTCGATGGCTTTTCCGATTCCCTCAACGCTTGGCATATTGTCAACAATCCATTTGATGCTATCCATCACCCATTGCAATGGTTTTGTGACCAAATCAATCCCTGCTGCAAGCCATTCGCCAAATTTTTTACCCGCACTTGCGGCAGCATCTAAATCTTTTTGAGTGGTTTGCACTGGTGAAAGTAAATCCGTAAACCATTTTACGGCTTTTTCAATCCAGCCAACGACTACGCCAAAGAGATTGCCAAGTGGTTTAAATTTTTCAATAACGGGCGCAAGTCCTAATTTTAAGCCCTCCCAAAAACCGCCGAAAAAGGCTTTAATAGGTTGCCAGTATTTATAAATTAATGCAGCAACGGCCAATAAAGCTATCCCTAGTGGACTGATAGCCAGTGCAATTAATTTTAGCGGAGAAAGTAATCCTCTTAAGATGAGCCGACCTGCAGATGATAAATGTCCTGAAAATTTAGGAAGAATTACGTTTAATTTGGATAAGCCTAAAAATAGCCGGGCGGCTGGGTAAAGTATAAAACTTAAAGCAAGGCTTAATGCACCAAATAGACTTAAACTTCCCCCGATTGCAGCTGCTGTTTTTGCTATAGTAGAGGTTAATTTAGGATGTTCATCAATCCATGTCTCGATTTTATCAAGCAAATTGCCAACCCCGTCCATTAAGCTAGTCATCGAATCTTTTAAACTGGCTCCTACAGAACTATTTACGTTGAATAAACGATTTTTAAATAATTGCCATTTTGCTGATAAAGTAGTCATTCTAGTTTGAAATTCCCTAGCCATACTATTTTTAGCTTCTTCACTATTTGCCAGTTCAATTTGTCTGCGCCATTCTTCGGTATTGGCAACAAGCCCTGCTAATTGGGTATTATAATTTCCTCCTGCAATATCGCTAATTACGCCAGCCTGTAAATGTTTAGGCAATTTTTTTATTTTTTCAACAATCATCATTAATGTGCCTTTGGCATCTTTTACCATTGCTTTTTGAATCGCTTTTGGATCTAAACCTAACGCTTTTAGTCCGTTATTAACCGGTTTCATTCTAGTGGCTTTACTTAGACGGTTGAACGTACTTTCGATTGCTTTGGCTGATGTACTGGCGTCGTTTCCTGCAGTTAATAAAGTTGAACCAAGTGCAGCAAGATTCTTTTCACTAATTTTGACTAAATTACCAATTCCTGATGTATTATTTAGGAAATTAATAATATCTGTCCCCTTTGAAATGGCATTATCATCTAAATAGTTAATAGTATCGGCTAGCTCTTTGGCATCTTTGGTGGTTAATTTAAAGTTTTTCTGTACTTTACCAAATAACTCTACTAATTCATCGGGGTTTTCTGCATCAAATGCTGTTGCCATTTGGGTATTTAAGCGAATAAAATCTTCCAATTCATTTTCCTGAATATCCATTCTCGCTGCAGCAGTAACCATATCACCAATTTGATTTGTGGTAAGAGGTAATTCGGTTGAAAGCTGTTTAATCTTGTTTTTCCATTCATCGTATTTAGGGGTAAATTGCCCAAATTTGTCTTTTAGCCCTGGAACTTGGCGAGCAACCCCCGCCATAACATCTTCAAACGACATAAAATCTCGAATGGAATTGACAATTGGTGCTGTGATCGTTGTACTCGCAGCAGAGGCTTGAGCGCCAATAATTTGTGCTTTTCCACTAATATTTTTGAGCGTTTCAACTTGTCCACGGTATTGATTGTAAGCAGCCTGTTTTGCGTTGAGTTTTTTCAATGCGGCTTCTTGATTTTTAATTTGATCCGTTGCACTTTTGGTGTTTTTCTGTAGTTCTCTTTGTTTTTGCGCGAGTTTCTCTGCGGAAATGCCTGATCTTGCTAATTCTTGGCGTGCTTGCTGTAATTTATTTGCTGCATCAATTTGTTCTTGCTTGAGTTTGTTTACCGCACTTTTCGCTTTCTCTACTTCCTTTTGAAAGCCTGCAGTAGGATGTTGAGCATTCTTCATATATTGAGCATAAGATGCGGCTTTTTGTTTTGCTTGCTCTAATTCTTGATTCAGTGAATCTAATTTTGATTTCAATGGGTTGATAGCAGAAGCATATTGTTTCATTGCAGCTTGATGCTGCTTATTTTGCTGATTTAGTTGTCGATGAATCGATTTGCTTTCTTTTAGTTTTGCCGATAGCTCATGAACGCTTTTAGATGCACTGCGAACTGGAGCAGACATTTTATCAATGGCATTTAATAAGACGGTAAGTTGTAAATTATTCATTTTTATTCACTTTTCTATTGACAAGATTAATTATTTAGCTCAATAATCGAGTAAGCAAAAGGGGGGGATATGATTGCGATACTTTCATTATTTATTCTGTCTGTTGGCTTACTTGGGCTTGCAATTGGTTTTGGTGTAATTGCAGTGCCTTGGTTTGTTTCTCTGATCATCGCTGCTCCAGCTATTTTCATTTATATGTTGATGATTGGCTCAGTATTGTGGCTTGTCGAAGTTAATTTTTTTCTCGGTATGGCTGCATTAGTTGTTTATGCCTATTGGATACACATCATTCGCAAACACCTCAAATCTAAAGGCTTAATTTCTCAATAATTAAATCTTCAATCATTTCTAAATCACTATCACTAAAGCCTAGTAATTCACGCTGGGCATATTGCACTTTGAAATCTTTATTTTTAGATGGGCTAGCACTTAAACCGTATTGATGCACTGCAGCAATGGCAGCACTTGAACCATTAAAACCCACTGAAACTTCGTTACCATTTGACCGCACTTTTAAATGACGGGCGGTGCGGAGTTTGGCGAACATGGCTTTGCGTTTGATTCGTCCTTTCTTTTTTCCAAATTCTTTACGTGGTTTTCTCGGTTTAAAGACAGAACCATCGGGATTTTGTTGGCGTGCAATTCGGTTTGATTGGCTTTTTCGCAAGGCTTGCCCGATTTTTCGCCCAAGCTGTCTGCGGGCCTGTGGAGAAAGATTGGCTATAAGTGCGGTCAATTTTGCCTGAACTTCTTCTACTGTTGCCATTAGACGATATCACCCTCAAAAATTAATGAATCCCAGTTTTCCAAATAGACTTTTACGCGGGTTGGTTCGTCCCATACTGGTTCTTTTGCATAATGGATCTGCACGTTATTCCCGTCTTTTTTCGATACGACACGTTCAGTGAGTTGGATTTCGAAACTAATGTCAGCGGTGTTGTTATTGTTGTAATCCACCTGGAATTTAAATGCATTCTCTCGAATTTGTGGATTTTCTAATATTTCAGGTTGATTTGTGCGCAGATAAGCCATTATTGGCACAATCAAGGTGGCAATATCGCCTGCATAATCAGTCACCACGACATTGAGTGTGTAACGATATTCAAAACTAAATGATGCAGCACCCGTTGCGACAATTTGCCCACCGTCCACATAAAGTTGTAGATGGTCGGGATTTTTTACAAAGTCGGCGTGACTTTGTTCAAGGATTTTACGCAGTTGGTTTGGTTTTTTCATTTGCGAAAATTCCGTTGTTGCATTTCAAATCTTTGTTGGCAAGCTACGCAACGTGTTACGCCTTGAATCATTTGTCTGCGCTTTTCGGGGATGGGGGCATCGCAATCTTCACAATAAAGGCGACTTACCGCCTGGAAAGTGCGGTGTTTTTTGAGGGCGATTTCACGTTGCATTTCTTCGAGCTGTTGTGCTCGGTCGAATTGATCTGTCATGGCTGTTCCTTTTTATTAAATTCATCAATGCATTTCTTTAATGCTTGATTTTCAACAATGCATACACTTAGCTTTTGTTGGCTTTGTAGATAGGCGCTCGCCAAATCGCCGTTAGTTTTAATTGTGGTGGCAAATGTCGTACATTCTGCAACTTGCGGGCATAGAATTGGCTGTTTAATGATTTTCGGGGCTGTTGAACACGCTGCTAATATCATCAGGGATAAAAGTGTCAGCCCAATCTTGGTGTTTTTTAAGTGCATGTTTTAAATCCTGTGTTTGCTTGGTTTGAGAGATTTTTAATTGATTTACGGCTTCCGTGAGTGCTTTTTGTTGCTTATTGAATTTATCCACGCTTTCATTCAATGCCATGTAAGATTCTACCCACTGTAATTTTAATTGTTCTTCTTTGGTGGCTTCGGCTCGCCAGTGGTTAGCTTGCCACCCTTGAAACAGGATAATTGCCACAAGCATGAGCGGGCCAACCAATAAAATGTATTTTTCTTTTTTCGTTAAGAACCCAAACATAATGCCGTCTCCTTTTGTCGTCTTTCAATTAAGCCTTTCAGTGGTTTTCCGTCTGCGTAAATCCATCGTCCAAATTGACCGCACATTCCTTTGCTGTATCCTTTCCGTGCCATTTTAAAAAGGGTGCTATTTTTTAATCGACCACATCCAACATTGAATGTGATTGATGTCAACGCATCAAATCCCCCTTGTGGCATAGCTTGACCGTTTGCATAGGTATTCACGCACTTTTCGGCTTGCTTAATGCCTTTCGTGTATAATTCGGCTACTTCTTGCAAGGTGTAAATTTTATTTCGATTAATTCTTTCTACTGCATCCGTTGTGCCAATCCCAACAGTTAAAACATCAGCGGGGCATTGATAGGGTTTTTGCATGCAACCTTCTGCATTGCCAATCAACAACAAGCCTTTTTCTGATGTGCGAATTTCATTCCCATGAGTGGCGATAACAAGTCCAACAACAGCCGTGACGGCACAGACGTATTTTGCTGATCGTTTAATCATGGTGATGGTTCCGTTGATTTAATTCTTTTTCTTTTAATTCAAAATCTTTTTTCTTGTAATACCAATTCACAAGAAAGGTCGCGACACCAATCACAATACCTGTAACCGATGCGACATCAGCCCAATTTACATTTGAGAACATATCGGCAATGCGTCCAATTAAGAAAGCGAATATTCCTGATGTGTAAGACGCTCTTGATGGTGTGTCGTGCATATCAGCTCCAAAGTTGAATTGTGTCATTTGCCACACTAATTTTTTCTGTATCAGCTTCTGGCAATATGACTGGGGTACCTATGGGAATAATGGGCTTGTCCATTAAATGCGGATTGAGTTCGCATGTTATTTCGAGCAAGCCTTCACTGCGCCCAAAATGTCGATAAAGAATGGCGTCTAAATTGTCATTTTGTTGTGCGTAAACTTGCATTAGATTAACTCCGCATCGACGCGTTTTCGGCCCAATATGTCGCTAATCGCAAAGCGAGCATCACGACGTAATTCATCAATGCTGTCTTTGAGTTGCGCCATTTTCTTTTCGCCATCATTGGTGCTGTCATAGCTTGCATAGCGTTCATAAAGGTTTGCTAGTGCCAAGCAACTTACCGCACGTTTATAACGATAAATCAGCACGCTTTCGCCATTGATTGATGGGGCAGTGATTTGTTCTAAACTGTCGTGTTTGCTTTGGGTTTTAAACGTGGAGAGTTCCGCATTGACGCTTGCCATGCCCTCAATCAAGGCATCTTGTAAACGTTGTGTGGTAATGGTGCCGTCTGCACGGTATTGATTACGAAATTGAGCAAGTGACATATCGGGGAAGAAACTATCATTACTGATAATGTCATCTGACGTATCGTCATCATTTAACTGTTGCTGTACTTCGCCCATTTCATAATCGGGGGCAAGTTTGACTGATATTGCGCCGTCGCTCATTGATTTACCCTTATAAAAAAAGTCGGGTGAGGATTAAATTAAGCACGGCCAATAAATCCGTCAGAATTTGACCGCACTTTTAATCCGCCCGACGGCTGCGTGGTTTGCTCTTTACCAAAACCGATTATTCATCGGCTTTGTTTAATTGCTTACGTAATTTTTTAATATCGCCTTTCACGCCAATTTTCTGATCTAAACCCAAAGCACGTTCTAAATATGCCAGTGCTTGTTCAGGGTTCTTTTCAACCAATAACAAGCCCAATTCACGCAATAATCGCGCACGGCTTTCATCGGGCATATCGCAATCAGCGGTGATGCGTTGGACTTGCTCTAAGTAAGCCACTTCAAACGGTTTATTGGCGGCTTGTGCGGCTTTGGCTTGGTCGGCAAATTCTTCTGCCAACAAAGTGCCAAGTGTTCGGGTGAATGGCTCGGGCAAGCGTAAATCATGAAATACGGCATAATCGGCAATCTGTAAGGCGAGATGATATTCGCCACAGTCAATCGCCCACACGCACCATGTCATCAAGACATTATCTTGTTTACCACTTCCGACCGATAACGCCCCTTCAATCCATGGTAGATAGTCAGGCAAAATTTGCTTTTTAAATGCGCCTTTGCGTTCCGTTGATTGGATGTTTTTCAAATCCTTTCGATGTCTCGCAAGAATACGGCACATTTTTTCATATTCCGTAAAGTCGCTTAGATCTTCGGTTTCCGCTGCGTGAGCCACAGCAGCGGAAATGGTACGAAGATGAATTTGTGCGGGTGAAAGACGTTCAGCCATTATTGATGTTCTTCAGAAGTTGATTTTTTTTCTTCAACATCTTCAAACGTGATGTTTTCGATTAATGCCGCGCAACCGTATTCTTCGACTTTGTAGTCGATGTTTTGCGACAAGTAATCTTCTACACGGTTGCGTTTCGGATTATTCTTAATGAAACGGCGCATTGACCCTTCCTGAATGTAGATGGATAAATTATCCAATCGGGTGATCAGGATTGAGTTTTTCGGGAAGAATGGGACGCGGATCGCTTTTAAACCACCGATTTGTTTTTGTGAGATGATCACTTGGCTTGCAAGGTCATCCGTTGGTTTTAAATCCGTGTTAACGATGTTGAAGTATTTATCGTTTAAGATTTCACGACCGCAGATAACCACCAATTCGGTGTCATCGGCGTAAACTTCATCAATTAAGGTGTTGACTGCATCAAGCACTAAGGCATCAATGTTTTCATATCCGTGGTTTTTGGCTTGACCTTTACCCACTTTGATTTTGTTCTCAGTATTTGCACCGTTCATTACATGTGTTGGCATATCGTCACGTAATTGTTGTAGCCAACCTTTTTTCACGTCTTGCAGTTTCGGATTTGAAGACAAATCGGAGGTTTCACTGCGACTTGTGCCGTTTAGCCCCATCATAATGAGGTTTAAGGCGATGGTTTTTTGCGTTAAATTCGCCAATTTTTTCTGGAAGTCAGGGTGTTTCGCCCATTGGTCGAGTTTTGCCCATGGAATATGCGTGTCGAAATTGACTTGTTCGCATTTATATTTGCGACCAGTCATTTTGGAAATATCTTTGGTTTCGCGCTCTTTGGTATTGGTGTCAGTGGTGCTTGCAATCGCGGAAGCCACTTCAAGACCGACCAATTCCGCTTCCATTAATGGATCACGAACGACATTAATCCATTGTAAGAAGTTCGAACTTAACATTACTTTTTCAATCAGTTTTTGCTCTACGCTTGGGGTGACGGAAAATGTTTCTGCCACATCATTACTTGTTACACCGTTTAATTCGGCGACACGGGCCACATAGGCATTAAATTTCTGTTTAGTTTCGTTTCGCATGGTTGTTCCTTTAGCAATCGGTTAAAAATTCTGATTTACCTTCACCGGCAACGATTGGACGTTTGCCAAAGTCGGCGGACGGTGTTTTTTCAAGCGTGGTGAATTTGGCTTGAATGCTTTCATTGGTTGCTTTCACTTCTGTTAATTCGGTTTGCTGTTTTGCTAAATCGGCAGAAAGTACGGTCAATTTTTCCAATGTTTCTTTGGTTTGTCCCGCTAAAAGCTCAATGGCTTGCGTTTGGTCGGCAAAGCGTTCATCGTCGGTTTTTTCTTTGTCTGCAAATAATGCGCGGATTTTGGCAAAGACAGACAGCCCTTTTTCTTTCACTTCTTCAAACTCTAATTCGGTTTCAATTGCGGCAGTGAAAAGGTTTTCGGCTTTTTCTTTGCGGTTGTTGAGAGGATTTGCGCTTGCACCGGCAGAAAATACCAACATTTCTGTGCCAAGACTTGCAGGATTGTCCGTTACAGCCAAACCGACTAAATAGGCTTCACCTGTGTCGGCGAAATTAGGATCACATTCAATTGATGTGTAGATTTTTTGGCGTTCTTTATTGAGTTTGATTAAATCGTCCGTTGGGTCGATTTGAGCCAGTAACTGCAATTTACCTTCAGCATTTTCTTCCGTTTTTAAACCAACCACATCACCATAGCATTTTGAGTGCGGATCATCGTTCCACATATAACGCCATTTAATGTGTTCAAGATTAATGCGTGCACCGTATTTTTTAGGGTCATAATTTGCCGCCATTTGTTCAATCAAAGTGCGATTGATTGTGCGACCGTCTGTAGTTGCCCCTTCCGTTGCGACTACAAACCATTTTGAAGTTTTTGCCATTGCTTATCCTTTGTTTGGTTTGATTCAAAGATTGCCATTATTCTGAAAGGTTTAATTTTGGTGGTCTATGAGTTGCTTTTGTTGTATGCCGATTCACAGAGCAAGCGGAAAGACTAACATTCGCCTCCTTTCTATTATGCGGTTGTAAATTGAAAGGATGATGAATGGACGAACAAGTTATCAATCAAGCTTCGCCCGATGTAACGGCGGAAATAAAAAGAAAAGCACAACAAATGTATTTTAGCGGTTATAAAATCGCTGAAATATCTCGTCAGCTTGATATTCCTGCATCAACGATTGCCAGTTGGAAAGACAGAGAAAAGTGGGACGATATTGCGCCTGTCGGTCGGGTGGAATTAGCACTTGAGACAAGATTAAATTTGCTGATTGCGAAAGAAGAAAAGAGCGGTTTAGATTACAAAGAAATTGATTTGCTCGGGCGACAAATGGAACGCATGGCGAGAGTGAAAAAATATTCTTTCGGCGATGGCAATGAAGTGGATTTAAATCCGAAATTGGCGAACCGCAACAAGGGCGACCGCAAGAAAGCCGAGCCCAATGCCATTGATCAGGAACAAGAAGAATTGCTGATTAATGGCTTTCTTGATGGGATGTTTAATTATCAGCGTGTTTGGCATAAAGCGAAAGAAAACCGCATTAGAAATATTTTAAAAAGCCGACAAATCGGGGCGACTTACTATTTCGCCCATGAAGCTTTTATTGATGCGCTGACGACGGGCCATAACCAAATTTTTCTTTCAGCTAGTAAAAAGCAGGCGTTGCAGTTCCGTTCTTACATTGTGGAATATGCGAAAAAAACCGCAGATGTGATATTAAAAGGAGAAACTATTAAGCTGCCAAATAGCGCGGAGTTATACTTTTTGGGAACGAATTCTGCAACCGCACAATCCTACCACGGTAACTTGTATTTCGATGAGGTGTTTTGGGTACCGAAATTTGATGTGATGCGGAAAGTCGCCAGTGGTATGGCGGCCCAAAAGATTTATCGGCAAACCTACTTTTCTACACCTTCGACAATCGCCCATCCTGCCTATGCGTTCTTTTCCGGGAAATCGTTTAATCGTGGACGGGCGAAATCGGAAAAAGTAGAAATTGATATTTCACATGAAAATTTGGGCATGGGGAAACTTTGCGGTGACCGTCAGTGGAAACAGATTGTGACGATTTATGATGCTTTAGAAGGTGGTTGCAATTTGTTCGACATTGAAGATTTGTTAGCAGAAAACAGCAAGGAAGAATTTGAACAGCTTTTTCTGTGCCAGTTTGCTGATGATAACAGTTCCGCCTTTAAATTTGCCGACTTGCAACTTTGTCAAGTTGACAGCCTAGAAGAATGGCACGATTTTAAGCCATTTTATCAACGACCTTTTGGCAATCGAGAAGTGTGGTTAGGCTATGACCCTGCTTTTAGTGGCGACCGTGCAGCCTTAGTGATTGTTGCACCGCCGAAAGTGGAAGGGGGAGATTATCGCGTTTTACACAAACAAACTTTTCACGGTATGGATTACGAAACACAAGCAAACCGCATTAAACAGTTTTGCGATGATTACAATGTGACTCGCATTGTGATTGACAAAACGGGAATGGGTTCCGGGGTGTTCCAAGAAGTGAAGAAATTCTATCCGATGGTGCAAGGCTTGGATTATAACGCAGACCTGAAAAATGAGATGGTTCTGAAAACCCAAAATCTGATTCAAAAACGTCGCTTGAAATTCGACAGTGGCGACAATGATATTGTGACCAGTTTCATGACCGTGAAAAAACGCATTACGGGAACCGGAAAGATTACTTATGTTTCTGACCGTTCGGAAGATGCAAGCCACGGCGACTTATCATGGGCAATCATGAACTGCATTTTAAATGTGCCTTATGGTTTAGGCGGTGATGTATCAAGCAACAAATCAACAATATTTACCTTTGAATAGGATAATCCAATGAGCAAAAACACAAAAAAATCTACCGCACTTTCTACTGGAAATCAAGCACAGGCATTTAGCTTTGGTGAACCTATTCCGGTGCTTGACCGTGCAGAAGTACTGAATTATTTCGAAAGCGTGTTGATGTATGAAAAATATTATAATCCGCCAATTAATTTAAGTTACTTGGCTAAAGCCTTAAATGCCTCAGCCCATCACAACAGTGCGATCACAGTGAAGAAAAACATTTTACTTTCAACGTGCAAAACAACCGCACTTTTACCTCGTACCCAATTAGAAAAACTGGTGCAAGATTACTTAGTATTTGGCAATGCATTCATTGAAGTCGTGAAAAATGCATTCGGTGATGTGATTGCACTTAGATCGCCTTTAGCAAAATATATGCGTGTTGGTGTTGATGAAGGTCAATTCTTCCAAATCGTGACTGGCTATGAAGAATATGAATTTAAAAAAGGTTCCGTGATGCAACTTATCAATCCTGACATTAACCAAGAGATTTACGGCGTGCCAGAATATTTGGCCGCACTTCAATCGGCTTTTTTGAATGAAAGTGCAACATTATTTCGTCGCAAATACTATTTGAATGGCGCGCATGCGGGTTCGATTATTTACATGACCGACCCAACACAGAACCAAGACGATATTGAAGCAATTAAAACGCAAATCAGACATACCAAAGGGACTGGCAACTTTAAAAATTTATTTGTGTATATTCCGAATGGGAAGAAAGATGGGATGCAAGTTATTCCATTGTCTGATGCTATCGCCAAAGATGATTTCCTAAACATTAAGAACGCAAGCCGTGATGATGTGTTAGCTGCGCACCGTGTGCCACCGCAACTAATGGGCATTGTGCCTAACAATACTGGGGGCTTTGGTGACGTTGAAAAGGCAACGCGAGTGTTTTTTATTAATGAGATAATCCCATTGCAAGAACGATTGAAAGAGATTAATAGTTGGGTAGGGGAGGAAGTGATCACATTCTCCGATTACAAATTGCTAAATTAGATCCTTTAAAAAATAAACAGCCCGCAGAAATGCGGGTTTTTTATTGCTCAAACAGCGGCTTTTGTCTTGTATAGTATTAATACCGCCCCATTTTATTATATCAAATCAATCAACAAAACAAACGTTAAAGCCCTGTTTTAACCCGATTTTTCGCCCAAATGCACGCACGAAAAATCGCAGTCAAACCCTCGCCACGCCCGCACAGTAAATGTGTGTCTTTCAACGCAAATTTAGATCCTTTACAAAGCCTTTTCAGATCTAACGCCTTTCAGATCCTTTTAATCAGATCTTTCAACGCAAAATAACGCAAGTAAATGCAAATTTTGATGATATAATCGTTGTCCCTAAAAGGCAAAAGATCATCTGAATTGGCGTCTTGTTTTTTATGGTAGTAAGCTGGGTAGTAAGACAAATTGACCTGAAAAATATCTTTATTAAAAACAATTGGATATATAGATAGATCAGTTTTCGCCAGCTCCACCAACAATCAAAATCATACGTCATTATACGACATCACAAAGCCTTGATTTTACTGGAATCAAGGCTTTTTTATTCCCTATACGCCACTATAAAACACTATTTAACCCTAGAATTTTAGGAGTAGATTTAGTAGGATCTTTTTTAACAAGGGAAAAATTATACTCCTAAAACGCTGAACCCCCTTGCAAACACTGGGCGCAACCGCTATCAGTTTTATACTACTAAAATAAGGCTGTACTACTATGGCACGTACTACTAAAACTCTTTCTAATACCCAAATAGAGAAAGCGAAACCAAAAGATAAACCCTACAAGCTAATAGATGGGCAAGGTTTATTTTTATCTATAACGCCCAATGGCTCTAAGCTATGGCGATTTAATTATTACAAGCCTTTTACTACTCCACCTAAACGCACTGAAATAAGCCTAGGTTCATTCCCTGATTTATCGTTAGCAGAGGCGCGCACAATCCGTGAAGAATATCGTGCGCTATTGGCGCAAAATATAGATCCTAAAACCCACAGGGAGCACCTACACAAAACAAAGACAGATGATTTAGCTAATACTTATGAATCGATGGCGTGGGCATGGTTCGAATATCGTAAAACAAAAAAGAACTTTTCTTTGGATTATCAAAAAGACGTAGCCAGCTTAATAAGAAGAAATCTTTTACCGCACTTTGGCCCATTGCCTATCTCTGCAATTACTGCCCCTATGGCACTGAAAGCGTTCAAACGCTATCAAGATGAGGGAACGCTAGAGAAACTAAAACGTACCATTCAAAAGCACAATGAAATAATGACTTACGCCTTGCATAGAGGCTACATATCAAGCAACCCTACCGAAAAAATATCTAAAGAATTTGATAGCCCTACGGTAGAACACTTTAAAACCATTAAGCCAGAAGATTTAGGGGAATTTCTTTACACCTTAAACAATGCTCAAATTCACTTACAGACTCGTTTTTTAATTCTATGGCAGATGCTCACTATGACACGCCCAAATGAGGCGGCTACCGCAAGATATGAGGATATTGATGAGCAAGCGAGAATATGGACGATTTACATCAAAAAAGGGATTAAAGAAACAGACAAAGGGCGTGAGCATAAAATCACTCTATCACGGCAAGCGATGGCATTATTGCGAGAAATTAAAAAACGAAGTGAAAGTAAGGTTTATTTATTCCCTAGCGCAAAGAACCCTCAAACCCACGTAAACACACAAACGGCAAATTCTGCAATAAAGCGCATGGGTTATCACGGTAAATTAGTTGCACATGGATTGAGAGCTATCGCAAGCACCTATTTGAATGATAAAGGCTATGACAGCGAATTAATCGAGGTTGCTCTATCGCACATGAAATCAGACAGAATCAAGGCAGCCTATGACCGTGGGGAACGATTAGAGCAGCGTTTTAAACTCTTACAGGTATGGGGCGATTTTATTGAGGAATGCTCAAACGGTGCATTGCCTAAGCATCATTTGAAAATGGTTGTTTAAGCCACCACCGATAGCCGATAACCTTTTTTGTTATCGGTTATTTTTTTGTCTATTTTTTATATACCCCCTGTGATTTTTTTTATAAATCTTAATCACTTATTCACTTATTCACTTCTAATATTTATATCTTTTTGATTTTAAAGAAAAAAATAGAGTAAAAAGAGAAGTGATTAACAAGTGATAAAGTGATACATGAAGTGAGCAAAGTTATTTTTTAACCAAAAAACAGAGAAATAAGGCTAATTGAAGAGTGAAGAATTGCGATGAAATTGTGATGCTGGTGGCAAGGAAAAAAGCGAAGAAAATTTATACTTGAACTGTACAAAATAGCAGGTAAAATAGGCACTATAAAGCACTATATAACAATATAGACTAGCATTGCTATATAGATTCAAATTAAGTGCGACTAGGTGAGGATTAATTACCCACACTGAAAGAATAAAACCCTATTTTTATTTTGTCGCACTTCCTTTCATAAATAGGGGCAACGCATAGGGGCGTTTTATGGATCAATCTGATTCTTATCAAAGTTCATTTATTAGCCAAAATAGAGGCGAATATATAAGCCTTTATGAATTGATTGAGTGGGCAAAGTCTCAAACTGGGTTTGATTACACTAATACAGCCAATGATATTTTAAGAATCATAGGTGATAGATACATTCAATTATACAAAGAATATGGCGGTTTAAAACCTAGTATTGAAAGAGACAATAATAACTTTAAAAGGTCTCTTCAATTTGTATCAGAAAACAATGGCTATGAACCTTTTTTCGATGAACAGATTCCATTTTAGGACGATATTATGAATATAAATGACTTTAAAACACTGCTTATAAATCGTAGTGAAATTGAAAATATATTAGGGAGAACTATTAGTGTAAAAAATAGTGACAATGACTATTTAGAGGATTATAGATTATTCCCCGAATTATCTTTGCACGATGTCACTTGCCTGATTTTAGATATGTGGCCAAAAGATTGGAACGCCCACCAGCACCCACGCTATGAAACTATTAAAGAGGCAATTAAACAATCGGCGGAAAGAGGCTATATTAGCGCCAGAATTGAAAACGATATAAACGGCAATGTTGAAGATGTTTTTCTAACTCACGAGGCAGCCGAAAAATGGGCAAGAACTTACGGCTTGAAGTGGAATGTGCCACCATATCGGAAACCTTTAGAAGTCGCTAGAGATAATAGTCAAATCATAGAACTTAAAGACCAATCAGATCTTTCTGTAAATTCAACCGAATTACAGGAAGAAAAAGCCAAAAACACACTGCTGCAAACTGAAAATGAACGCTTAAAGGCAGAATTAAAAGCACAACAAGATAGAATGACAGAGCTTGAACAAAAGCTACAACAAGGTGCGGTAGATTCTGAACCAGTTTTAGAAAATGCTAAGGCTTACGATGTTAGGGAGCGAGAAACTCATTTATTGATGATTGGTGCACTTTCTAATCTTCTTGCAGGATATAAACAAAAGTATCAAAAAGGAAATGGCGGAATTAATCAAAGTGCGATTAGCAAAGATATAGAGAGCGAAATTATAGAGTTACTACAACCAGAAACCAAGACGCGAACAAATGACACAATCAGACCAAGAATCAGAGAATCACTTAATCTTATCACTAAGGCGGAATAACACCGCCTTTTTTATTTCTAACCACTTTTTACCAAAAAATTTACTTCTTACCAAAATTGCATAAACCCAGTAAGAACAAGGCTTAAACTCTCTTACCAAAACTTCTTACCAAAAGATTTTGGTAACTTACCACCTATAAAAATTCAATTCCCCACAATACCCCTCGAACCGCAAATGACACTATAAGGCGGTATATGTATCTATCTACAACATAAGGGGGCATTATGCCAGACAAAACGATCACACCACCAAACGACACAGAACAAGCACCACGCTTTTTAAGACGTAAATCAACTGCCGAACGATTAGGCGTGAGCCTTACCACCTTAGACGACTGGCGCAATCCAAAAGCCAAACGCTATCGCCCTGATTTCCCTAAGGCAATCAAGGTCGCAAACGGGGCGACTTGTTTCCTTGAATCTGAAATTAATGCTTACGTTTTAAAACTCGCTAACGAATGTAGAGTTAGCTAAGGCGGAACTATGGCAATCAATACAACTAGCGTTTATGAGCAACAGAAATACATTTTACAGCGCTTATATGTGCGCCCGCATAGTACCAACGAATTGCGAGAGCTAGGAATTTACTTTCCACCCGCACGAATTAAGGAACTCAGAGATAAAGGCTTTCATATTGATACCTTTTACCGCAAAGAAACTGATTCAAGCGGATTAGCGCACCGTGTGGGCGTGTATGTACTGCACCAAAATGAAGTAAGCCAAAACCATCAATATAACGACTAAGGAGAAATTAAAAATGACCGATTGCAAAGACTGCACAACAGAACAAGGGCGTAAAGATTTAATTAATACCCCGATTTCAATTACTTATTCAAAGGCGCAATTTCCACATTTAACGGTAACTTCTGAAGATTGGGGGGTAAATACCGTTTTATGGCTTGAAGTGGGTGATTTTCTGCCCTTAGGCATTGATGCTGACACAATGCAAGAGGCGTTGATCATGATTGCTTTTCTTCAACAAAGCACAAAAGCCCCGTTACTGATTGATGAGGAAATGCAACAAGAACTTACCGCACTTTCTGAAAATGGCATTGCATTTAACCCGATGAAAAAAGGAAATGGCGCACTCATTCCACTTGCTGAAATCCTCTCCACTGATACCAAACAAGAAACCGTGCGACACCTTGAAGAAAAGTTCTCACAGGGCGAGAAATGCCAGTTTGTAGAAATGGGCGGAATGTTGAATTAAACGAGCAAGGCGCGACTGAAAAAATGACCAATACAAATCAACAGACCAACGCAAGCATGCAACGCTATGGACGATTTCGGGCACGTTAGAAGGTTTACGCTACCTTACCTACACAGCCATAACGGGCACGATTCTTGATTATCCCGATAAAGATGGGAATCGACCACCAGCAACCCCTAAGCAAATCTACGAATTAATCCTTGAGGAAGTAGATTTTGCGATTGAGCAAGTCAATGACTTGAAACGGCAAATCGAAGTACTGGCTATTCATCAAGAACATAGAGCCGATGCGAATTATTTACCGCTGGTGGATTAACAAGAGTTTTGCGACCAGTACGCGCGCGCTAGGGTATGCCCAAATTTGGGCGCTAGCTAAAGAGGGGAGATTTAAAAATGAGTTACGGAAAAGAGATACAAAGAGAGTTTGCCAAAGCCTATGCCCGAATGGGTAACGCTACGCATGCTTTATTGGCGGTTTTAGGTGATGAGCGAGCTAATCGAATGAAACCGCACACACTACGAGCAAGAGCCAGTGACCTACTGAATCATTACCGAGTATGGGAACAAATCGAGCAGGAAAAAGCAGAGATGCAACAACGTGGGGAGACCTTACCGCATTACAGGGGGAGAACATGGCGGGCGGATTTAATTACTGATGAAGTCTATGAGCCGATAAAGATACCGCCCCACCCTTTTGTTATTCCTCGTGGAATGAAAGGGTTGTTTAAAGGGATGGAGCGGTTAAAAAGATCCACCATGAAAACCCCATGATTTTTTTTAATTAGGAACAAAAAGATCCGCTAATAAAAGGGTAAGTATTTAATGAAATGCACCATAGCAAAAAACAATGAATTACTGCTTAAACAAGCCATTCAACATTATAGAAAATCATC
This sequence comes from Haemophilus sp. SZY H53, assembly GCF_054332375.1. NCBI lineage: Bacteria > Pseudomonadati > Pseudomonadota > Gammaproteobacteria > Pasteurellales > Pasteurellaceae > Haemophilus > Haemophilus sp. SZY H53. The sequence continues at coordinate 78,988 of NZ_JBTGNV010000001.1, forward strand.
TCAAATCTTCACGTTTATGAGCCTATACAGCGATAACGAGCCATACCCGATAGATGAGGTTATTGAAGTGTTAAAACAGCGTCTTGTAGCGATTCAGTGCGAAATAGACAACTTCACGAAGATGACGGCAGGACTACGGAAGAATGAGCGATTAGAAACGAGTTTTTACACCACGAAAAAACACTTAGAGATGATGAGAAAAAGAAAACAGGAGTTAGGCGATTAAAAATTTAGATTGTTCAGAGGAATTTAACGCCCTTAATTTTCAGGCGGTTAAATATGTTGATGAAAAGGGCAAAAAGCGACCAATGCACCAAACAGCGCAAAGCAGCGTAAGGAGATAGACAATGAAAAATAGAATTGAACTAGATTTATCAGAGCTTGATACAAGCAAAGCAGAAATTATCAACCTATTAGCTAATCCGCAGAACCGTTTTAATGGCGTGAGCGGAATCAATGCCCGAGATGTGCACCGATTCTTAAAAGTTGGGCGGGATTATTCCACATGGATTAGAGCCAGAATCAAACAAGCAGGCTTTATCGAAAATCAAGATTTTGTGATTGTAGAGAATTTGAGCTCCCCCGAATTGGTGAGCGCAAATAATGAACAGCTTTCACCGATGGCACGACCGCAAAAGCTGATTGATTATATCGTTTCTTTAGATATGGCAAAGCACCTATGCTTAATGGAAAAGAACGAAATAGGGCGAGCAATAAGACAGCATTTTATTGAGGCTGAAAAACAGCTAAGAACTTCATCACCTGCCATATATAAAAACACCCTATCAAAAACTATAGAGAGATTGGAAAGCATTGACCGAAACAAGGAAATGACCGATGCAATCAAGGCGCAATTAGTGCGGGCAGGCGTGAAACCTAAAGCCTATCACTACAGCCAAAATCAAGAAATGCTAGATAGCCTTGTTATTGGTTCAAATGTGCGGAAATGGAAAGCTAAACACGGCATTGTAGGCAATGTTCGAGATGCGCTTGATGTATCGCAACTGAAACTATTAAAAACATTACAAGCAACGAACACAGCCTTAATCAATCTTGATATGAGCTATCACGAGCGTAAAGGCAGATTATCCGAGCTGGCAGAGCGTGAAAGAGCGGAATAAAGGAGAAACACAATGAATGACTTTACCGAGATGATTCAATTTCTAATCTTTATCGCCTTATTGCTGGTGGCTTTTAGCCTTGCATCAACCCTATAAAACAAAACGCCATAGGGGAATAAACAACCCTAAGGCGTAACTAAGGAAATATCTTATGCAACCAATTAAACCAGGAATTAATATGAAGTTAATTCACAAGCATTATAGCAATGATGAAAACTTTTACAATTTAAACCCTTTACAAAGTGCGGTGAAATTTGGCATTATTTCCCTGCAGTCGCAAAAAACGATTGCCGGGCCTCGAAACTCGACTTATTTACATACGGCGCAGAGCACGCCTAAAGCGTGTTTTTTTATGCGTAACATTCGCACACCCAAAGAATTTGCGGATTTTGTTTTTATTCATCAAATCTACAAATCTCTCTCAATGGTAGCGTGTAGCGGTAAAGGTTCGCCCTTTGCTGCTAACCGTATGTGGCAGTTTTCGAGACCGTTACACGTTACCGCCAAAGCCTCGAAACTTTACGCGGTAACTTTCAAGTGTTTACATACGGAGTTACGCAAAATGTATCAATTCATTTTCGCGCTTATTCGCGCACCTCAAATCAAAATCAGACTTCTTGCCGATAATGAACAACAAGCACGTTCACGTTTTACCGATGGCGATACCTTGTTATTCGTTGGCAAAATCAACCAAAACCCACTGAAAAACAACCGCACTTTAGCGGCACTTCCTACCCTTTCTGTATCTGCAGCACAAGGGGCGCAAATGTTTGATCAAGCCGTTCTAAAAGCACTGCAGGATAAAGCCAGTTTTAACGAGTTCAACCCTTTTTCTCGGATAGCTAAAGCGACTAAAAAGGATTTAGAGAGCTTACGCAATGAATCTGAAATGTTATGTGAATCTATCGAATATGGATTGATGCACTTAGGCGACTTAATGCAAACGCTGGGCAATCTTGCCGACACAGAGCAGGATTTTACACGCGAGGCAATGAGTAACGATAACGTGAAACATATCGGTGGCTTGATCAAAGCTAATGCCTATCTACTCAATGCGTTGAGAGAAACTGCAGAATTAGCAGACTATTACATTCCCAAAAATAAGGGGGTGGAGTGATGATCAAACAAGTGAACCTACCCTATCAATTAATCTTTGTTTATGACGATGGCGAGCAGTTCATAGCGGGCGAATATGGCACGCTTAGAGAGGCGTTACAGGCAAAAATCAGATGTAAGCACAAAATAGGACAAGCCGATATTTGCGGTCGAGTGTTAGAAGTTATTACAGTTTTGAAAGGGGAAGAAAATGAAACCAACTAATGCAATGGCACAGCTTGAGCAATGGAAAGCTAACCATAAAGCCACCAGCAACAACGAAACCAAAAATGAATCGGTTAAAAATACGCAAGGAAACGCACGTAGCGAGGTTAAAAGCAAATATCAAGGGAAACTATGGGCTAATCCCTTAGCCTTTAAATTTGCCCAGCTTACACGCCAATTTAAGCTGATTCATGATAGCAACCGTAAATGTTTAGAGGTTTACCCCGATGATTTTCATCATAAGCTCAAAATGCGTGATGAGATGGTGGACTTAATCGACCGATTAAAAGCTGGTGGCAAGCTCTTTAATGCGCTGGCTAAATCTCAAGGGATAACATTTTGCCGAGACAATCAATCCACCTTAAAAGACTTTAATCAAGCTAACGGCTATTTGATTCATAAGTTTGAAGAAGTGATCACACAAATAAACCACCTCAACATTGAACGAGTTAAGAGTGAGAGATTACAGGGGGTGGGCAATGAGTAAAACCGCATTTATTTTAACTGCTGGCTATCATGTTGTTGATGATTTATTTATGCTGACTGTTGTCGCAATGCGAGAAAGCAAAGGGGATATTTTAATTCTTCATCGCGCTTATGCTAAACAAGGGAAACTCACAAATATCAAAGCCATTAATTTAAATCACTACACACTAGAGATTAGCTTAGGCAATGCACGCGCGCCCATTATTCATGCAGAGGGGAGAAGAAATCGTGCAGAGGCTGAGGAAGCGATAGCACCTTTCAAAACACTCTACCCTACAGCTCAAATTCGAGTGATTCAGTTCAAGGACGCATTTTTATTTAAGCAATGTGCGGGAATTGGATTAGGGATTGATGCAGAGCAAGGGGGCAAGAAATGGCTAAATTAATCAATGCCCCTTACGCTAAACAACAAGACTCCACAGGGCAAAGCCTTGTGACTATCTGCATAGGCACGCAAGCACAAACCATCGCAAAGCATTTTAATGAAATGGGCAAAAGTGCGGCAGAAATTGAGTTAGAAAACGCACTAGGCGAGCAAGGGAAATTATTCCCTTGTGTGGTGGTGGATAGTGAGATTTTAGAGCAGATAGAAAGCTATCGCATTGCGCCTAAAAATACCCAGTATATCCGCTTAATACAGGCAAATAATGGCGTAGCACTCTCAAATGAAACGCTTGAGCGAATTTATTTAAATATCGTGCAGACCACCAGCGCAGAGAGTGTTATTTATTGCAATGAGGCGGGCGAATTACTGGATGATGTAAGCCGATATATTCAACGGTTACGCAATGGAGAAACCTATCACGGAGAGATTAAAGAAGTTGATGATAATTACGCCAAGATGTTCGACCATTTAAGCGATAATCTCAAAGTGAGGGATTTTTTAGCGTGGACAGGCGAAACCTTAAAGGTTGATAGCGTTAATACACTGGCTTATTTATGGACTGGCAAAAAGTGGCAATTCCTCACGGATAAAAAATTAGGGCGAGAAGTAAAAAGATTCTTTGAGGAGAAAGAGATTGGTTACAGCAAGCGCAAAATAGAAAATATGGTAGGGCTTATGCTGGATTATTATCTTGAGCCAATGGGCGAGCGCAGAAAGAATCTGTTGGCATTTTCTAACGGTGTACTTGATACGAAAACAGGGGATTTTTTACCGCACTCTCCTGATTATTATCTTACTTCCTATATCGATATTGATTACAGCGAAACGCCAATCTTTACGCCTAATTTTGACAAATGGCTTGATTGGGTAAGTGGTAACGATGAACGAAAGGCTAAGCGCATTTTAGCGGCACTCTACATGGTGCTAACCAATCGCTACGACTGGCAATTATTTTTAGAGATTACAGGAGTAGGCGGTAGCGGTAAAAGTATTTTTAATGAGCTGGCGAAGATGTTGGTTGGTGCGGATAATACTGCATCAATTACCCTCAAAGAATTAGAAAATATCAATCATAGAGCGAAACTCATTGATAAAACGTTAATCTATTCAAGTGATCAAGAAAACTACATAGGCGATGGCGCAGAATTAAGGGCGATAACAGGGGGCGATACCATTAGCGTAAGATTGCTTTATCGAGACCCTTTCGACACGACTATCAATGCAGTGTATATGATGACAAACAACAAGAGCGCAACATTCAAAGAGCATAACGGGGGTATTGCTCGTAGACGCGTAATCTATCATTTCAACAAGGCAGTACCTGAATCAATGATTGATACAAAGCTGGTGGATAAGCTGCTTTCAGAATCGGCTGGTATTGTGCGCTTGTTATTAGATACGTTCAAAGACCCGAAAGAGGCAAGGGCATTACTACTTGAGCAGAGGGAATCAATGGAAGCCTTAGAAGTGAAACAGAAAGCCGACCATATTCTAGATTTCTGCCGACACTTTACCGCACGAGAAGAAATGAACGGCTTGTATATGGGCAATGCAAGGGCTCAAATTAAAAACGCTGAACGGCAATATCTTTACGCATCATATCTTTTCTATTGTGATTGTATGGGCATCAATAAACCACTAGGGCGCAGTCGTTTTCTTGATTCGTTTAGACAGGCAACCAAAGAAAGCAAATACCCCCACGAGTTCAAAAAGCGATTAAAGGACGGCAAGAACGTTACCAATATTTACTACATAAACATAGGTCAAACTATGGCAGAGTGGCAAGAATAACCGCAGATGGATAATTAAAAGGCTTAGTGCAGTGCATTGAGCTTTTTTTATTGAGTTTTGTCAGCAGTACGCGCGCGCGAGGGGTAAAATAGCTATGGGCTTACCTGTCAAAACCGTACATTCAACTCAATTTTTACAACCGCAAAATTAATATTTTAGATGAAAGATGATGATGCCTAGAAAACTAAAAATTAGCCGAAAACCGCGCGCCCGAAACCCCGTGGAAAGGGGCGCCCTCTTAGGAGTACCTTTTAATCTCTAGCTACTAGCGATAATCATCACTCATCATTGCACGACAAGCAGCAGAAACAAGATGCTTTATTCCTTCCTTTTGTGAATTAGAAAATTTGTCAAATAGATCGCATTTTTCTTTTTTGCTGGCGGCTAGAAGTGATTAAATGGCAAAAAAAGTGATAAATTACTTTCATTAATCACTTTATCACTTGTGTATCACTTGTTAATCACTTGTCTTTTTCTTTTTTATAATCAAACAGTTATAGTGAAAAATTGCCGTTAGAAGTGAATAAGTGATTAAACTTCACAAAAAAAATCTCCCGCGAAAATTTTTATTTTTTACAGATAACCGCCCTATAATTACCCTAACTTGAAAAACCATAGATTGAAACTTAGAATCTCAAACGGTTATGAATAGTTATTTGCAAAAATGAATAGAATTTAGGGAGTACTTTGGATTTTAGGAGTAGATTTAGGAGTATATTTTAACTTTGAATTTTAAAGAACCCTTATAGAATAAGGCTTGAATCGCATCAATTCAGATGACGCCAGCCCACAAAATAAACCTATCAAGTCCTATGAAAGACTTTAAAGCCTTGAAAATAATGACTTCAAGGCTTTTTTATTGCGCTTTTAACTTCTATCAAACTCTCGAATTTGAGTAGTATGTTTAATAGTTGGAGCTTATTGATTGGTTAAATTGTTGCATTACTAAAGTGCTTAGTAATCGGTAAATTATTAGCTAAAGGAGAAAAAATGAATATTTTATTACTAGACGGTGGTAAAGATTTCGGACATTCACATGGTGAGTTAAATCACACACTTCACAAAAAAGCGAAAGAAATTTTGACCGCACTTGGACACAATGTAAAAGAAACCGTGATTGATGCCGGCTATGATGTTGAAGCAGAAATCGAAAAATTCTTGTGGATGGATGCCGTGATTTGGCAAATGCCGGGCTGGTGGATGCACGAACCTTGGACAGTGAAAAAATACATAGACGAAGTATTAACCGCTGGACACAGCAAGCTTTACCACAGTGACGGCCGTCATCGTGTCAATCCGACAGAAGGCTACGGCACAGGTGGCTTGTTGCAAGGCAAAAAACACATGCTTTCGCTTACGTGGAATGCGCCGATTGAAGCCTTTACCCGCGAAGGCGATTTCTTCGAAGGCAAAGGCGTGGATGCGTTATACATGCACTTCCACAAACTCAACGAATTCATCGGCTTGACCCGTCTGCCAACATTCTTATGTAACGATGTGATTAAAAACCCACAAGTAGAACAATACTTAGCAGACTACCAAGCACATTTGGAAAAAGTGTTCGGATAATTACAAAATATGAGTTTAGAAGGTGAGCATTTTGGCTCACCTTTTTTATTTTTATCTAATCAAATTTCCTAACGGGGAGAGGGAAGAGAAATAGACTGAGTTTAGATCAAACAAGCGGTCTAATTTTGAATTGAATTTGTAAAAACATCCAAAAATCTGACCGCACTTTAAAATAAAAAGATCTAAATATCCTCAATTTGAAACTGCTTACGCCAGTGATTTGGTGAAATCTTATGCTTTTTCAAGAAGTGCTGACGCAAGGCGGTATCGCTATGAAACCCACTTTGTTCTGCAATATCAGTAATAGATAAATCTGTGCTTTCCAAAAGCTCTCTTGCTCGCTGTAGTCTTGCTTCAATTAACCATTGATTTAATGACATTCCGGTTGCTTTACGGAAATGTCGGGTGAAAGTGCTACGGCTCATTGACAAACGTTCTGCAAGACTATCAGTCGAATGAAGTGCGGTCAGATTTTCATTTAAATAAGCAAGCAACGCATTGATATTATGATTAGGTGTGGAACGAGAAATAGGACGTTCGATAAATTGTGCTTGTCCGCCTTCACGATGAGGGGGGATAACCAGTATTCGGGCAATATGATTGGCAATTTTTACACCATATAATTTACGGACAATAGAAAGGCAACAATCCATGGAAGCTGCCGTTCCTGCTGAGGTAATCAGTCGATCTTGTTCCAAATAAATGGGATTTAAATCCCATTTCACCTGCGGAAAACGATTAGTAAAATCACTATCTCCTAGCCAATGCGTGGTTGCTTTTTTGCCGTTAAGTAGGCCACTGCACGCCAACACATAGGCACCATAACATAAACCCACTACTGTCGCACCACGTTGATACGCTTGCCGTAACGCTGTTAATAAAGTCTCACTCGGCATCACTTGAGTATCATGCCATCCAGTCATCACAACAATATCGGCATTATCCAACCATTCTAAACCTCCATCTAAATGTATGTGAAATAGCGAGTTTGTCAGGTTGTCCGAATCGCTAACGATTTTACAGTCAAATAACGGCTTGCCGTTTAAATCCGACATAGAAAAAACGGAATATGCCATCGCAAAATGAATGGGCATCATTTGTTCATACACAATCAAAGCAACTGTGGGTGTATTCATTTTATTCTCCTACTTTGATATGAGCATAACACAGAAATGACCCGATTATTACGTTTATTGATTTTTTATCCATTTTTACGCAATCTTGTTCTCACTATAATATGTTTATTCATTCAATAACGTATAGAAAAGGAAAAACAATGAACTTAAAAACCTTAATTAGCACTACTGCATTGGCTATTAGCGCAAATACTTTCGCCGTAGATCTTGCCTCTAAAAACACTGATAGCTACCAACATATCCGCAATGCTACTGGTCGCCTGAACTACGCAGGGAAAACTTTTTTAATTGACCCGATGCTTGCTGAAAAAGGACGTTATGCAGGCTTTGAAGGAACATTAAATAGCCATTTGCGTAATCCACTTGTGGAATTGCCAATGAAAGCAGAAGATACTTTTAAAGATGTTGATGCCATTATTTTAACTCATACACATGAAGATCATTGGGATAAGGTTGCACAAAAAATTTTACCTAAATCCATCAAAATTTTTGTGCAACATGAACGGGATGGCGACTTACTCAAAGCGCAAGGTTTTACTAACATAACCAGTTTATCGCTAGAAAAACCGGTGGAGTTCGAAGGTATTATTTTAAATAAAACCGGCGGTTCTCACGGCACAACGGAAATGTACGCTGTACCACAATTAGCCGAGATTTTAGATGAGGCGATGGGCGTAACATTCCAAGCGAAAGACCATCCAACGGTTTATTTGGTTGGTGACACAGTTTGGACTGCCGAAGTAAACAAAGCCATTAATCGTTATAAACCTGATGTAATGATTATGAACACAGGTGATGCGCGTACCTTAGCTTTTCCGAATGATGGCATTATTATGGGGTTACAAGATGTTGCTCATGCTCGTAACATGCTACCAAATACAAAACTTATCACGGTGCACATGGATGCAGTAAATCATATGTCTGTTTACCGTAAGGATTTACGCCAATTTGTCCAAGCAAATAAGCTTGAAAATGTAGCAATTCCAGAAGATGGTGAAACAGTGAAGTTTTAAAAACAAGTGGTTGAGTTCTTAGGATAATTCACAAAAAACACCTAAAAATTTAACCGCACTTCGTTATATAAAAGCCGTCTGAATTTTCAGACGGCTTTTGATTATAGCCAGGCAAAGTCAGGCTATAAAAACCATACGCTATGCGTATGGAGACAAATAGCTTAAGCGATGAACAGAAAAAAATCCTCGCTATATAATGAACAAGGCTGACAACCAAAATTCAACATATAGGAGGATTATTTACCCCTCGTAGCGTGCATCTTGATGCACGACCGAATCACGCACGGAACGTTATTTAACCCTTTCGGGCATTCACGATTTCGTGCAACAAGTTGCACGCTACAATTCTTAAACCGACAGAATGCCCGATTATTCACAGCGACCAAGGTGTATTGTATGGCACGGCGGAATGGGTAAAGATGTTGGAGGGTAAAGCGGTGCAAAGTATGAGTCGCCGAGGAAATTGCTACGATAATGCGGTGATTGAAAGTTTTTTTGCGATACTAAAATCAGAGTGCTTTTACTCTCGGACTTATCATTCAATTGCTGAATTACAGGCTGAAATTGAAGAATATTTAGTGTATTACAACCAAAAACGAATTAAACTTGCTTTCAAAGGGTTGAGCCCGGTGCAATACCGAGCTCAATATTTAAGTTAACTAACCTGTCTAACTTTTGGGGGCAGATCAAAGTGCGGTCAAAACCACGATTAATAATTTGATTGATTTCCTTTTGAACCCTATTAAACATTCAATATCCTAGCCATTTTTACTAATATGCCTTACAATTTGGCACATAATTTATTACAATGCATTTGTTATGTTACGTCTAAATCTGAGATTTTTATATTTTCTGCTCTGCATAAGCTAAAGTGTAGAATTACAGGCTGCGCCAAGTATTCCAACATTTTTAACTGAAAATGGCTTAACTTATTGCACCCACGCTTCAGGTTTTTCATTTAATCCACAAACTGATGTTACTCGTCGCTTAGTCGAAAGCTATTTTGGCAAAATTTTAGATGAAACCGCTTGACTCACTAAGGAAAGGAAAAATGAACACTCGTCCCTTTTATTTCGGACTTATATTTATTGCGATTATCGCTATACTTGCTAACTATTTAGGAAACACTGATTTTTCCCATCATTATCATATCAGTGCTTTAATTATTGCCATCTTGCTGGGAATGGCAATCGGCAATACCATTTATCCGCAATTTTCAACACAAGTGGAAAAAGGTGTGTTATTTGCGAAAGGCACGCTTCTTCGCACAGGCATTGTGTTGTATGGTTTCCGCCTCACTTTTGGCGATATTGCCGATGTAGGATTAAATGCTGTTGTCACTGATGCGATTATGCTAATTTCAACCTTCTTTTTTACCGCACTTTTAGGCATTCGTTATCTAAAAATGGATAAACAATTAGTTTATCTCACTGGGGCTGGATGTAGTATTTGTGGTGCGGCAGCGGTTATGGCGGCAGAGCCTGTTACCAAAGCAGAATCTCATAAAGTTTCAGTAGCGATTGCCGTAGTGGTCATTTTCGGGACGCTTGCTATTTTTACTTACCCCTTTTTCTACACTTGGTCACAACATTTAATTAATGCTCATCAATTCGGTATTTATGTTGGCTCTAGCGTGCATGAGGTGGCTCAAGTTTATGCGATTGGGGAAAATATTGATCCTATCGTGGCAAATACTGCCGTCATTTCCAAAATGATCCGAGTGATGATGCTCGCCCCATTTTTATTAATGCTTTCTTGGTTATTAACACGTAGTAATGGAGTATCAGAAAATACATCACACAAAATTACAATTCCTTGGTTTGCTGTACTTTTTATTGGTGTTGCGATTTTTAATTCTTTTGATTTATTACCAAAAGAACTTGTAAACTTATTAGTTGAAATCGATTCTTTCTTATTAATTTCAGCGATGGCTGCGCTCGGCTTAACTACACAAGCAAGCGCAATCAAGAAAGCAGGATTAAAACCTCTGATTTTAGGAATACTAATTTATTTATGGCTAGTGGTTGGTGGATTTTTAGTGAATTATGGAATATCAAAATTAATATAAAATTCACTTAAGATTGACAGCACTTTGATCTGCACCCCAAAACCTGGACCCCACGATAGCGCGCGTTTCCTAACGCGTGCCTGAAAATCAATTTCGTTTGATTCAGATTTTTACTATTTTCATGAATAACTTCAATTTGCTTATTTTTTAGATAGATAAAACTACGCGTCAGAAGGAGGGGCTATCTGGGGAGCCGTTGGCAAAGCCAACGTTCAGAATCCTTTTGATTTTATAACCGCACTTTTTTGTCATTAGAAGAAAATTGAAGAACTTAAACAGGTAATCACTTTATCGCCAAATATCACTTTTCCGGTAAACTTTATTCGTGAGCTTGCCTCGGGATTTTGCTAACTCCGAAACCACAATAGATTGTAATGGCACAAGCGAGGACGCTTGCGCTATCAGGGGGACTTCGACGGTGATGGCTTATGTGGTGTTGGTTATCGTGTTTGTGTCACTGTTTGAATACCTGATTACCAAGCCTTTGGAAATTTTGTTTATGCCGTGGAGAAGGTGATGCTCTGTCTTGAAAACGTGCGTTTTGAAATTCTCCGTGACCCCATCGTGCACGATTTCAGTTTGAACCTGCAACATGGCGAAGTGAAAGCTTTGTTCGGGCCGAGCGGCTGTGGCAATACGACGGTTTTGCGTTTGATTGCGGGCTTGGAAACGCCGAAATCGGGCACGATACGCAATACTTTCCGCAAAACGGGTTTTCTGTTTCAGGAAAACCGCCTGCTGGAAAACTTGACCGCGATGCAGAATATCGCTATTTTTATGGACAAACCCGATGAAGGCGAAATCATCGCGCTGGCGGCGAAAGTCGGGCTGACTGCGGGCGATTTGAACAAATATCCGACCGAATTGTCCGGCGGCATGGCGAAACGGGTAGCATTTTTGCGCCTGCTGCTGTGCGGCTGCGACCTTGCCTTGCTGGACGAGCCGTTCGTCGGTTTGGACCGCGATTTGCGCGATATTTTGGTCGCCATGCTGGTGAAAAAAATCGAGCGGCAGGGCATGGCGTGTATGCTGGTAACGCACGACCGCTTCGAAGCCGCACGCCTGAGCTATGAAATCATGCTGCTTTCCACTAAGGGCATGAACGTGCAAAACGTGATTACCCTGCCTACGCCGCTGTCCGAACGCGATTCGGTTTTTGAAAAAGCCGTGGTGCCAAGGGGGCAGGGGATTCATTATGAGGTGCTTTATGTTTTCGACTGTGATTACTGCTACTGTTTTATATATTGCTACAGCAGTAGATTTGTTGGTAATACTATTAATATTTTTTGCTAGAGCAAATACTAGAAAAGAATATCGAGATATTTATATCGGACAATATTTAGGTTCTGTAATTTTAATATTAGTTAGTTTATTTCTAGCTTTTGTTTTGAATTATGTTCCGGAAAAATGGGTGTTGGGTTTATTAGGTTTAATACCGATTTACTTAGGTATTAAAGTTGCTATTTACGACGATTGTGAGGGCGAAAAAAGAGCTAAAAAAGAATTGGATGAAAAAGGGTTGTCAAAATTAGTCGGTATTGTTGCTTTGGTTACAGTTGCTAGTTGTGGTGCAGATAATATTGGACTTTTTGTTCCTTACTTTGTGACTTTAGATCTTGTCGACTTATTAGTTACTCTTCTTGTATTTTTAATATTGATTTTTGTTTTAGTATATACAGCACAAAGATTGGCTAATATTTCAGGTGTTGGTGAAGTTGTAGAGAAGTTTAGTCGTTGGATAATGGCTGTTATTTATATTGGTTTAGGGTTATTTATTATTATTGAAAATAATACAATTCAAACAATAATATCAATAATATGAATGATACGGGCATTTGAGTATCTGACAAACCTTCGGCTTGCTTCTTCAATACAAGATACAACCCTGTCCGCCCAATAAATCCATATTCGAAAGCATCTTCATGCAGAATTAAGCCAAACCATGAATAAGTTTTTCACCCACCCCATGCGGCCGTTTTTCGTCGGTGCGGCGGTGCTTGCCATACTCGGCGCGTTGGTGTTTTTCATCAGCTCCGGTGCCGTCATTTTGAAATGAAACCAAATCAAAGCTGATTGAACCGTCGTCCAATTGAGTACGACCATCACGTCAGCCGGTTGCTGTTGCTGATGTTTTGTAGAAAATTTTCATAATGTTTTCCTCATTTAATGTTGGTTAATATGGTTTGGCGTACCGCCGTTAAAAGTGAGTTCATTATATTGAACGGCAATATTAAGTGTTATATGATTTATCCAAATTACTTGCCTATTCCTACAAAATTATGTTCTCAACTGAAATGATAGAACGATTATTAAAGGTTATTCCACATAACGAACTCTATTCATCATCGATTAAAGGCTTATTTCTTCGCCATTCAGATCAACCATTTTGTTACGAAGGTATTATTCAAGAGCCGAGCATTTGCATCGTGTTAAGCGGAGAACGTGAAGTGCAGCTAGGCGAACAATGCTACCGATTTGATAATCAACATTTTATGTTTTGCCCAGTAAACATACCGATGCGTGGCGAGATTAAATATGCAGAGCCGCAAAAGCCGTTTTTAGTGATGTCGATGAAAATTGATATTGAAAGCGTTAGCAAGATTTTATTAGCAAATCCAAACCTTGCAGATGATGTCCAACAGGGCGACGAGGGTTTTGCACAATGGCATTTGGATGAATCTCTCAAAAATGCTGTTGAACGCTTATTACTCTTGCACGAAAATCCAAAAGATATTGGGTTTCTTGCACCGCTTATCCAACAAGAAATATATTATCGACTCCTTACAGGCGAACAAGGTGGCAAATTTAAAGCCATGGTAAGCAATGGATCGCACACCAAAAAAATCGCCCAAGCTACCTATTATCTGCAACAACATTTTAGTGAAACCATCACCGTGGAAACCTTGGCAAATCTAAGTGGTATGTCATTATCTGGCTTTCATAGTTATTTTAAGAAGATAACCAGCCTTTCTCCGCTGCAATATCAAAAATCCTTACGTCTGATGGAAGCCAGACGACTGATCGCACAAGAAGAGCGAGGCATTACCGAAACCGCTTACCAAGTCGGCTACGAATCACCTAGCCAATTCAGCCGTGAATACAAACGGTATTTCGGGCATGCGCTCAAGGGGGATATTAAATAGATGGGGCTTAAAGATAGGTTTAAAAACACCTAAAAATCTGAAACGTTAATTTCAGACGTTTTTTATTTAACCAAGATTTTGTGAAAGACATGAAAAATGAGATAATTCTCAAACCTTTTAAGAGGCGTTATTTATAAAAATATTTGGAGAAAGCATGGAACATAAATTTGAGGACATCATTGCGATTTTTAATCAATGTTTTGAAGAAGAATATAATACTCGATTGGTCAAAGGCGGTGATGAACCCATTTATTTACCCGCAAATGATGACGTGCCTTATAACGCGATTTATTTTGCGCGAGGCTTTTACAGCAGTGCATTACACGAAATTGCCCATTGGTTAGTGGCAGGAAAAGAACGCCGTAAACTAGAAGATTTTGGTTATTGGTATGAGCCAGATGGACGTTCTGAAGAACGCCAACGTGATTTTGAAAAAGTTGAAGTTAAACCGCAAGCATTAGAGTGGATTTTGGCAACAGCGGCAGGTTTCCGTTATTTTGCCAGTGCGGATAATTTGAATGGCAATCCGGGCGATACACAGCCTTTTAAACAAGCCGTGTATGAGCAAGTGAAAATCTACGCGGAAAAAGGTTTACCAAAACGAGCTGAAACGTTACGTCATGCCCTTGCTATGTTTTATGGCACAGAAGATCGTATTGATTTAAGTAAATTTGATGTGACGCGCATTTAAAGTAATATTATTTTTTTACCCTGTTTATAGGGAGTGTAATCAATATTATCAACTAAACACATAGTTTGTTTTATAATTTTTTACAAAAATAAAGGACTAATTTCTATGAAATTTCCAAAAACACTTATCACTACTGCCATTCTTGGCTTTTCACTTGCTTCTTTTCATTATACTGCTTGGGCAGATACACCTGTACAGCAATTCCAACAAGGTGTTGAAGCCATTGATAGGAGCGATTATCAAACCGCCTTTAAACTTTGGTTGCCTTTGGCAGAACAGGGACAAGAATATGCTCAATATAATTTGGGCGTGATGTATAGCAGAGGACAAGGCGTGAAACAGGATTATTTCGAAGCGATGAAATGGTATCGCCAAGCGGCGGAGCAGGGGAATGCAATGGCTCAATATAATTTGGGCGTGATGTATGATAACGGGCAAGGCGTCAAACAAGATTATTTTGAAGCCATGAACTGGTATCGGAAAGCGGCGGAGCAGGGACAGGCGGATGCTCAATTTAATTTGGGTGATATGTATGCCAACGGACAAGGCGTAAAACAAGATGATTTTGAAGCGGTGAAATGGTATCGGAAAGCGGCGGAGCAGGGGAATGCAATGGCTCAATTTAAGTTGGGCAATATGTATTACAACGAGCGTGGAGTCAAACAAGATGATGTTGAAGCCGTGAAATGGTATCGCAAAGCGGCGGAGCAGGGATATGCTAAGGCTCAATTTAATTTGGGCAATATGTATTACAATGGGAAAGGCGTCAAACAAGATGATTTTGAAGCTGAGAAATGGTATCGCAAAGCGGCGGAGCAGGGACATGCAAAGGCTCAATTTAATCTGGGCCTGATGTATAGTAACGGACAAGGAGTGAAACAAGATTACTTCGAAGCGGTGAAATGGTATCGCAAAGCGGCGGAGCAGGGGGATGCAAAGGCTCAAGCTATTTTGGGCATGATGTATTCCGAGGGAATAGGTATCAAACAAGATGATTTTGAAGCGGTGAAATGGTATCGCAAAGCGGCGGAGCAGGGGGATTTAAGAGCTCAATTTAATTTGGGCACTATGTATTCTGAGGGAATAGGTATCAAACAAGATGATGTTGAAGCGGTGAAATGGTATCGCAAAGCGGCAGATCAGGGGGATTCAAAGGCTCAAGCTACTTTGGGCATCATGTATTCCGAGGGAAGAGGTATCAAACAAGACGATTTTGAAGCGGTGAAATGGTATCGCAAAGCGGCGGAGCAGGGGTATGCAATTGCTCAAGCTAATTTGGGCAGTATGTATTACAACGGGCGTGGTGTCAAACAAGATTATTTTAAAGCAGTGAAATGGTTTAGCAAAGCGGCGGATCAGGGAGATGCAAAGGCTCAAGTTCTATTAGGATTAGCATATATTTTTGAAAAAGGTGTTCAATTCAATAAATCTTTAGCTAAAGAATGGTTTAGTAAGGCTTGTGATAATGGAGAACAAACAGGATGTGAATATTTTAGTAAGCTAAATAGCGGGGAACACTAATGCCAATCTTACAATGCTAATTTTGGAATGTAGGGCAAGGGTTATTCTCAAGTGGGCGTATTCAAATGGGAGACGCCCCAGCTTTCCATTGGGTTTATGATTGTGGTACAAGTTCAAGCTAGCAACTTATTCAAAATGCCGTGCAAAAATATAACCAGCAAGAAAACAATGCTGATATTGATTTATTAGTGCTTTCGCATTTTGATAAATATCATATTAGTGGTGTGAAGGAGCTTGTTAAAAAACAGAAAAATAAATAGTTCATTTGATTTTTTCCACTATTACTTGGACGTGTAGATTTTGATATTTACCAAGTTATTAGGCTTAGGCACGCAAAAAAATACTTTGGCGATGCTTGCGATTTACGCAGTCAATAAGGGTGTGATAAATATCGTGAGCTCAATCAAAAACAAGACACCAATAAATAGTGGGTTAATCACAAATAAAGCGTCTGAGATTCTTAATCTCCTTCGCTGTCAATTTTCCTTAAAATCGGCTAAAATAGGCCGATTTTATTTTTTGATTTAACTTTAGAAAGATATGAAAGATTCTATTATTGCAAAACTTGAAAGTTTAAAAGAACGTTATGAAGAACTAGAGGCATTGCTAGGCGATGCGTCGGTGATTTCGGATCAGGATAAATTCCGTGCGTATTCTAAAGAATATTCACAACTTGAAGATGTGGTGAAATGTTTTAATCGTTGGAATCAGCTTAATTCTAACATTGCTGAAGCAGAGTTGATGTTAGATGATCCTGAAATGAAAGAAATGGCAGAAATGGAAATTGAAGAATCCAAAGCCGAAATTGAAGAAGTGGAACAACAACTTCAAATTCTTTTATTACCGAAAGATCCAAATGATGAATATAACTGCTATTTAGAAATTCGTGCAGGTACAGGTGGGGATGAAGCGGGTATCTTTGCTGGCGATTTATTCCGTATGTACAGCCGTTATGCAGAAAGTAAACGCTGGCGTGTTGAAATGCTCAGCGCAAATGAAAGCGAGCAGGGCGGTTATAAAGAAGTGATCGTTAAAGTAAGCGGTGATGGCGTGTATGGTCAGTTAAAATTTGAATCAGGCGGCCACCGTGTACAACGTGTACCAAAAACGGAAAGCCAAGGTCGTATTCATACTTCAGCTTGTACTGTTGCGGTTATGCCTGAATTGCCTGAATCTGAAATGCCGGAAATCAATCCTGCAGATTTACGTATTGATACCTACCGTTCATCTGGTGCGGGTGGTCAGCACGTTAATACCACAGACTCTGCGGTACGTATTACCCACATTCCAACAGGTATTGTGGTGGAATGTCAGGATGAACGTTCACAACATAAAAACAAAGCCAAAGCGATGTCGGTATTGGCTTCACGTATTGTTCAAGCGGAGCAAGAACGTCAAGCGGCAGAGCAAGCGGATACCCGACGTAACTTATTAGGTTCAGGCGATCGTTCAGATAAAATTCGTACTTATAACTACCCACAAGGTCGTGTAACCGATCATCGTATCAACTTAACGCTCTATCGCTTAGATGAAGTGATGAACGGCAAAATTGACGAGCTTATTCAGCCGATTATTACTGAATATCAAGCCGATCAATTAGCAGCGTTATCTGAGAATAATTAATGACCTATCAACAATGGCTTGCCGATGCTGCGCAAGCCTTAAATCAGGTAAATCCAACAGAGAATGGCAAAGTTGATGCGTTAGTGCTATTGCAACATGCAACGGGCAAATCGAGAACGCAAATTTTAGCTTTTGATGAAACGGAAATTGATGAACAAGTGCGGTTAAAATTGACCGCACTTTTAGATCGTCGTTTAAAAGGCGAACCTATCGCTTATATCCTCGGTGAAAAAGAATTCTGGTCCTTGCCTTTAAATGTGTCTGAAGGAACATTAATTCCTCGTCCAGATACTGAAATTCTCGTAGAAAAAGCATTGCAAATTGCGTTAGAAAAACTGGAAGAAAATCCACCGCACTTTCGTATTCTCGATCTTGGTACCGGCACTGGCGCCATTGCGTTGGCGTTGGCTTCTGAGCTTTCTCCTATTTGTCAAAAAAAGCATATTCAATTAGATGTTATTGGTGTTGATTTGATGCCAGAAGTCGTCAAATTAGCGCAATCCAATGCCGAAAAAAATCAGCTCAAGGTGCAATTTTTTCAGAGTCGTTGGTTTGAAAATGTTGAAGGGCAGTTTGATATTATCGTCAGTAATCCGCCTTATATTGATGCAACCGATGAACATCTTTTCCAAGGTGATGTGCGTTTCGAGCCTCGTTCGGCGTTGGTGGCAGGTGAAAACGGTTTAGCTGATTTACGTCATCTTATTGAGAATGCGCCAGGACATTTAAAAGATAACGGCTATTTATTGTTAGAACACGGCTGGAAACAGGGCGAAGAAGTGCGGTCAATTTTCTGGCAAAATCATTGGCAAGGGGTTGCAACCATACGGGATTATGGCGACAATGAGCGCATAACGTTGGGATATTGGAAGCGGTAATGAAATACGATCAAAAAGCCTTATATGCTGAACTGACTCATTTTTATCTGAGCATTTGTGAGAAAGAGCAACTTGATGAGCCTCGCTTAAGAGGGCTTGTTGGAAGCTTGGTGCGCAAAGCTCGCCAAGCTATTCCTGAAGAATGGGATGATAAAGCTAAAATTCATCAACTCTTGCAGTTATTTTACGGTGATTGGGGCTTTCATTGCGATGCGGATAATTATTTCTATGCCCGAAATTTATACCTTCCGTATATTTTAGAAGAGCGTGAAGGCATGCCAGTGAGCCTTGGCGCCTTAATACTTTATTTGGCAGCAAGTTTAAAATTGCCGATTTATCCCGTGAATTTCCCGACCCAACTGATTTTACGTGCAGAAGTCGATGGTGAAGTGGCGTTTATTGATCCTTGGAACGGAAAATATATTTCAGTGGATGAATTGAAAAAACTCTATGAAGGTGCCTTTGGTTTTGGGGCTCAAATTCAACCTGAAGATTTAGCCCGAGCAGATATTCCGATGCTGACCGCACGTTTCCGTCAGCTCGCCAAGAATGCCTTAATTCGTGAAGAACAAAACGATTTGGCTTTTAATTATATCCAATTCTTGTTAGCAGGAAGAAAAGATCCTTATGATATTCGCGATCGTGGCTTAGTGTTGGCGCAAATGGGCGCTTATCCTTCAGCCATTGAGGATTTGGAATATTTTGTGGATCAATGTCCAAATGATCCCACTTCTTCTTTGTTAAAAACTCAACTTTTAGAACTGAAAGGCGAAGCATTGAAAGATGCCAATGCCATCCATTAAAAAGGAAATATTATGCAAAATAAAATTGTAAAAATTGGCAATATTGATGTCGCAAATGACAAACCTTTTGTACTTTTCGGCGGAATGAATGTGCTTGAAAGTCGCGATATGGCAATGCAAGTTTGCGAAGCTTACGTAAAAGTGACTGAAAAGTTGGGTGTGCCTTATGTTTTTAAGGCATCTTTCGATAAAGCTAACCGTTCTTCAATTCATTCTTACCGTGGTCCAGGCATGGAAGAAGGTTTAAAAATTTTCCAAGAGATAAAAGAAACCTTTGGCGTGAAAGTGATTACCGATGTGCACGAAATCTATCAATGCCAGCCTGTTGCTGATGTGGTGGATGTGATTCAATTACCGGCATTCTTGGCTCGTCAAACCGATTTAGTCGAAGCCATGGCAAAAACGGGTGCGGTAATTAACGTGAAAAAACCACAATTCTTAAGCCCGGGTCAAATGGGTAATATCGTGGATAAATTTGAAGAATGTGGTAATGATAAAATTATCCTTTGTGATCGTGGTTCAAACTTCGGTTACGATAATTTAGTGGTGGACATGTTAGGCTTCGGCGTAATGAAAAAAGTATCTAAAGGCAGCCCTGTCATTTTTGACGTGACCCATTCATTACAATGCCGCGATCCGTTTGGTGCCGCTTCAGGTGGTCGTCGTGAACAAGTGACCGAATTAGCTCGTTCTGGTTTAGCAATTGGCATTGCAGGCTTATTCTTAGAAGCGCACCCAAATCCAAATCAAGCAAAATGTGATGGGCCTTCTGCATTGCCACTTTCAGCATTAGAAGGTTTTGTCTCACAGATGAAAGCCATTGATGATTTAGTGAAATCTTTTCCTGAATTAGATACGTCCATCTAATGGAGAAGTGCGGTTGAAAACAGCGTTGTTTTTGACCGCACTTTTGTTCTATTAAAAGGAGAAAACAATGAATATCGTATTTTTAGACAGCACCGCAATTCCAAAACATATTCCTATTCCTCGTCCAAGCTTTCCGCATAACTGGGTAGAGTATGAATATACTTCTGCGGAACAAACCATTGAGCGAGCAAAAGACGCGGATATTATTATTACCAGTAAAGTGATTTTAAGCCGCGAGGTGTTGCAACAATTACCTAAATTAAAATTGATTGCTATTACCGCAACAGGCACCAATAACGTGGATTTAGACGCGGCAAAAGAATTTGGCGTGGCGGTTAAAAATGTGACAGGTTATTCTGCTACGACGGTACCAGAGCATGTGTTGGGCATGATTTTTGCGTTAAAACACAGCTTGGCTGGCTGGCAACGCGATCAAATCACCGGTAAATGGACAGAGAGCAAACAGTTCTGCTACTTTGATTATCCCATTACAGATGTTAAAGGTTCAACGTTAGGTGTGTTTGGGAAAGGCTGTTTAGGTACAGAAGTAGGGCGTTTAGCCGAGCTTTTAGGCATGAAAGTGCTTTATGCTGAACATCGACATGCCACAATGTGCCGTGAAGGTTACACCCCTTTTGAAGAGGTGCTAAAACAGGCAGATATTCTGACATTGCATTGTGCATTGACTGAAACAACTAAAAATTTAATC
Source organism: Haemophilus sp. SZY H53 (assembly GCF_054332375.1). NCBI lineage: Bacteria > Pseudomonadati > Pseudomonadota > Gammaproteobacteria > Pasteurellales > Pasteurellaceae > Haemophilus > Haemophilus sp. SZY H53. The sequence continues at coordinate 100,112 of NZ_JBTGNV010000001.1, forward strand.
AATCAAGAAACCTTGTCACTTTGTAAGCAAGGTGCGTATTTAATTAATACTGGTCGAGGTCCATTGATTGATGAGCAAGCAGTTTGTGACGCATTGAAGTCAGGACAATTAGGTGGTGCCGCATTAGATGTGTTAGTGAAAGAGCCACCAGAGAAAAACAATCCACTGATTGAATTAGCGAAAACGATGCCGAATTTAATTATCACACCTCATATTGCTTGGGCGAGTGATAGTGCGGTAACCACGCTAACGAAAAAAGTGACGCAAAATATCGAAGATTTCGTTCAACAATTAAATCAAAAATAATGAATTTACCTATTTCTTTATATATCGCCCTGCGATATTGGCGTGCAAAAAGCGCCGATCGTTTTGGGCGACTTGTTGCTAATTTGGCAAGCTTTGGCATCGTACTGGGTGTGATGGCGTTGATTATTGTGCTTTCTGTCATGAATGGATTAGAAGGCTATCAAAAACAACAGGTGCTTTCGACAATTCCGCATGCGATTGTGAGCCAAGAAGCGCCTATTTCGGCAGAAAAATCGCTTGAAAACACACCGCACTTTGTGCAAAAAGCTGTGCCGATTAATACGACAAATGTTGTGTTTCAAACGGCAAAAGGTGTGAGTGCGGGACAAGTGATTGGTATTCAGTCTTTTTCAGATGATCCTTTACTGGACGCTTTCGATCCTAGCCAATTTAATCAACTTTTACCGCAAGGTGAGTTTAAGCTAATTATTGGCGATAAATTGGCACAAAAATTAGGCTTAGCGGTGGGCGATAAAGTTCGCTTAATGATTACGGAAAACAGCCAATACACCCCATTTGGTCGCGTGCCGATGCAGCGTTTATTTACGGTGAGCGAGCTTTACTATGATTATGGCGAAGCGTCAGGTTATGAAGTTTTTGCTAATTTAGCTGATATTGGTCGCCTAATGCGAATTCAGCCAGGCGAAGCTCAAGGCTATCGTTTATTCCTGGATGATCCTTTCCAAATCACAGAATTGCCAACCTATTTTAAAGAGAGCCATATCAGTGATTGGCGTGTCCAAAAAGGGGAGTTTTTCCAAGCGGTTCGTATGGAAAAAAATATGATGGGCTTGTTGATTAGCTTAATTATTATTGTTGCGATTTCCAATATCGTGACCTCATTAAGTTTAATGGTGGTGGATAAACAAGGGGAAATCGCCATTTTGCAAACACAAGGTGTGACTAAATCACAAGTGCGTTCTATCTTTATTTATCAAGGTTTATTGGTTGGGCTAGTGGGTACATTGATTGGTGCTGTACTGGGCGTATTAATCACCTTAAACCTTGGGGCAATTTTAAGTGCGGTCAATCCGAACGGTGTTTTCTTGCCAACATCCATTGAGCCAGTGCAAGTCATTGTTGTGATTGCCTTTTCTCTATTATTATCCTTATTATCAACCATTTACCCAGCTTATCGTGCGGCGAAAACTGAGCCGGCGGAAGCATTACGTTATGAGTAAAATATGAATAACTACTTATTAGAATGCCAAAATATTAATAAATTTTACCAAGAAGGCGAGAACCAAACCCAAGTATTAAAAGGCGTGAGCTTTGCCATGAAACCACAAGAATTAGTGGCGATTGTGGGAAGCTCTGGTTCGGGAAAAAGTACTTTATTACACACCTTAGGCGGTTTAGATCAGCCAAGTAGTGGGGAAGTGTTTATTAAAGGGCAATCTTTGCAAAAAGCGTCTGAAAGTGAATTGGCTAAATTGCGTAATCAAAATCTCGGTTTCGTGTATCAATTTCACCATTTAATGGCAGATTTTACCGCATTGGAAAATGTGATGATGCCGATGTTAATTGGTCGTCAGAATAAAACAGAAGCAAAAGATCGTGCTGAAAAAATATTAGGCGCAGTAGGCTTAAGTCATCGTATTACTCATCGTCCATCTGCACTTTCTGGCGGTGAACGTCAACGTGTTGCGATTGCTCGTGCATTGGTGAATAACCCTGCTCTTGTCTTGGCTGATGAACCAACAGGTAACTTAGATCATAAAACCACAGAAAGTATTTTTGAGTTGATTCAAACCTTGAATGCGGAACAAAACATTGCGTTTTTATTGGTTACACATGATATGTCATTAGCGCAAAAACTGTCTCGTTGCTTAACCATGCAAGACGGAATTTTGAAGGAAGGTGCATAATGAATACGCCTTTTTTCATTAGTTGGCGTTATCAACGGGGTAAGCAAAAGAATCCGTTGGTGGCGTTAATTTCAAAATTCTCTGCTATCGGTATAGCTCTTGGCGTGGCGGTGTTGATCGTGGGGTTAAGTGCCATGAATGGCTTTGAGCGTGAACTGAATTCACGTATTTTGGCAGTCGTACCACATGCGGAAATCACATTAAACCCACAGGGCAATGAGAGCACATTAAACCATTGGCAGAACCTTGCGGAACGTCTAAAAACAAACAAAAAAATTACCGCACTTTCACCTTTTGTGAGTTTTACTGCCTTAGTCGAAAATGGCAATAAACTTAAAGTCGTTCAAGTGAAAGGGGTCGATAAACAAGCTGAAGATCAAGTGAGTTCTCTTGGTAAGTTTGTGGAAGGTGATGGCTGGCAGAAATTCGCAGAAGAAGGTGGATTGGTGCTGGGCTCTGGTATTGCCAAAGAGCTAGATGTTAAAGCAGGCGATTGGGTGTCGTTATTGATTTCTCAACCGAATGGTGAAGATCAAATGGCTCAGCCTAATCGTGAGCGTGTTCAAGTGACCGCTATTTTACGTTTAGATGGTCAGTTAGACCACAGTTATGCTTTACTCTCCCTGCCTCAAGCACAGGAATTAATGGGATATCGTGAAGATCAAATTACCGGTGTTGAATTGAAAGTGGATGATCCATTTAAAGTACAAGAAATGGATTATTCGATGCTGAATGATTATCCGCAACTGCTTTATATTCAAAACTGGGTGGCAAAATTTGGCTATATGTATCGTGATATTCAACTTATCCGTACGGTGATGTATATCGCGATGGTGCTTGTAATTGGGGTAGCGTGTTTTAATATCGTTTCTACCTTAATTATGGCGGTAAAAGACAAGCAAGGTGATATTGCGATTATGCGAACCCTGGGGGCAAATAATGGCTTTATTAAGCAGATCTTTATTTGGTATGGCTTGCTTGCAGGAATGAAAGGGTGTTTGATTGGTATCGTGTTAGGCGTCGTACTTGCACTGAATCTCACGCCGATTATTCAAGGCATCGAGACATTACTCGGTAGAAAATTGTTATCAGATGGCATCTATTTCGTTGATTTCTTACCAAGTGAATTACATTGGTTCGATGTTGTATTGGTTCTCGTGGCGGCATTAGTATTAAGTTTACTCGCCAGTCTTTATCCAGCCAGTCGAGCCGCGAAGTTACAACCGGCTCAAGTATTGAGTAATCATTAATAAAAAATCAGGGATTAAGTATTTAATCCCTGATTTTTTATTGTTCAACCGTTAATCATTATTGGTTTTCTTTATCTGTTTTTAATAAGCCAGATGAACCTTCGGAATAATCGCGAGGTGGTTCTTCTGATTTACTTTCTGATGAGGCTGTCACCAATTGCTGGGTAAATAAACCTTTATTGGTAGGTTTATTGCCGAGTAAAGCTTCAGATGAAACCGCATAGTGACGATACAGTTTTTGATAATCACCAATTAAGGTTTTAAATAATTCAGCACTTTCAGCGAAATGTTTTTCAAGTTGTGCTTGTTTATCGCTTAATTGTGTTTTCACTTCTTTCAGTTCAGCTTCTGTCTGAGCTTGTTTTTTAACAGACCCTTTTGTTAAACGTAATAGCAAATAGCCGAAGATTACGCCAACGACAAGCCCGATCACCGCTGCTTGCCATATTTCTGGTGTCCATGATTGCATACATTACTCCTTATTTGAATTTTGTGTTTAGTGTAAAGGAAAAACAAAAAAGTTTCTTTGCGGTTGATCACATTTTGAAAAAGCTATACTTACACGGCTGCAATAATCACGATTTCAACTTTCCAATCAGGATCTGCAAGTTTCGCTTCTACCGTTGCTCGGCTTGGTGGATTTTGACTATCGACCCATTCATCCCATGCTTGGTTGAGTTGAGCATAATCTGCCATATCAGCAAGGAAGATTTGCGTGGTAAGAATTTTACTTTTTTCAGAACCAATTTTAGCCAATAATTTATCGATCAGTGAAAGGACTTCTTTGGTTTGCTCGTAAGCATTTTGCTTAACGGTTTTTTCTGGTACTTGGCCTGCAAAATAGGCAGTATTGTTATGAATGACCACTTCAGAAAAGCGTTTGCTTGGTTGAATGCGTTGAATCGACATAATAGCTCCTTTTTGATGACGATAATTCCATTCTAAAGGCGGTTTTAGACTTTGTAAATCAAGAAATTGTGAGATAAAATAATTGAGAATTTTTATCAACTAAAGAAAACTATGAAACTCCTGATTTCGAATCAATATGGCGCCATTGTGATGGCATTATTGCCTTTTGTTTACGGTATGTTATTAGCTTCACCTGTTTGGGCGCATTTCTTTTTGCTTTTAGCTTGGTTCAGCATGTATTTGCTGAGTTACCCAATGCTGAGTCTCTTTAAAGGCAAAAATATGGCGGAATATAAAAAGTGGACAATCATCTATGGTGTCACAGCTTTTTTATTTGCGCTTCCTGCCATTTTTTATAACTGGCAGATTCTTTTCTTTATTGCAGCCATGTTTCCTTTTGTGTTGGTGAGTATCTATTACACTAAGAAAAAAGATGAACGGAATCTTCTCAATGATTTAGCGGGTATTGCGATTTTTGCCCTTGCAGGTATGGGATCCTATTATTTTTCTGACCGCACTTTTGATGAAAAAATCTGGTGGGTCGCGTTATATCCAAGCTTATTTTTTATTGGTACGACGCTTTACGTCAAATCAATGATGCGTGAACGTAAAAATCCGCTTTATCTCAAAGCCTCTATTATTTTCCATGTGCTTTGCGTGCTCGGTTGCTTGTTTACTCAACAATATGTCTTATCACTAGCTTTTGTGCCGGCGTTAATTCGTGCTATTTATTTACCTACCAAGAAACTTTCGGTTAAGCAAGTCGGTCTAATAGAATTCGGAACATCCGCCATTTTTTTGATTATTTTATTGATAGCGACGTTATAAGATGAAGACATTAGCCAAACTTTTACTCCTCACCACGCTCACCTTAAGCAGTTCAGCATTTGCGATGAAAACCATTGATTTGGTCGATAAAGCGCAAATGACGGATCAGCAAAAAATGGATCTGGCGCAAAAATTAGCGGATAAACAAGATTGGAAAGCCGTTTTTGAAATTATGTATCCTTTAGCTTTGGAAGGTAATTTACAAGCACAAAGCAATTTAGGGATGCTTTATAATTTAGGCCGTGGAGTGGATGAAAATAAAGAGTTGGCTTATTGGTGGTTTAGCGAAGCCGCTGAGCGAGGCAGTATTAAAGCCATCAATAATTTGGCAGTCATGTATTTTAACGGCAATAACTATGTGAAACAAGATACCGCTCAAGCGATTAAATTATTTGAAACCAGTGCAACGAAAGATCCTGATGCCATGCTTACATTAGGGGAAATTTATACCAATCAGAAAGAATTTACCAAAGCCTTTGAATGGTTCCAAAAAGCTGCAAATGCGGGGAGCAATCAAGGTAAATTTCGTTTAGCAAGGATGTATGAAGAGGGTATTGGTACACAGATTAACATTGGTTTAGCCAAATTGCTTTATTTAGAAATTATGAATACAGCAAAAAAGAATGAAATTAAAGAAATCGCTAGACAGCGATTACAACGTTTAAGCTTGTATTAAGAAAAAGGCGGTTGATTTTAACCGCACTTTTTTATTTCACGTTCGCCCCCTTCAACCAGCGTCTGACCCAACTACGGTTTGGCATTAAATTATGAATCAGATCTTCACTCATCGGTAAGGGTTCATCATAAATTAAGGAAGCCAGTGTTTCCCCTAAAAATGGCGAAGAGGTTAATCCTCGTGAGCCTAGTGCGCCGATTAAATAGAGGTTAGGGTAGTTTTCAGCTTGTTCTATTGGCTGTTTACGGCGTCGCAAATTAAACAAATTTTGATATTGTGTTTGCTGAGCAGAAAAATGAGGAACAGCGCCCATCATTGGCGTAAGATCACGTACCGAACAACGCACACCGATTCGAGCAAGATTACCCGATGTATCTACTTCTTTTGTCCAATATTCAGGAATATTCTGCTGAATTTTTTGTTGGTTTTCTTGTTGTTCGGTTAGGCTAAATTCACGGCTCGCATTATCACGAACATGACTTGCGCCAATACAATGACTGATTTTCGCTTGATCGACTGGCGTCAGGTAGCCGTCATAGCACAACACGGTTTTGAGTTTAAGTAAGTTTTCCGATGTCGGAATTTGGCTCACTTGCCCGCGAACAGGATAGAGTGGGAGTTTCTGTGTTTGTTCAAACTCAGTGAGTTTATGTCCGTTTGCTAAAACAACCACTTCATGGCAGAAAGTTTCATTTTCAGCTGTGGTGATTTGCCAACTATTTTCTGTTTGAGAAAGTGCAGTTACTTTTTGTGATGTTTTAATCTGGACACCTTGTTTTTCTAAAAAGACAAAAGCATGTTGAACTAACTGACGTGGTGCAAGCCAAGCGCCTTGAGGAATAAAGCCGCCACCAAAAGGTAACGGTAAACCCACTTTTTCGCTTAATTCAGTTTGACTTAATGAGTGATATAAATCAGAAGGTAAATTCAGCGCAGCGATTTTATTTAATTTACTTTCAGCTTTCTCATTGTAAGCATAAAGTGCGACACCACAGAACTTATGTTCAAATTCGATTTGTTGTTGAATTGCCCACTGTAGGAATTGATGACCATAGGCGAAGGCATGAATATAAAAACGAATATTGCGATCGTTATCATCACTCAGTTGCGGATAAAAAGCACCTTGTTTATTGCCAGATGCATTCAGGGCAGTTTGTTCATCTTCGCAATAAATTGTGATGTTAGCCCCACGTTTAACCAATGAAATAGCTGTACAAAGCGAGGCTATCCCGCCACCAATAATGGCAATATCTTGTTCTTTGAGATTGGCTGGCTGACTATGAAACCAGGGCGTAGAAAGTGCGGTTGGTTTTTCCTGCGTTTTTTGGCCGGAAAGACATTCTCGTTTTTTACCAAAGCCTTTGCGTTTTGTAATATCAAAGCCTGCATTTTCTAAGCCTTTTCTCACCGCACTTGCCGCAGTGAAAGTCGCAAAGGTACCTTGTAGCTTGGTAAAACGAAACATTTGCTGATAAAGCTGCTCATTCCACATGTCGGGGTTTTTACTCGGCGCAAAACCATCTAAAAACCACGCATCAATTTTGCTATTCATATAATCGCCCAGTTGCGGCAGATTTTCAGCGACATCGCCAAACCAAAGATCTAACGTGGTTTCATCAAAATGAAAACGATAGCAACCTTGAATGGGATTAAGCCAATGCTGTTGTGAATGCTGAGCAAGACAAGAAAATTGTGGATAGGCTAAATGAGCTTGTTGTAATGCATCAAGTGGCAAAGGGTATTTTTCGAAAGAGATAAAATAAAGGCGTTTTAAAGGTGAATCTGGATATTTCTGACGAAATTCACGGAATAGCGTGGTCACCGCAAAGAAATTTAATCCTGTGCCAAACCCTGTTTCAGCAATAACAAAATGGGCTTCTTGGTAATGAACCCAACGTTCCCACAACTGATTACCTTCTAAAAACACATAGTGGGTTTCTGCTAAACCATCTTGATTGGAAAAATACACGTCATCAAACTTATCTGAAACGGGGGTATTCTCTTCGTTAAAATGAATTTTTGCATGCTGAATGGTGAACATGTGTTAGCCCTTTTTTGCCTTATCAAATTCTTTTATAATAGCACGGAAATTTTGAGACGGTTAAAACTTAACTGGTCGAACAAATGAATTATTGCTTGCAATATTTTCATTTCATAGTAAATTGCGTTCAGCTAACAACTGTAAGTTGAATTAAATTTCCCCTAAATCATAAGGAATAAAGAATGAAAAGAGCTGTAATTACTGGTTTTGGTATTATTTCAAGTATCGGTAACAACAAAGAAGAAGTTTTGGCATCATTAAAAGCGGGTAAATCGGGAATTGAAATTGTCCCTGAGTTTGTTGAAATGAAAATGCGTAGCCATGTTGCCGGCACAATCAAACTTGATCCAAGCGAGCATATCGATCGTAAAGTGTATCGTTTTATGGGGGATGCGGCAGCTTATGCATACCTTTCAATGCGTGAAGCGATTGAAGATTCAGGTTTAACAGAAGATCAAGTTTCAAATGACCGTACAGGTCTTGTAATCGGTGCAGGTACTGGTTCAGCACATAACCAATTAGTGGCTTGTGATGCAGTGCGTGGTCCACGCGGTGTGAAAGCGATTGGTCCTTATGCGGTAACTAAAACCATGGCATCAAGTGTGTCAGCTTGTTTAGCAACCCCTTACAAAATCCGTGGTGTGAACTACTCAATCAGCTCTGCTTGTGCAACTTCTGCACACTGTATCGGTCACGCAGTTGAATTAATCCAATTAGGTAAACAAGATGTGGTTTTCGCGGGTGGTGCGGAAGAATTATCTTGGGAATGTGCAACTGAATTCGATGCAATGGGTGCTGTTTCAACCAAATACAATGATACCCCAGAAAAAGCTTCTCGTGCTTACGATGCAAACCGTGATGGTTTCGTTATCGCTGGTGGTGGTGCTGTTGTAGTGGTTGAAGAATTAGAACATGCATTAGCACGTGGCGCAAAAATCTACGCTGAAATCGTGGGTTATGGTGCAACTTCTGATGGTTACGACATGGTCGCGCCAAGCGGTGAAGGGGCAGAGCGTTGTATGAAACAAGCAATGGCAACGGTAGATACTCCAATTGATTACATCAACGTACACGGTACATCAACACCAGTTGGTGATGTGAAAGAATTAGGGGCAATCAAAAATGTATTTGGTGACAAAATTCCAGCGATTTCTTCAACCAAATCAATGACCGGTCACTCTTTAGGTGCAGCAGGTGCACACGAAGCAATCTATACCTTATTAATGTTACACAATGACTTCATTGCACCAAGCATTAATATCGAAACATTAGACGAAGCGGCAAAAGGCTGCAATATCGTGACTGAAACAAAAGAAAATGCAGGCTTACAAACTGTCATGTCAAATAGCTTTGGTTTCGGTGGTACAAACGCAACTTTAGTGTTCAAACGCTATAACGGCTAATTAAAAATCACTTAAAATCTAACCGCACTTTTGGGCTTCCAAGTGCGGTTTTTTCTTGTCATCGATTCTTTTTCTTCCACTCATAAGAGAACACAACATTTAAAATGTGATCTAGTTCAAATTTCTGAACAAAAGAATAAAATTTTTTTATTTTTATAAAACTCTATATAAAAATACAATTCTCTTTATTTTTTGACTTTAATATTTATTTAAAACTTTATTTTCATATTTTTCCAGATTTTAATTCTTTTAAATTTGTCTTTTTAGACTTTTGCAATGCTAGACAAGTTGTTTTCTTTCGGTATGATGTTTCCATTGTTTTGACTACGAATCGTAGTAATAAAAGTGCGGTCAGTTTTAGGAGTAAAATATGAAGAAATTATCCGGTGCGGAAATGGTGGTTCAGTCTTTGCGTGACGAAGGCGTTGAGTATTTATTTGGTTATCCGGGCGGTGCCGTATTGGATATTTATGATGCAATCCATACCCTTGGTGGGATTGAACATATTTTAGTCCGTCATGAGCAAGCTGCGGTACATATGGCAGATGGTTATGCGCGTGCGACCGGTAAAGTGGGTTGTGTGTTAGTCACATCAGGACCAGGTGCAACCAATGCGATTACGGGGATTTTGACCGCTTATACTGATTCGGTACCAATGGTGATCATTTCAGGTCAGGTAATGAGTGGTTTAATCGGCCGTGATGCGTTCCAAGAATGTGATATGGTGGGGATTTCTCGCCCAGTGGTTAAACACAGCTTTATCGTTAAAAAAGCAGAAGACATTCCAGGTATCTTGAAAAAAGCCTTTTATATCGCTTCAACAGGCCGTCCAGGTCCTGTTGTCGTAGATATTCCAAAAGATACGGTAAATCCAACTTTAAAATATCCTTACGAATATCCAAAATCTGTTGAGCTTCGTTCTTATAATCCAACCGTAAATGGTCATAAAGGTCAAATTAAGAAAGCATTAAAAGCATTATTAGTGGCTAAAAAACCGGTTTTATTCGTGGGTGGTGGTGCAATTGCGGCAGGCTGTCATAAAGAATTAACACAATTCGCACAACGTTTAAATTTACCGGTTACCTCATCGTTAATGGGTTTAGGCGTGTACCCAAGTACGGACAAACAATTTTTAGGCATGCTTGGAATGCACGGGACTTACGAAGCCAATACAGCAATGCATGAAAGTGATTTAATCCTTGGTGTTGGCGTTCGTTTTGATGACCGTACCACTAACAACTTAGATAAATATTGCCCAAATGCAAAAGTGATTCAGATTGATATTGATCCAACCTCTATTTCTAAAAACGTACCAGCAGCCATTCCAATTGTAGGTAATGCGAAAAATGTATTGGATGAATTCTTAAGCTTATTAGGTGAAGAAATCGGTTCACGTCCGCAAAATCACTTAGAAGATTGGTGGAAACAAATCGATGAATGGAAAGCGAAAAAGTGCTTGGATTTCGACCGCACTTCAGGCGTCATCAAACCACAGCAAGTGATGGAAGCGGTGTATCGCATTACAAAAGGCCAAGCTTATGTGGCATCCGATGTAGGGCAACACCAAATGTTTGCCGCGTTACATTATCCGTTTGATTTACCGCGTCGTTGGATCAACTCAGGTGGTGCAGGTACGATGGGCTTTGGTTTACCAGCATCATTAGGGGTAAAACTTGCACATCCTGATGCAACCGTGGTTTGTGTAACGGGTGATGGCAGTATTCAAATGAATATTCAAGAGCTTTCAACGGCAACACAATATCGCATTCCAGTTGTGGTGATTTGTTTGAACAACCACTTCTTAGGCATGGTAAAACAATGGCAAGATTTGATTTACTCAGGTCGCCATTCCCAAACTTATATGAATTCTTTACCAGATTTCGTGAAGTTAGCCGAGTCTTATGGTCATGTGGGGATTCAAATTTCGACACCTGATGAATTAGACAGCAAATTACAAGAAGCCTTCAGCATTAAAAATAAATTGGTTTTTGTTGATATTAATGTTGATGAAACCGAACACGTTTACCCGATGCAAGTTCGCGGCGGGGCGATGAATGAGATGATTTTCAGCAAACCACAAGAGGAGAAAGAATAATGCGTAGAATTTTATCTGTTTTATTAGAAAATGAATCCGGTGCATTATCTCGAGTGGTCGGCTTATTTTCCCAACGTGCATTTAACATTGAAAGCTTAACCGTGGCACCTACGGACGACCCAACCCTTTCTCGTATGACGATTGAAGCGGTAGGGGATGAGCAAGTACTTGAGCAAATTGAAAAGCAACTTCACAAATTAGTGGATGTGTTTAAAGTTATCAATTTGAGTGAGCATGATCACGTAGAACGTGAAGTGGTGTTAGTGAAAGTGCGTGCAACAGGTTCATCGCGTGATGAATTAAAACGTTTAGCCGACATCTTCCGTGGTCAGATTGTGGATGTGACAACAAAATCTTATACCATTCAGTTAACGGGTACAAAAGACAAATTAGATGCTTTTGTTGAGGCACTGAAAGAAGAAAGCACATTACTTGAAATTGTGCGTTCAGGCTTAATTAGTCTTTCTCGTGGTGAGAAGAATATACTTTAATCATCAAAGAAAGTCAGGTTAAGAAGGCTTCGCATTTTTGGGTGGCCGAATAATTGGACTTTCTTTTTAGGTGTTTTGACTGAATGCTAATAGTTAATAAAGGAAATGACAAAATGGTGTTAATGCTATGTAGCATACCCGTTACTCATAATGATGATTGTATATCACAAGTTGATTTTCAATATTTAAAGCCACCTTCCCAAATGCAATTCTACAATATCGACTAAATGTCGAAGAAATGTGGTGTCTTGGTCGTTGTGGAAACGGTCAGTGTCTCGAGATTTGAAGACTAAAAGTGCGGTTGGTTTTTGCGGTGTTCCACCTAAACGGCAAATCGCCACAGAACCGATAGGGAGTTCTTCCGGAAGGAACATAAGGGCTTTTTCTTTATTGGAGAGATCGCCTAAATAGAATTGGCGTAACCCCATGCGCTCTAGGCGAATGAGTTCAAACGCTTTTCGGTCTAGCCAATGTTGTTCAGGAATAGTGTCCTTTTTTTGCCAGCTGTCAGTGAAAAGTAAGATTTTAGCACCTTTTAGCTCATAGCCTTTTGCCCAGTCATCAAGTTTTTCATTGATGGCAATAAAGTCTTCTGTTTGAAATAGTTTTTTCTGCAAAGGTAACAGAGCAAAGAAGATATCCGCTTCTTGATGGGCAAGCAGATGAAATTTTTCGAGGAGTTGAGTAAGCGTTTTGATTTGTTCTCGTTGCTGAGCAAGCTGTGCTTCGACTAAGGAAATCGTCCCTTCTTCATGGCTATGCGGAATACTAAGCAGTTGAAGTAGTTCAGGATGATGGGTAAAAAAATCAGGGTGATTTTTTAGGTAGTCAGCAATATCTTGTTCAGTCATTAAAAACTCCTTAAAAAATAACCGCACTTGGTTGTGCCAAAGTGCGGTTTATTTTTATGCCGTTTTAGGCCGCAAATGGATCGCGTAAAATCATCGTTTGAACACGATCTGGACCCGTTGAAAGGATATCTACCGGTACACCAGTTACTTCTTCGATACGTTTGATGTAATCACGGCAAGTTTGCGGTAATTTATTTACATCAGTGACACCGAAGGTGTTTTCTTTCCAACCTGGTAAAGTTTCGTAAATTGGTTCTACGCCTTCCCAATCTTTCGCTGCCAATGGTGCATATTCAACGATTTCGCCATTTGGCATTTTGTAAGCTGTACAGATTTTCACTTCATCAAAGCCATCTAATACATCTAATTTGGTCATACAGAAGCCAGAAATTGAGTTTAGTTGAATTGCACGACGAATGGCTACAGCATCAAACCAACCACAACGACGAGGACGACCAGTTACAGCACCAAATTCATTACCTTTACGTGCAATTTCAGCACCCGTTTCATCGAATAATTCTGTGGTGAATGGACCGCCACCAACACGTGTACAGTATGCTTTGATGATACCTAACACATAATCAAGGTTACGAGGACCGAAACCTGAACCAGTCGCTACGCCACCTGCGGTAGTGTTGGAACTGGTTACATATGGATAGGTGCCGTGGTCGATATCAAGCATGGTACCTTGTGCACCTTCGAATAAAATGTTGTCGCCATTTTTGCGAGCCGTATCTAAGATGGTTGTCACATCTGCTACCATGCCCGTGATGATATCAGCTACCGCAAACACATCGTCTAATGTTTTTTGATAATCAACAGGTTCTACTTTGTAGTAGTTCACCAATTGGAAATTATAGTATTCAAGGATATTTTTTAATTTTTCAGCAAAGGCTTCGCGATTGAATAAATCACCCACGCGTAAACCACGACGTGCCACTTTATCTTCGTAAGCGGGACCGATACCCCGACCGGTTGTACCAATGGCTTTTTTGCCTAATGCAGCTTCACGAGCATGATCCATCGCAACATGATAAGGGAGAATTAATGGACAAGCTTCAGAAATTAACAAACGTTCACGTACTTTTACCCCTCGGTTTTCTAACTCGCCCATTTCTTGCATTAATGCGGCAGGAGAAAGCACTACGCCATTACCAATTAAACAGGTCACATTATCACGTAAAATACCTGATGGAATTAAGCGTAATACGGTTTTTTCACCATTAATAATTAACGTGTGACCTGCGTTGTGGCCACCTTGGTAACGCACCACATATTTAACTCGATCTGTTAATAAATCAACGATCTTACCTTTTCCTTCATCGCCCCACTGAGCGCCAAGAATAACAACACTTTTTCCCATAATTTCCGCCTTAAGTTTGCGTCAGTCCATAAATCAAATAAGCTAATACTTTACTCTTTTTTTATCGTAATCTCAAATTCTAAACGTAAAAAAGTGCGGTTATTTTTAACCACACTTTCTATAAATTTATTATTCAAACAACGATTTATGTAATGAACGAACTACATCATCCGCTTTGTCACTCTGTACTAACATACAAATATTATTCGTACTTGCACCATAGCTAATCATACGAATATTATAATTTTCTAAGGTATTAAATATGCGTTTAGCTACACCTGAGGCAAGGTGTAGATCATTGCCTATTAAGGCCACAAGTGAGACTCCCGTATCCACTCTTACGGTACAATATTGGTTTAATTCATTTAGCAATTCTGGAGAAAGTAATTCGATACCGGATGAAACAGATCCTGTTTTATCTAAGGTTAATGCGATGCTCACTTCAGATGTGGTGATTGTATCGACGGAAATTTTATATTTGGACAAGATATTGAATACATTTGCAAGGAAACCTTGAGCATGTAGCATACTTAAGCTTGAAAGCGTTAATAAAGTTTGATCACGCCGTAATGCAATTGCACGAAATGTAGGACGTGGTTGTGGATCGCGTGTTACCCAAGTACCGCCTGCATCAGGCGCTTTACTAGAACCGACATAAACGGGAATATTACTGCGCACAGCTGGAAGTAATGTTGCAGGGTGCAATACTTTAGCACCGAAAGTTGCCATTTCAGCAGCTTCAGCAAAACTCATTGTATCAATACGTTTTGCTTCAGGGACGACACGCGGGTCTGTGGTATAAATTCCCGCTACATCCGTCCAAATTAATACATCTTTTGCGTCTAATACTTCCGCTAAAAGTGCCGCAGAGTAGTCACTACCACCACGACCTAAAGTAGTCGTTTTACCACCTGGTTCACGGCCGATAAAACCTTGGGTGATGACTAATTCACCTCGGTCAATTAATGGTTTTAATAAATTATCGCAGTTTACTTGAGTTTGAGAGTCATCTGGTGCGGCTTTACCAAAGTTATCATTAGTTGCCACTAAACTACGTACATCAACCCAAGTTGCGGTAGTTTGTAATTCTCTTAATACTTCAATGAAAATTTGTGTCGACATCATTTCACCTTGACTGATGATTTCATCAGTTAAAGCTTTTGATGTCGCAAGGCTTGCTGCTTCAGAAAGTGCGGTAATGTTTTCTAAATATTTTTCGATGATAGGACGTACATGGCTGTCGTCTTGTAATTCATTTAAAATATTTTCCTGAATTTGACGGACTTCACCGATTAATTTTGCACGTTCTTCAGCTTTCACGCCATTTGCTAAGGCGACTAATAAATTTGTCACACCAGCTGATGCTGAAAGCACCACAACGCGAGTATTAGGATCTGCAATGATGATTTTGGCACAGGCCTGCATAGCTGAGTAGTTTGCAACAGATGTACCACCAAATTTTGCTACCGATAAATGAGACATAAGATAATCCTCTAAAAATGAAAAGTAAGATGTTGTGTTTTATGATTAGGTATTAGAAATAGCGATTTCATCAAAAATTGTCAAATAAATACTCCAAAAAAATAGAGTAAAAAACCAATTATTTAGATATTTTTTGATTTAATAGGGTAAAAATTAAAGAATCATTAACTATTCGATAGGTATTGGCAGAGGCTCTGGTGCACCAAGGAAATAAGGTTTTACACCAATAATTAAGTCTAACACGGCTTTCACGCGAGCAAATATTTCGCGAATACGTATCCCAAAATACATTTCGGGTTCTTTTGCAGTAAAACAAATTGCATCAATATCGTAGTACTTAGCAATCAGTAGTGCACGTTCACAATGGAATTTTTGGCTGATAATAGTAAAAGAGGGCACTTGGAAAACTTTGCTTGCGCGTACAACGGAGTCTAAGGTGCGGAATCCCGCAAAATCTTTAAACATCACACTTTCAGATATGCCCATTTTACGTAGGTCCAAAAACATGGTGCGTGGCTCGTTATATTGAAGCGTGCGGTTATCACCACTTAGCAGTAAATAATCGACTTTATCGTGCTCGATCAAGAATTTTGATGCGTCTAAGCGGTAATCATAATATTTATTGGTTTTTCCTTTAGCGACATATTTGGATGTACCAAGTACCAATGCATAATGACGATGCGGGAGCGTTTCGACATCTTCATACACGCGATCTTGTACATAAAAGCTCACGGTGCGATCAATCGTGAAACAACCAATCAAGACAAATAAAAAGAGCCCCAAGATATAACCGAGGAGTTTTTTTAGTGAAAGGCGTAAAAACCATGAAAGAGCGGTCATTTTTGATGGCATTTTGGATAGTTGCATATAGCTAACATACTGAAAAAAGGAAGTAAATTCAAGTCTAACTTGTTTATTGAATAGATGATAAGAGTATTTGGACGTCTAAACGTCTAAAATTTCTTGACAAAAAAAATAAGCTGTTGATAATTGGTAAACTATCAACGGAAAGGGTTATCATTTTATGGCTGTGCAAAATGTTGCGCTTTTTGAAGACTATCCACTTCAATTAGCATTGGGCGGACAGCTTTCGCCTATCAATGTGGCATATAAAACTTATGGCACTTTAAATGCAGATAAAAGCAATGTTGTTCTGGTTTGCCATGCCTT
Source organism: Haemophilus sp. SZY H53 (assembly GCF_054332375.1). Classification (NCBI taxonomy): domain Bacteria; kingdom Pseudomonadati; phylum Pseudomonadota; class Gammaproteobacteria; order Pasteurellales; family Pasteurellaceae; genus Haemophilus; species Haemophilus sp. SZY H53. The sequence goes on from NZ_JBTGNV010000001.1 coordinate 116,845, forward strand.
AACAGGAGACGCAGAACCTTATTTTGATGAACCGAATAAAGACGGTTGGTGGCAAAACTTTATGGGCGAAGGTCTCGCTTTTGATACATCTAAATATTTTTTTATTTGCTCAAATGTATTAGGTGGTTGTAAAGGTACAACAGGTCCGAGTTCGATTAATCCAACTACTGGAAAACCTTATGGTAGCCAGTTCCCAAATATCATTGTTCAAGATATTATCAAAGTGCAAAAAGCCTTACTTGATTATCTCGGCATCACGCATTTAAAAGCAATCGTAGGTGGCTCTTTTGGTGGAATGCAAGCCACACAGTGGGCAATTGATTATCCCGATTTTATGGATAATATTGTAAATCTATGCTCTTCTCTTTTTTTTAGTGCGGAAGCCATTGGGTTTAATCATGTTATGCGTCAAGCAATAATCAATGATCCAAATTTTAATCATGGTGATTATTATGAGGGGACTCCACCTCACCAAGGCCTTTCGATAGCTCGAATGCTGGGTATGCTAACCTATCGCACTGATTTGCAATTGGCGAAGGCATTTGGTCGAGCGACTAAATCTGACGGGCAATTCTGGGGGGATCACTTTCAAGTGGAGTCCTATCTAAGTTATCAAGGTCAAAAATTCTTAGATCGTTTTGATGCTAATTCCTATTTACATTTATTGCGAGCGCTCGATCTGTATGATCCAAGTATGGGATATATTGATGTAAAAGAAGCCTTATCTCGAATTAAGGCATGCTATACATTAGTTTCAGTAACGACCGATCAATTATTTAAATCTGTTGATTTACATAAAAGTAAACAGCTTTTAGAACAAGCGGGAGTCGATTTAAAATTTTACGAATTCCCATCGGATTATGGACATGATGCCTTTTTAGTGGATTATACGGCGTTTGAGCACAAAATTCGAAGCGGAATAGAAGGCGAGTTAGAATAAAATAAACAGAAAAGGCGGAAACTTCCGCCTTTTTTGATTTTTATAAATGGCTCACGAAACGTGATAAATCTTTTGGTTTACAGTCTTTTTCTAATTTTTCAGCTGCTGTACCAATTTGTAATAAGGCAACAATCTTATCATTTTTACCACAGCCAAATGCTTCACGTAATTCACGTCCTTCAATAAGTGGACCCGTTGCCCAAAAGCTCTCAAAGCCAAGCGAATTACCTGCAAGTTGAAGGGCATAAGTTGCTGCACCTGCAGTAAGCATTTGTTCCCAACCAGGAACTTTGGCGACTTCATGATTAATTTTAGCAATGACGGCAATAACCATTGGTGCGCGGCGTGCAAAATTCTCTGCTTTTTTTAATCTATCTTCACCTAAATCAAATTCAGCCACAGATGCTTTGAGCAAGCCTTCTAATTTACTTAAACCAGTGCCTTGCATCACGACAAAATGATAAGGTTCGAGTTTACCATGATCAGGTGCACGTAAAGCGGCTTGAAACATTTGCTCTAATTGCACTTGGTTAGGGGCGGGGGCTGTTAATTTTTTATTGGATTTGCGTTGTGTTAAAAGAGTTAATGCATCCATAGTATTTTCCTTCTTCCAGTTAAGTGCGGTTGATTATAACATAGTTTTTCATAGGACTTTATGATAGGCTACGCACAATTTTTATTTCTGTTTTAAAAGGTTTAATTTCACATGAATGTCATATTAAGCGTATTGAAATTTTGTTGTAAAGCGCTCAATTTTATCCGAAATCTTGTGATGAATTTTGTGTTCTTATTATTTGTTTTAGCGTTGATTGTGCTTGTCAGCCTTTTTAGTGATGGCAAGAAAAGCCAAGTTTTATCGGGCGATCAAGGCGCATTATATTTAAATTTAACAGGCTATCTTGCAGATAACACGGAAGATATGCTGAGTTGGCAAGAGGAATTTCAACGTTTAAATGATGAAAAAGTCTCTTATAAATATTCCACTTTTGATGTGGTGCAAAGTATTTTATCTGCGAAAGATGATGAACGTATTCGTGGTTTAGTATTGAATTTAAATGATTTTGAAGGGGGCGATCTTCCATCATTAGAGTATGTAGGAAAAGCGATTCAAAGTTTCAAAGAGTCAGAAAAGCCAGTTATTGCTTATGCCGACAATTACACGCAGGCACAATATTTCCTTGCGAGTTTTGCGGATGACATTTATCTCAATCCAATTGGGCAAGTTGGTATTCAAGGTTTGCGTCAGGAAAATCTTTACTTTAAATCTATGCTCGAAAAACTTGAAATTACACCGCATATTTTTCGTGTAGGGACTTATAAGTCCGCGGTAGAACCGTTCTTGCGTGATGATATGTCGCCAGAAGCAAAAGCGAATATGCAAAAATGGCTTGGAGGTATGTGGCAAAATTATATGCAAACATTAATAGCTAATCGTCATATTACCGCTAATGATGTATTACCGAATGCACAAAAGTATATTAGTGATTTAAAGGCATTAAAAGGTGATGAAACGGCTTATGTGAAAAAACGTCAGTTAGTCACTCAGTTTGCGACGAGATTGGATTTAGATAAAAAATTGACCGCACTTTTTGGTCAAGATACAGAGGGAAATACCAAATTATTAGATTTTGAAGATTATTTATCTGATTTAGGTGATCGTTTCTCTGTCGATCCAAATGAAAAAAATATCGTTGCGGTAGTGAATGTAGAGGGGACGATTATTGATGGTGAAAGTGATGAAGAATCTGCAGGTGGCGATACTATTGCGAAGTTATTAAGACAGGCCTACAATAACGAGAAAGTGAAGGCTGTTGTTCTCCGTGTTAACTCACCGGGTGGCAGTGCATTTGCCTCTGAAATTATTCGCCAGGAAACTGAAAATCTTCAAAAAGCAGGCAAACCTGTTGTAGTATCAATGGGAGGCATGGCCGCTTCTGGTGGTTATTGGATTTCTTCAACTGCCGACTATATCGTAGCGGATAAAAATACGATTACAGGCTCAATAGGGATTTTTGCATTATTCCCAACCTTTGAAAATACAATCAAAAAAATGGGAATGAGTACCGATGGCGTAGCGACAACAGATCTCGCGGAAACCTCAGCTTTAAGTCCATTGAGTAAAAATACTCAGGATATTTACCAACTCAGTATTGAAAATGGTTATGATCGTTTCTTAGATGTGGTAAGCCGTGGGCGTCAATTATCAAAAGATAAAGTGGATAAAATTGCTCAAGGCCAAGTTTGGTTAGGACAAGATGCACAGAAAAACGGCTTAGTCGACGAATTAGGTGATATTGATATAGCCATTGATAAAGTGGTCGCGCTAGTCAATCAACATCCTGATAAATACATGGATAATTTTAGTGTACAATGGTTGGTTGATGAAGATAATAGCTTCTTAGCTAAATTAGATCGCAAGCTTAAACAAAAAGGCCAAGCTTTACTGACAAATTGGTTGGGATTGCCACAGGAAGTACATCAAGTGAAAAAACAACTGAATGTATTGACTAAATTTAATGATCCAAAAGGGCAGTATTTGTATTGTTTAAATTGTGGTTCGGTTAAGTAAAACTGTAAAATACAAAAAGGGCGGAATGTAATTTCCGCCCTTATTTTTTACCCAAATCGCTTATTTTTCATTTTTGATATTAGAGAAAATATTCGCTAGAATTGGACCCGATACATTGTGCCAGAAACTAAATAAAGCACTTGGTACCGCTGCAATCGGGTTGAAATGAGCCGCTGCCAGTGCGGCGCCTAAACCTGAGTTTTGCATACCCACTTCAATTGCTACAGCTTTACTATCCGCCGTATTAAGTTTAAATAATTTTGCCGCAAAGTAACCAATTAAATAACCTAAGCAGTTATGTAAAACCACTACACTGAAAATTAATAGACCTGATTCTACGATTTTATCTTTACTTACTGCTACAACGGCCGCCAAGATTAAGACGATAGAAATAACAGAGACTAATGGCATCGTTTGGCTTGCTTGTTCCACTTGTTTTTTGAAGAGCGCACGAACGACTAAACCTAAGAAAATGGGGAACAATACCATTTTTAATACAGACATAAACATGGCACCCGCATTAATATCTAACCATTGACTTGCCAATACATAGAAAATAGCAGGCGTTAATACTGGTGAAAGTAAGGTTGAAATTGTCGTACAAGCGACAGAAAGCGCAGTATTACCTTTCGCTAAATAGGTCATTACGTTTGATGAAGTACCACCCGGGCAAGAACCCACCAGAATCACACCAACTGCTAAATCAGCAGGTAAATCAAAGGCTTTTGCTAATCCGAATGCGATAGCAGGCATAATGATAAATTGACCTGCTACACCAATGAATACAGATTTAGGATGTTTAGCCACTTCACTGAAATCAGCAAACGTTAAGGTAATCCCCATACCAAACATTACTAAACCTAAAAGGTAAGGAATGAATGGTGCAAAAATTTTAAATTGTGCTGGGAAGAGAAAGGCGAGAAGAGCAAAAACAATCGCCCATAATGCGAAAGTTTTGCTCACAAAGTTAGTGAGTTTTAATAATGCTTGCATAGTTGCTTTCCTATTTTGTTAAAAGAATGAAAAGAGCGGTCAATTTTAAAGATGTTTTTTTGAGATGTCTATGTCTAACTTGTATTTGAAGATGCTTAGGAAGTGGTTGTTTGCCAAGCATTTTTATCGAGTAATTGACCAAAATGGCTTTCTACAAGAAGGCGAGTGATATTATTTTGAGGATTGGTAAAGATCTCTCTTGGTGTACCTGACTCGATAATTTCACCTTCATCCATCACCAAGACTTGATCCGCAATATGTTTGATAATCCCTAAGTGTTGTCCGACATAAATATAGGAAATACCTAAATGTTCTTGTAAATCTAGAATTAGATTAAGCAATTGAACACGAACAGAGGCATCTAATGTACCAAGTGCGTCATCGATAATAATCACTTCAGGCTGCAGAATGAGTGCACGAGCCAAAGCGATCCGCTGTTTTTGACTAACAGAGAGATGTTTAATTTTAAGATTGGTGTAATCAGGGTAAAGTCCTACTAACGAAAGGGTTTCAAAGATCTTTTGATTACGTGTTTCTTCATCCCAGTCGGTAATTAATCGCAGCGGTGCATCTAAGGCTTGGCCAATATTCAACCGAGGATTAAACGCTGAATTTGCATCTTGTAAAACCATTCGGATATGTTGTGCACGATAGTGAAAATCTTCAAATTGGAGCGGTAAATCATTAAATAAGATTTTCCCCGAAGTCGGGGGCGTAATCCCTGCGATCATTTTCACTAAGGTCGATTTTCCTGAACCATTTTTACCAATAATCGCAAGTGTTTCTTTCCGACTAAGCGAAAAGCTGACGTCCTTTACCGCATAAAACTGCTCAGAGCCAAAAAGTTTGGCTGGACCATCAAAGGTTTTACTGAGATTTTCCACTTTCAATAATGGCATTATTCGTTTCCTTTTGATTCTGTGTTGAGCGTAAGCGGTGAAGCGGCCACTTTATCTTTAAACTGCCGTTCTCGAAGGTTGATCGGATGATGGCAGGAGAATTCATGCTGTTTAATACGATAGCGGCTTGGTTTTTGAATACATTCACGTTGAGCGAAAGGACAACGTGGCCCTAAACGACAACCAATAGGCATTTGCTCCAAAATCGGCACTGTGCCTTCTAGTGTCCCTAATTTGCTTTTAAAATTTAAAGGACGACTAAAATCCGGCACAGAGTAAAGTAATGCCTGCGTATAAGGATGGTGAGGCATTTCTAATATTTGGTCGGTTGGCCCAGACTCTGTATTTTGCCCACAATAAAGGACGGAAATACTATCACACCATTCGCTGATACTTTTAAGATCGTTACTTGCTAATAAAATCGTTGTGCCTTGGTTTTGATTCATGCTCGAAAGCAAACGGAAAATTTGCAAGGCCGTAATAGATTCCAAAGAATTCGTGGGTTCGTCCGCAATTAATAGACGAGGTTGATTAGCCACTGCTACGGCGATCATCACTTTTTGGCCTTCACCTTCAGTGAGGTCATCTGGATAACTTGCCATAATGTCTTGGTGATCTTTAATACCTACACGGTGTAGCAATTCAATTGCGCGACGTTTTTTCCAACCAAACCATTGCCACCAACGGCCTTTAAAGGTCCAATTGGGAATACTTTGGATAAGCTGTTTGCCGATTTTTCGACTTGGGTCCAGGCAGCTTAATGGATTTTGAAAGATCATTGAAATTTCTTTTCCAACGATTTTTCGACGTTGATTAGGTGTCAGTTTAAGTAATTCAACATCATTAAAACGAAAACGGTCAGCCGTGACAATCCAGTTGTCTTTAATAGAATTACTGATTACTTTAGCAATTAAACTTTTACCTGAACCTGACTCACCGACAAGTCCTAGAATTTCACCTTCATTAAGCGAAAGATTGACACCGTCCACAATTTTTATGCGGCCGTTTGGTGTTTGAATTTCAATATTAAGATTGCGAATATCTAACAGCGCCATGGGTTACTCGTAATATTTATTGATTGCTTGACACAATCCGTTAGTAAAAATAATGCTTAATAAAATGGTAAAAATAATAGCAAAACCAGGTAATAAGACAGTCCAAGGCGCAAGATAAATTAACTCCAGTGAGTCTTTGATCATCGCCCCCCATTCTGGCATAGGGCGTTGCGCACCAAGAGAAATAAAGCTTAATGCTGTGATATCTAAAATTGCCACCACAAACGCACGAGCGATTTCTTGCGTATAGATGGCACTAATATTCGGCAAAATTGTGCTTTTTAATAGCTCCCAGTTTGAAATCCCATCTAATTTGAGTAAGAGAACATAGTCTTTTTTCAGCTCTTGCTGAATCGCTTGATAAATGGCATGCACAAAATACGGCAAAATAGCCAATAGGGTAGCAAACATCGCATTCATTAAGCTTGGTTCCATTAACGTGGAAATGATAATGGCAATCAGCAAAATAGGAATCGATAAAAAAGCATCAAAAAAATGACCTAAAAAACGCGCTTTAATCCCGTCAGACATACCCGCAAGAATACCTAGTGCGCCCCCAATAATTGCCACAGCGATAACCACCAAAAGGGATGAACCAAGAGTGTATTGTGTCCCCATTATTAATCGACTGAGTACATCTCGGCCAAGATCGTCCGTGCCAAAGAAAAAGGCGATACGACCTTTTTCTACCCAAGATGGCGGCATCAATTCTTCTCCCACAAACTCCATGCTTTCGCTATAAGGCATGATGAGTTTCGGGAAAATAGCGACCAAAATCAGGATAACAAATAAATAGAAACTAAATAATGCCACACGATTTTGGCGGAAAAGCAACCAAATTTGAAAGAAGGAGGTGCTTTCGCGAAATTCATCAGGTTCTCTATCTTGCATACCAGCCCTTCTTATTAAATGGATCTAACATAAACATCAGCGACTTGGCTAAGGTATCAATAATGATGATGCAAACACCGATCACTACGACACCAGCCGAAATACTGTTGTAATCTTGTTGGGTTACGGCATCAATCAGCCAACGTCCGATTCCTGGCCAACCTAAAACGTTTTCTACCAACATACATTGTGTTAATACTAAGGTAAATACGCGAGTAAGCTGTGGAATCAATAATGGAAATGTATTACGAAAAACGTAACGTTTTAAAATCGTCCATTTCGACCATCCACGTGTTACAGCCGCTTTGGCATATTCTTGTTGAAGTAAATAATCAGCTCGTTGCTGAATGATTCGGATAAATTCCATTGTCGGCAGAATACAAAGTACTAATGTCGGTAAGGCTAAATGCTGTAAAACGTTTTGTACGATTTTGGTTCTGTAAGGGACATCAACAAACCACATATCAATGGTAGGGAAGCCTGTGATAGGTTTGATTTCATACAGTAAATTATACTGCCCAATGGCTGCAATCTCCCAGCTTTGAATCGCTGCTACATAGAGTAAAATCGGGGCAAACCAGAAAATAGGAATAGACAAACCAATATTAGAGATACTTTGCAATGCACGTGCACAAGGGCGCTGATTATAGACCGCACTTAATACGCCGAGAGGAATACCTAAGATACAAGCCAATAAAAGTGCGGTAAAACAGAGCTCTAATGTGGGTGGTAATACCGTAAAAATTAAATCTTTTAACGATTCTCCGCCGTTATAGGTAATTCCTAAATCGCCCTGTAACAATGATGTAAGGTAATGATAATAAGCACTATAAATGTTGTTTGTGACAAGATCAGCATTGAGCGGATCTCGCATTAAAATCACAAAACTTAATACGGATAAAACCAATAATAAAATGCTTACCCAAATGACATAACGAATTGCTGAAAAGAGCATTATTTTTTCTCCTTATTTTTCATGAAATACAAGGTAGAAAAATTGATGCCCCCAAATGGGGTCATTTCAATTCCTTTTACATTACCACGTGCGACTAAAAGTCGTTTTACGTTTGCAATTGGCACAATAGGTAATTCGTTTAAAATGAGCTCTTGCGCATTGTTATACGCTTTAGAGCGTTCATACAAATGATTGGTGGATAGTGCACGATCCATCATCTTATCGAATTCAGGGTTACACCAATTGGATAGATTAGTGATTTCCTTTTGTGTATCACAACTTAAAATCGGGCGCATAAAACCGTCAGGATCAAGGTTTCCAGCAAGCCAACCCGTTAAGATTAAATCGTAATCTTCAGTGCCTTTGCGCAATTGTTCGATCAAAAACGTGCGCGTTACTGACCGCACTTTAATATCCACTCCTGCTTTGGCTAAATCCCATTTAATGAGTTCCGCCATTTTAATTGGTGCAGGGTTATATACTTGCTCTTCGTTTATTACCCACATCTTTAACGTGAGTTTTTTATCGCGTAACGTTTTTTCCGCTTCTGAGGGCTGATAATCATAAGAAAAATCAGGCGTATTAATTGCAGAAGCCCAAGAAATATCAGGGATAATGTTATTCGCTACGGTTGCTGTATTGTGGTAAATATTTCGCACAATTCTAAAACGGTTTAAGCTTTGCGAAATGGCTTGACGAATAGTTTTATCTTGCATTAATGGCTTTTGGAAATTGAAAGCCAAATAGGCCAAGTTCATTCCATCCGTAGATTGCAGATAATAACGATCATCTTTTTCGCTTAACAAACCGAGTTGGCTGACTTCAGGATAAGACGCGATTTGACATTCATTATTAAAGAATTTAATTAAACGCCCTGTACGATCCGCCGAAAGATCCACAATAATATTTTCAATTTTGGCTTTCTTTTCCCAATAAGCTTCATTGCGTATCAAGCGAACATATTGGTTATAAACGTAATCTTTTACTTGATAAGGACCCGTGCCAACAGGGTGTGTGTCCAATTGGGTGAGATTATCATCTGCACTTAATTGATACGCATATTCTTGAGAGAAAATAATAGAATATTGACTGGCAAGATGCGACAGAATTGAGGCATCGGGTTCAAACAGCTCAATCTTGACCTGATAAGGATTGGTTGCTGTGATACTTTTAATTTTTTGATTCAGCTTAATACTTTCAAAATATGGAAAGTGAACCTTTTTGGCTTGCTCGTGGAAGATTCTATATTGTGGATTTTTATAGGTTACTACGTCATCTGAAAGTGTTGGCAGATAAGTATCATGCCCTAAAACACGATTAATCGAAAAGACCACATCTTCTGCATTAAAGTCACGTGTTGGTGTAAACCAAGGAGTACGATGGAATTTCACCCCTTTACGAAGATTAATGAGAATTTGTTTACCGTCAGATGAAAGAGAATAGGATTGTGCTAATACTGGAACAAGCGCAGCACTATGGTCTTTAATATCAAACAATTTGTTATAAATTTGTTCCGTCACCACATTCATACTGGTGCCCGCGTCAGCAGTTTGCGGGTTAAAGGAAAAACCCGATGCATTCGTGCAGTATGTTAAGCCGTTTTCTGTCAGCATTTTGGGTATGCTTGGGGCGGCTTGTGCCAGATTAATTTGGCTCAACCCACACAATAAAAAACAAAAAGTGACATTTCGACGTAACATAGCTTTATCATTAAAGACCGTTTTGTGATAAATTGAGTGAATTGTAAAATATCTTGGCAAAAATGGCTAGTTATTGGATTTTTAGGATATGTTTAAATCAATTAATCGGGAAATTAATCAAATAATCAATCGTGGATTTGACCGCACTTTACGTTTAGCTGTGACAGGGCTAAGTCGAAGCGGTAAAACAGCCTTTATTACGAGTTTGATTAATCAATTGTTACATATTAATCAAGAGGGAAATGCTCATCTTCCTTTATTTGAGGCTGCTCGAAATCAATCTATTTTAGCGGTAAAACGTGTTCCTCAGCAGGATTTAAGTATTCCACGTTTTGATTATGAAGCGAATCTCAATGATTTAATGAATAATCCTCCACAATGGTGTCAATCTACTCGAGGCGTAAGTGAAACACGCCTTGCTATTCGTTTTGAACGCCAATCGGGCTTACTTCGTCATTTTAAAGAACGTGGCACATTATATTTAGATATTTTTGATTATCCTGGTGAATGGTTATTGGATTTACCTTTGCTAAATCTAGATTTTCAACAATGGTCGCTCGAACAAGCCAAAATTACATCGGGTATTCGTCAACAGTTTGCGCAAGATTGGTTGGATAAACTGAAAAAACTCGACCTAAGTGCGGTCGTCAATGAAGATGTTTTAGCGCAGATTGCAAAATCTTACACCGATTATTTGCTTGCTTGTAAAGCAGAAGGAATGCAATTTATTCAACCTGGCCGATTTGTTTTACCTGGTGAATTAGAAGGCGCACCTGTATTACAATTTTTCCCGTTATTGCATTTGTCCGAGGAGCAATGGCAAAAATTGAAAAGAGAGGCGAAATCCAATAGCTATTTTACCGTGTTGAATAAGAGATATGATTATTATCGTAATAAGGTAGTGAAAGGCTTTTATGAAAATTATTTTTCCACCTTTGATCGCCAAGTAATTTTAGCCGATTGCTTAACACCATTAAATCATAGCCAACAAGCTTTTATTGATATGCAAACAGGGCTTAATCAGCTTTTCAAAAATTTCCATTATGGAAAACGTAATTTACTTAATCGCTTGTTTTCCCCAAATATTGATAAGCTCATGTTTGTGGCAACAAAAGCCGATCATATCACGACAGATCAAATTCAAAATTTAATTAGCCTAATGCGCCAATTGGTGCAAGAGGGTGGTCGTCATGTAGAATTTGAGGGGATTGATACAGAATATACGGCAATTGCTGCGATTCGAGCGACAAAACAAGTTTTAGTTAATCAAAACGGTAAACAAATCAAAGCTATTCAAGGAGTGCGTTCTGTAGATAAGCAACTTATTACGCTTTATCCGGGGTCTGTACCAAGTAAACTACCTAGTGCAGAGTTCTGGTCAAAACAATCTTTTGATTTTGATTCCTTTGAACCTCAAGTTTTACAACAAGGTGAAAGCATTCCGCATTTAAGAATGGATGCAGTTTTACAGTTTTTATTGGCGGATAGGTTTGATTGATAGAAAAGTCAAATCAATTTAATTGTCAAATATTTAATATAAACCACTATTTTTTTATTGGTATTTAGGTAGAATTAATTTGAGTCTTTCTAAAGTAAAGGAGCTTATAATGAAAATGAAAACTCTCTTAGCATTAGCAATCAGCGGAATTTGTGCTGCTGGCGTGGCAAATGCACATGACCATATGGCAAAACCAGCAGGTCCTTCAATCGAAGTAAAAGTACAACAATTAGATCCTGCAAATGGTAACAAGGATGTAGGGACTGTAACTATTACTGAATCAAATTATGGTTTAGTGTTTACACCAAATCTACAAGGTTTAGCTGAAGGTTTACATGGTTTCCACATTCATGAAAATCCAAGCTGTGATCCAAAAGAAAAAGACGGTAAATTAACCGCAGGTTTAGCGGCTGGCGGTCACTGGGATCCTAAAGGTGCAAAACAACACGGTTACCCATGGCAAGATGATGCTCACTTAGGTGACTTACCTGCTTTAACTGTATTACATGATGGTACAGCAACTAACCCTGTTTTAGCGCCACGTCTTAAAAAATTAGATGAAGTTCGTGGTCATTCTATTATGATTCACGCAGGTGGTGACAACCACTCAGATCATCCAGCTCCACTTGGCGGTGGCGGCCCACGTATGGCATGTGGCGTGATTAAATAATTCGATTATCGAAAGATAAAAAAGTGCGGTCAATTTTGACCGCACTTTTATTTTTTATCAGGTTACTTAACCACTTCCGCCGTATATTCCAATTTATGAATTGCATTAATTAACTGCTCATCAGCAACTTTTGGATCTTCCACAACAGTCACAGTTCTATCTTTAATGGAGGCTTTAGTGGAAATCACGCCATCAATATTGCGTAACTCTTTATTCACTAAATAAGCACAAAGCTGGCAGTTCATTTCATTCACTTTTAGCACAAGTTGCTTTGTTTCTTCCGCTTGTGCGATAGATAAAGTGAATAATGAAAGCAAAAGTGTGGTCGTTAATTTCTTCATTTTTTGTTCCTAATTAGAAAGCTCTAAAATCCACGGTAAAATGGTTGGATAAGTTAAGAAAAAGAGCATGACGATAAATACAATCCAATACAAAACAATGAGCTTTTTACGGGAAATGTATTTGCTGCAAATGATTTTTTTTGAAAACATCAGCAACCAAAAGCCGTAGGCAAAGGCGCATAATGAAACGATAAGCATAGGAATGCGTAAATAATCATATTCACCCAAGCCAATCAACCATGTGGATGACACGCCAAATACTAAATAGATTAAAGGCGCAATGCAGCACAAGGTTGATGCCACCGCAGCACTTAGTGCGGTGGCAATCGCAACCCAAAAAGATTTATTAGAGCTTTTTAGAGATGTAGTCATATTTAAATTCTTTCGGGTCAAAGGAATTTAACGGGTCGCCGCCCACTTCAGCATACGGATAGCCAAAGTTGTTGAGTGGAGCAAGTTCTGGTTGTGGATATAAATCGAAATCACGAGCATGATTAAATCCTACCCAGTTTGCTTCCCAGTTACCGAATAAGTATTTGGCAACGGCTTGTGTATCCTGATCATCAACCGATTTTTTCTCTGCTAAACGCATTTTGGCCACGTCTGCAGAATCAACAGGCACCCAGCCGAATCCCGCAAGATAGAACTCAGCACGACAATGCTGACCACCGCTTACGTTTGCTACGCCATGTTCGTCCGCGCTACCGAATGCACCTTTGGAGTATTTGCCCATTTTATCCGCTGCACCTAAACGAATACCGAAAATTTCACGAGCAGGAATACCGCTGGCACGAGCAAGTGCAACGAAAACAGAGTTAATATCAGTACATTTACCTTTTAACACACCAGTGGTCAGAATTTTTTCTACATCACCATCGCCACAGCCTAAAACGGAATTATCACGTTCCATATTATTGACGATCCATTGGTGAATCAACTCAGCTTTTTTCAATGGATTAGTTTCAGTGCCCACAATTTTATCGGCGAACTGTTTCACAATGCCATCAGTTTTAATATGTTGAGTCGGTTTTAAATATTCTTGTACATCAACAGAATAGTGAATATCTTTTGGTGGTTTGTAATTTTCTAATGCACCTTTAACCATTGGTTCACGATCTTTGGTTTCAATCACCATTGTGATTTTTAAATCGCGTTTTTGTGCATCTTTATCCCAAGTCGCAAAGAGCGTTTTCGCACCATATTTGTTGTTTTCTGTCACATAGGCATCCAAATAGTTACCTTCAAAATGGATAGATTTTACCTGTTGATACTCACCATTAAATGGTAAAGGCACCCACAGATTCGCTTGTCCTTGCGAACCTTTTGGCGCAACTAAATCATAAGTTTGAGTGAATTCATACAGATGAGAATCGGTATTGTAGTTTGGAATGTCGGTATTGGCGTAAGCCATAGAACATGCGGAGAGCACCGCAGTGGCGATAAGTTTCTTCATGAAAAGATCCCTCTAGTTAGTTAACAGTTAAAACTTAACACATTAGATAAACTAATTGTGGACAATGGCTATAGTAGCTCATTTTATTTTCTAGTCAATATTGCTTTTTTATTTCAGCCATTTAAGATTTGCTAAAGAAATTCGAAGTAAAATACCGTTTCTATTTTTATTGGAAAGAATAATGACAAAACAAATTTTCACACAATCTCAACAAGTCGAAGAGGAAGAAATTCTGCCTAAACAAGAATTTCATAATGTTGAAACCACCATTGATAACGAACCTTTAGAAGGGGAGTTGTTGGACGAGCAATTTGAGCAAATTGTGAAGCCTAAATCGAGTGGTTGGAAAACGGCTTTGAAATTGACCGCACTTTTATTTTTAGGGGCGACGGTTGCGCAATCTGTTCAATGGATTTGGGATACTTATCAAAATCAACAATGGATTTACCTTGCTTTTGCGTTAGTGAGTTTTGTCGTTGTGTTGTTTGGTTTATCTGAAATTATCGCAGAATGGCGACGTTTGGTGAAACTTAAAAAACGTTTGAATTTACAAGAACAAAGTCAGCGATTAATAGGTGAAAGTGCGGTCGAAAATCATCACGTTTTTTCAGAGCAAGATAGCGATAAAGGAAAAGCCTTGTGTTTGTCCATTGCCGATACCTTAAAATTGGATTCGCAGCATCCCGCAATTGTTCAATGGGAAAAGCAACTTAATGAAAGTTATTCTGCTCGCGAAGTTACCCATTTATTTAGTCAAACGGTGTTGCAATCTTTTGATAAAAAAGCAAAAAAACTGATTACGAAAATGGCAGCGGAATCAGCGGTGATTGTCGCAATCAGTCCTTTGGCCGTTATTGATATGTTTTTTATTGCATGGCGAAATATTCGTTTAATCAATAAAATTGCAGCGATTTATGGGATTGAGCTTGGCTATTTTACCCGTCTTCGTTTGCTCAGAATAGTGTTAGTGAATCTCGCTTTTGCTGGTGCGACTGAAATCGTGCAAGATTTAGGGATGGATTGGCTTTCTCAAAATATTACCGCAAAACTTTCTGCACGCGCTGCGCAGGGGATCGGCGTGGGATTATTGACGGCTCGATTGGGCATTAAGGCGATGGAGTTTTGTCGTCCTCTTGCATTTGAGAAAGCCGAAAAACCAAAACTTTCTCATGTTCAAAAAGAGTTGCTGACGGTGATGAAAGATGTTGTGTTAGGTAAAAATAAAGCAAGGGAAACAGAGGATATATATTAAAAACTTCAATTTAGAATTGATATGCACCTAATCTTGAACAAATAATCAACAATTAGGTGCTGGTTTTATGATATCCCTGAAAAGAGGGTTACGTAGGAGAATTCTATCTATAGCTTGAATTTAGTTTAGCCGAATATTTAATTAGACTTAGGGCGAATGCCTAATGTATGGCAAATCGCATAAGTCAGTTCACTACGGTTTAATGTATAAAAGTGGAAATCGTTTACGCCTTCACGAGAAAGAATTTTTACCATCTCCATTGCGATGCTTGCTGCAACAAGATTACGAGTCGTTGGATCGTCATCTAATCCTTCATAAGCCTTAGTCAACCATGCTGGAATTTTTACATTCGTAAACGATGCCATTTTTTGAAGTTGTTTAAAGTTGGTTACAGGGAGAATGCCAGGTACAATTTCAGCATCAATGCCAATAGACGCACAGCGATCACGGAAGCGAAGGTAATTATCAATATCAAAGAAAAATTGAGTAATGACATGATTGGCACCGGCATCAATTTTACGTTTTAAATTGATTAAATCTGCTTGCGCTGATTTTGCTTCAGGGTGAACTTCTGGATATGCGGCAACCGAGATATCAAAATCAGCTACGGAGCGGAGTAGTTCAACTAGGTCAGCTGCATAGAATGGTTTCTTTTCATAACCTTTTGGTTCATCACCACGCAATGCGACGATGCGACGAATACCGCTATCCCAATAATCTTTTGCAATTTCTTTTAATTCTTCAGGTGTCGCATCAATACCCGTTAAATGAGGAGCGGCTTCTAAACCTGTTTCTGCTTTAATGGCTTTTACTATGCTATGTGTACGATCACGTTCACCAGAGTTTGCGCCATAGGTTACGGAAACAAATTTAGGATTTAATTCTTTTAAGCGATGAATAGAATCCCAAAGCATACTTTCCATTTTTTCATTTTTAGCAGGAAAGAACTCGAAGGATACATTGATTTTTTTGTTAATGTCGGCAAGATGTTGGTTTAATGTGTCAATTTCTTTTGCGTAGCTCATAGCATGCTTTCTCATATTTTTATTAGAATGCATTTATCATAAGATAAGAATAAACATGCGTCAATTTCAATTGTTTCATAAAAATCATGAAATTAATTAATGTTTATTTTTGTGTTCTATAAATAAAATGAGTTTTTTGAACAAAAAGTTAGCATTTTTATTGAAAATAGGTATAATATGCCGACCCTGTAAATACACAGATTCCCACTGTGTATTATTTTATCGAGATCACACTCGAAGGGGTGGAGATTAAGATTAATGGTTGTGTTTCAATCAATATGGAACACTGGGTATCAAACTTATATTTTGGTAATTAATTAATGAAAACTTTTGTAGCAAAACCAGAAACAGTAAAACGTGACTGGTATGTGGTAGATGCGACAGGTAAAACTTTAGGTCGTTTAGCTACTGAATTAGCGCGTCGTCTTCGTGGTAAACACAAGGCTGAGTACACTCCACACGTAGATACTGGCGATTACATCGTTGTTATCAACGCAGATAAAGTGGCAGTAACTGGTCGTAAAGAAACAGATAAACTTTACTACTGGCACACTGGCTATGTAGGTGGTATCAAACAAGCGACTTTCAAAGAAATGATCGCTCGCCGTCCTGAAGCGGTGATTGAAATTGCGGTTAAAGGTATGTTGCCAAAAGGTCCATTAGGCCGTGCAATGTTCCGTAAATTAAAAGTGTATGCGGGTGCAGAACACCAACACGCAGCACAACAACCACAAGTATTAGACATTTAATCACGAGGTTTAGGAAATGGCAGAGAATCAAAACTACGGCACAGGTCGCCGCAAAAGCTCTTCAGCTCGTGTATTTATCAAACCGGGCAGTGGTAAAATCACTATTAACCAACGTGGATTAGACGTATATTTCGGTCGCGAAACAGCTCGTATGATCGTACGTCAACCGTTAGAATTAGTGGAATTAACTGATAAATTAGACCTATACATCACTGTTAAAGGTGGTGGTATTTCTGGTCAAGCGGGTGCAATCCGTCACGGTATCACTCGTGCATTAATGGAATATGATGAGACTTTACGTCCTGCTCTTCGTGCAGCTGGCTTCGTTACTCGTGACGCACGTCGCGTTGAGCGTAAAAAAGTGGGTTTACACAAAGCACGTCGTCGTCCACAATACTCCAAACGTTAATTTTTATTATCGTTTCAAGAAAGCAGAGAGCAATCTCTGCTTTTTTTATGCTTGTAAAAAGTAAGTTAAATAAAAATCACCGTTCTTTGATTTTTCATTTTGCTATCTAACCGTTTGATTTTAAAGTGAAAATAAGAAATTATTGGCGATTTGTCTATCATTTATGTTAAAATAGTCGTCAATTTTAAGTAGAAGTATATAGATTATTTTGGATCTTCGGAGGAATAAATGTCCAATGCATCGAATAAACGTTCAGTAATGACTCTTTTTTCAAATAAAAATGACATTTACTGTCATCAGGTTAAGATTGTCTTAGCTGAAAAAGGAGTTGCTTACGAAAACGAGGAAGTGGATTTGCAAGCATTATCAGAAGATTTAATGGAATTAAATCCTTACGGTACACTACCGACTTTAGTAGATCGTGATTTAATATTATTCAGCTCACGTATTATTATGGAATATCTTGATGAGCGTTTTCCACATCCGCCACTAATGCCAGTTTACCCAGTAGCTCGAGCTAAGAGCCGCCTGTTGATGTTACGTATTGAGCAAGATTGGTATCCGACATTAGAAATTGCTGAAAAAGGTACTGGAGTTGAGCGTGAAGAAGCGTTAAAACAGCTAAAAGAAGAATTGTTAGCGGTATCTACAATTTTTCAACAAACGCCTTATTTTATGAGTGAAGAGTTTGGTTTAGTAGACTGTTATATTGCACCATTACTCTGGAAATTACGTAATATGGGTGTTGAGTTTACTGGTACAGGAAGCAAAGCAATTAAAGGTTATATGGATCGTGTGTTTAGCCATGACTCATTCTTACAATCAGTGGGTGAAGCTGCGCCTAAAAATTTAATGGATGACAAATAATGGCCAATTTATCTTCTCCAAAACGACCTTATTTGCTAAGAGCCTATTATGATTGGTTAGTGGATAACGATTTCACACCATATTTAGTTGTAGATGCCAATTATTATGGTACTAATGTGCCTGTAGAATATGTAAAAGATGGACAAATTGTCTTAAATCTTTCAGCTGGAGCGACAGGAAATTTACAATTAACGAATGATTTTATTCAGTTTAATGCACGTTTTAAAGGTATTTCTCGTGAGTTATATATTCCGATGGGAGCGGCTTTAGCTATTTACGCTCGTGAAAATGGTGATGGTGTAATGTTTGAGGCAGAAGAAATTTACGATGAATTAAACCGAGAGCCAATATCTGAACAGCCCTTAAGCTTTTCTGAAGCTGTAGATAAGCCTAGACTTAAAAATAAAATACAAAAATCAGCATCTCATTTACGAATTGTTGATTGATAAAGAAAAAGAGTAGCTCTAAATGAGTGATCTTTATTAGGAACTGATGATATGATATCGAAGTCAGTTCCTTTAATTTTAGTTGAATATATTGATGATGATAATGAGTTAAACAACTCTCAACTCTATCAATTATGTTTCTATTAGCTATTCATAACAATATATTATTTTTAACTCTACTTAAAAATTAAATCACTTCATCATATACTCGATATCCTTATTATTTACATATAAATAACAAACTGTGAATGGACAGATGACCATAATTAAAATTCTGTTATAGAGTTTCTTTATAATAAGGGCTGCACCTCATTTGTTGATTTATTTAGTTCAACTTTTTCGGGTGCAGCTAGCTTTTTGTATCGACTTTTTTACATTTTTTCAATTGTCTTAATGCCTAATAACTCTAGACCTTGTTTTAAGGTTTTCTCTGTAAGAGAAGCGAGTTTTAAACGGCTTAATTTTACGTTTTCATCTTTTGCATTTAAGATTGGGCAGTGTTCATAGAATGAGGAGAACACACCTGCCAATTCATATAAATAAGCACAGAGCACATGCGGTGTACCTTCTTTGCCCACTGTTTGAACGGCTTCTTCAAATTGAAGCAATTTGATGGCCAATGCACGTTCTTTTTCATCAGAAAGCTGAATCTTAGCTTCGGCAAGTGCGGTTGGATTCACATCTGCTTTATTGAAGATAGAACGAATACGCGTGTAAGCATATTGCATATAAGGCGCAGTATTACCTTCAAAGCTAAGCATATTGTTCCAATCGAATACATAGTCAGTCGTGCGGTTTTTAGAAAGATCTGCATATTTCACCGAGCCAATACCAACCGCTTCAATAACCGCTGTTTTTTCATCGTCAGATAAATTGGTATTTTTCTCGTTGATTAATACAGTTGCACGTTCAATCGCTTCATCTAATAAATCCGCTAATTTTACTGTACCGCCAGTACGAGTTTTGAATGGTTTACCATCTTTACCTAACATCATGCCAAAGTTTTTATGTTCAAGTGAGAAGCTGTCTGGCACATAACCTGCTTTACGCGTAATTAACCAAGCTTGTTGCATGTGTTGGCTTTGACGAGTATCTGAGAACACTAATGCTCGATCCGCTTTTAAGGTTTCATAACGATATTTAGCCGCAGCAATGTCAGTAGTGGTATAAAGGAAACCACCATCTTTCTTCTGAACGATAACGCCCATTGCTTCGCCTTCTTTATTCTTGAATTCATCAAGATAAACTACTAATGCATCTTCATCTTCAACGGCTAAACCTTGTTTTTTTAGATCTTCAACGATAGCAGGTAACATCGGGTTGTAAAGGCTTTCACCCATTACATCTTTTTCGGTTAACGTGACATTTAAGCGATCATAGTTGCGTTGGTTTTGTTGCATGGTGATATCAACTAATTTTTTCCACATCGTGCGGCAATATTCATCTCCACTTTGCAATTTCACCACATAGTTACGTGCTTTTTCAGCGAAAGCTTCATCTTCATCATAGTGTTTTTTCGCTTCGCGATAGAACGCTTCAAGATCTTGAAGTTCCATTTCGCTCGCATGTTCATTTTCCATTTTTTCAAGATAAGCAATGAGCATACCAAATTGGGTACCCCAGTCGCCTACGTGGTTCGCACGAATAACGTTATGACCTAAAAATTCAAGGGTACGAACAACGGCATCTCCGATAATGGTAGAACGTAAGTGACCTACGTGCATTTCTTTCGCAACATTTGGTGAAGAATAATCAATTACAATGGTTTGTTTTTCATTTACACTTACACCAAGATTTTGATCTTTTAATGCGGCAGAAACATTATTCGCTAACCAAGTTGGATTTAAGAAAATATTGATAAAGCCTGGGCCAGCAATTTCAGTTTTTTCGGCAACATCAGAAAGATTAGAATGCTCAAGTACTTTTTGTGCAAATTCACGTGGGTTTAAACCTAGTTTTTTAGCAGCAGCCATGATGCCGTTTGCTTGATAGTCACCAAATTGCGGTTTACCAGATTGACGAATAAGTGCATCACATTGTTCATCTGCACCAGCTGCAATCATCGCTTGTTTAATTTTATCGGATAAAATAGATTGAATATTCACGGTTTTTCCTAATCTTGAAATTGAATAATGAAAATAATCGGCTATGATACCGTTGTTTATAGATTTCTCAAAGTAAGAGTAGTAGAAAATGTCAAATTTAATGGAAAAATCGAGCGCACTTTATCAAGAGTTACCTTCGTTTAAGGAAAAAATTCAACAATTAGCTGCTGTAATGAAAATTAATTTAACCGATTACCAAATTGATCATTTAGCTTTAAGAGCAAATAGTAAAGAAAAAGCAAAAAATTGGCTGACAGAATTATTAAAGTACGGTAAAATTTTAAGCAGTAATATCGTCAATCATCGTCCTATCTATTTGATTGAATTAGATGAACCAGTTAATTTTATTGGTCAACCTGTCGATGTTATTGAATTACCTTTCCCTAAAAATAAACAATATCCCCAAGAAACTTGGGAACATATTGAGATTGTAATGCCGTTTTTACTTAATGAATCTGTGGAGAGTTGGGTTAATCGGATTTATAATACTTTTTTATGGAAGGAAATAACTCAATTAACCATGAAAGTGAGTGAGCCTAAAGTGGAAGGGGAGCAATTGCCTAATCCATCCATTGCAGTAAGTTTTGTTGATAAAACAGAAAATTACGTTTGCATAAAGGTTCATCCTTATGCGATAAAGAAAATACTTGAGGGTTAATATAATGAAAAAAGTTGCCTTAGCATTAATTGTTTTATTTAGCTTAGGTTTATTTGCATGTTCATCTCAATTAAAAAAAGATGAGTATACGTATAAAGGACAAATTATTTTTACTGAAGCTCAGGGGAATGATATAAAATTAACCCTTCGAAAGAATGATTGTTCATACAAGCAAGAAGGCGAAACAGAAGTAATCGTTCAAAAATACGATTCAACTCTAGTAACAGGAGTCTGTGCGAAAGTCTCTGGAGATAGGCAAGGCGTAAAAAATATTTCGACGTGGTCTCCAAGAAATCCAATTTAATTAAATTTTAGAAGGTAGTTTTATGAAAAAAATAACAGTGGCGTTAGCACTTATGATGTCTATTGGTTTAACTGGCTGTGCTAATACCGATATTTTTAGTGGTGATGTATATGAAGCTGGGCAGGCGAAAGAAGCGCGTTCAATTAGCTATGGTACGATTGTTTCTGTTCGTCCAGTTAAAATTCAAGCCGATAATCCTGGCGTAATTGGTACTGTTGGTGGCGGCGCACTAGGTGGTATTGCGGGTAGTACAATTGGTGGCGGTACAGGCCAAGCTATTGCAACAGCGGTTGGTGCAATTGGTGGTGCAATGCTCGGTAGTAAGGCTGAAGAAAAAATGAGTCAAGTGAATGGCGCAGAACTTGTTATCAGAAAAGATAATAACGAAGAAATTGTAGTCGTTCAAAAAGCAGATCCTAACTTTAAAGCGGGTCGTCGCGTAAGAATCGTTGGTGGTTCATCATTAAATGTTTCTGTTATAAACTAACGTAAACAAGAACTAGAAAAAAGCGAGCCATTAGGTTCGCTTTTTTTATATTTGAAATCAAAAGAAAACGTAGTTGTTTTGCTTGAAAGTCAAAAATATGATAAAACTATAAACCGTTATTTCATATCGACAATAGGAAGCAAAATGTCAAATTTACAACAAATTATTGAAGCAGCATTTGAAAAACGTGCAGAAATCACACCTAAAACTGTTGATGCACAAACTCGTGCAGTAATCGAAGAAGTGATCGAAGGATTAGATAGCGGTAAATACCGTGTTGCAGAAAAAATTGATGGTGAATGGGTGACACATCAATGGTTGAAAAAAGCCGTATTATTATCTTTCCGTATCAATGATAATCAAATTATTGATGGAGCAGAAACAAAATACTATGACAAAGTGGCATTGAAGTTTGCTGACTATACCGAAGAGCGTTTTGCTCAAGAAGGTTTCCGTGTCGTACCTTCTGCAACAGTACGTAAAGGCGCATACATTTCTAAAAACTGTGTATTAATGCCATCTTATGTCAATATCGGTGCATACATAGGTGAAGGTACCATGGTCGATACATGGGCAACTGTTGGTTCATGTGCACAAATTGGTAAAAACGTACACTTATCTGGTGGTGTAGGTATCGGTGGTGTGTTAGAGCCATTACAAGCAAACCCAACCATTATCGGTGATAACTGTTTTATCGGTGCACGTTCTGAAGTTGTTGAAGGTGTGATTGTGGAAGATGGTTGTGTGATCTCTATGGGCGTATTCATTGGTCAATCAACGAAGATCTACGATCGTGAAACAGGTGAAGTATTCTATGGCCGCGTTCCTGCTGGTTCTGTAGTGGTATCAGGTAGCCTTCCATCTAAATGTGGTAAATACAGCTTATACTGTGCAGTGATTGTGAAAAAAGTTGATGCAAAAACTTTAGGTAAAGTAGGTATCAACGAATTATTACGTTCTATTGAAGAGTAATAAAAAAATTTTATAAAAAATGACCGCACTTTATTTGACGAAGCGCGGTCATTTTCTTTTCTAAATTAGCAAATTATTTTTTTCTTGCTAGCATTGTCGCAAATTTTAATTTAATGCGATTGCCGTTTTCATCAGTTTTGTGTAATTCGCCCATATTTTCGTTATATTCTAAGAATTCCCAATCTTTGTAGTATTCTTTTAACTCACCTTCCGAGAACGTAAATGAGAAGGAGAGTGGGCAAGGCACCTCGGGCGTAGACATCGCGGCTACAATTAAGTTATAACCACCTGGGTTGGTGTGTTCTTGCATATTCTTAATAATGGCAGGAATTTGCTCACGATTTAAGAACATAAATACCACGGTAGATAAAATGAAGTCGTAGTTTTCTTGAATATTGGCAGTGTTAATATCATAAACAGCAGTCTTAATATTCAAGTTTTCTTTGTCTTTAGTTTCGTTCAAGAAGGCGATGCTGTTTTCGTTATGATCCCAAGAGGTTACATCATAGCCTTTTAAACTTAAATAAAGCGAATTACGACCTTGTCCGCAGCCTAAATCTAGCACTTTACAAGGTTTGATAATTTTAGCGGCATCAACCACATCACCATGCGTTGCGGTCATATTGTATTTTTTGCTGAAGTACTCTTCTTTTTTACAGTAAAAACCAAGCGTACATTCTAAGTCATCAGAAAGGGCTTCAACTCGGTGCCATGCTTGTGGCTCAACAAATGGAATATCACTTTCAGGCGTGAAAATATGTTCAGCAATAACATCACCATCTTCGGTTAACTCATAAAACTTAAGCTTACCTTTCAACACCGTAAGCTTGCCCCAAGTCCCCACTTTAGTATTGTGTTTTTCTTGGAACATTTTAGGTAATTTATCTTTTGTCCAAACTGGCATTTGTTTATAGCAGATAAGTTCGTTTGTCATAATGAATTCCTTTTAATTTTCGTGATAAAAGCTGATTGATATGGTAGGGTATTTAATTCTATTTGGCAATAAAAAAGGCGACCGAAGTCGCCTAAATAGTAAATTATTTTACTTGCATACCGGCAGTGACACCGCTATCAACTGAAAGTAAGAATAAATCACTTCCGCCAGTACCAGCAGAAAGAATCATCCCTTCCGATACACCAAATTTCATTTTGCGAGGTGCCAGGTTTGCAACCATAATGACAAAACGACCTTCTAATTCTTCAGGTTTGTTGTAAGCTGCTTTAATGCCAGAGAACACTTGGCGAGTATGGTCACCTAAATCTAATTCAAAGCGCAAGAGTTTGTTTGATTCTGGTACTGCTTCGCATTTCAGTACTTTTGCCACACGCATATCAATTTTAGCAAAATCGTCAATGGTAATGGTGTCAGCAATAGGTTCGACATTTGAAAGTGCGGTCGCTTTTGCCGCTGTTTTTTCTGTCGCTTTGTTTGCTTCAGCAAAAAGAGCTTTAGTTTCTTCTACAACAGCATCAATTTGTTTTTTCTCTAAACGAGAGAAAAGCGCTTTAAATGGAGCAAGTTGATGACCTAATAGTGGTTGTGCAATATTATCCCATGTTAGTTCTGTTTGTAAGAACGCTTCTGCACGTTCAGCCAGTTTTGGAAGAACCGGTTTTAAGTAAGACATTAATACACAGAAAAGCTCGATACCCATTGAGCAAACCGCTTGCAATTCAGTTTCTTTGCCTTCTTCTTTTGCAATCACCCAAGGTGCTTTTTCATCAATGTATTTATTCGCCTTATCGGTTAATGTCATGATTTCACGAATCGCTTTGTTGTATTCACGAGCTTCATAATAAGCAGCGATTTGTTCAGTTTGTGCAGTAAATTCAGCAAAAAGTGCTTCGTCTTCTAATTTATCTGCTAATCTGCCTTCAAAACGTTTAGCGATAAATCCAGCATTACGAGAAGCTAAATTGACTAATTTATTAACGATATCCGTATTGACACGTTGAACGAAATCTTCCAAGTTAAAATCAAGATCTTCGATACGATCGTTTAATTTTGCTGCGTAGTAATAACGTAAACATTCCGGATCAATGTGATTTAAATAGGTGCTGGCTTGGATAAATGTACCGCGTGATTTCGACATTTTGGCGCCATCTACGGTGACATAACCGTGAGCAAACACATTGGTTGGTTTGCGGTATTCGCTCCCTTCTAACATTGCCGGCCAGAATAGGCTGTGGAAATACACGATATCTTTACCGATAAAGTGATAAAGTTCTGCATCGCTGTTTTCTCCCCAGAATTCATTAAAATCAATGCCTTCACGATCGCAGAGATTTTTAAAAGAAGCTATGTAGCCAATTGGCGCATCCAACCAAACATAGAAGAATTTATCTTTAGCTCCTGGGATTTCAAAACCAAAATAAGGTGCATCACGAGAGATATCCCATTGTTGTAAGCCACTTTCAAACCATTCTTGCATTTTATTTGCAATTTCAGGTTGAAGTGAACCAGAGCGAGTCCATTCTTTTAACATGCCTTCAAAAGCAGGTAAATCAAAGAAAAAGTGTTCAGACTCTTTAACAATTGGTGTTGCACCTGACACTGCAGAACGTGGATTAATTAAATCCATTGGGCTATAAGTGGAAGCACAAACTTCACAGTTATCACCGTATTGATCTTCTGCTTTACATTTCGGGCAAGTGCCTTTCACAAAACGATCAGGCAAGAACATATTTTTTTCAGGATCGAATAACTGAGAAATAACTTTACTCTTAATAAAGCCATTAGCTTTGAGTTTATTGTAAATTTCTGCGGTAAGCTCTTTGTTTTCTTCGCTGTGAGTGGAATGATAGTTATCAAAACTAATATTGAAACCTGCAAAATCACGTATGTGATCAGCTTTTGCTTTTGCAATTAATTCTTCTGGTGTAATGCCTAATTTATCGGCATTAAGCATAATTGGTGTACCGTGCGCATCATCAGCACAGACAAAATGAATTTTATTGCCACGCATACGTTGGAAACGTACCCAAATATCCGCTTGAATATGTTCTAACATATGGCCTAAATGAATGGCGCCATTTGCATAAGGTAATGCACAAGTGACTAAAATTTTACGAGGTTGAGTTGTCATTATTTTTCTCTTATTCTTTTTGCAAAAATTGCGAGTATGTTACCCGATTAGTGCGATTTTTTCTAGTTTAGTTATACTTTTAGCTTAACATTTGAGGTGTAAAAGGGGTAGAATATCCCTGACAAATTTACTCTACTACCTACCACTATTTATTAAAGGAATATTATGGCAACTGCTTTTTCTGAAAATTTAACGGCGGAACAACAATCTCAAGTTCTGCAAGTTTTTCAACAATTCCAACATCCAAGTTTGCAAAAAGACTTAATCGCCTTAAATACTTTGAAGAAAGTAGAAAAAGGCGGTGACGTGTTACGTATTGAATTACAATTGCCTTTTGCATGGAACACTGGCGTGGAGCAAGTGAAACAACAGCTTTCTGATACGTTATTAAAAGTGACAGATAGCAAAGAAATCAAATGGGTGGTGAATTATCAAATCGCCACGTTAAAACGTGCGAATAATCAACCCGCAGTAAAAGGTGTGAAAAATATTATTGCTGTTACCTCTGGTAAAGGCGGGGTAGGGAAATCATCTGTTTCAGTGAATCTAGCTTTAGCTTTACAAGCTCAAGGTGCTCGTGTGGGAGTTTTAGATGCGGATATTTATGGTCCATCTGTTCCGCATATGTTAGGCGCTCCACATCAACGCCCAACTTCACCAGATAACCAACATATCACCCCGATTAAAGCGCATGGTTTATCTGCAAACTCGATCGGTTTCTTAATGGATGAAGATAATGCGACTATTTGGCGTGGTCCAATGGCAAGTAGTGCATTAAGTCAGCTTTTAAATGAAACCTTATGGGATAGCTTAGATTACTTAGTGATCGATATGCCACCGGGTACAGGTGATATCCAATTAACACTTTCACAACAAATTCCTGTAACGGGTGCGGTAGTGGTCACAACACCACAAGATATTGCTTTATTAGATGCAGTGAAAGGTGTATCGATGTTTGAACGTGTGTCTGTACCAGTGTTAGGTATTGTGGAAAATATGTCTATGCATATTTGTAGCAATTGTGGCCATCACGAAGCAATTTTTGGCACTGGTGGTGCAGAAAAAATGGCACAAAAATACAATGTGAAAGTATTAGGTCAATTACCGTTGAATATCCAAGTTCGTCAAGATTTGGATGCGGGTAAACCAACCGTAGTTGCAGCGCCAGACAGTGAAATTGCGAAATCTTTCTTAGATTTAGCGGAGAAAGTATCAACTGAGCTTTACTGGCAAGGCTCTGTCATCCCAAGCGAAATTTTATTTAGAGAAGTGAAATAGAATGAAAAATTAGGCTATGTATATAGCCTTTTTTCTAATAAGTTAATTTTGACAGCACTTTTTGAAGGAATTAGCGATAGTTGAACGTCTATATGAGAAGTTGAGCAGAAGGGGATAGCGATTAAACGTTTAGTTTTTCTTCTTTAAGAGATACCCACAAACGGAGTACTAACTTGAATAGCTGTACTCCGCATTTTTTGATGTTACTTTATAACAAATATTGATACAGCGTTTAATGTTATTGTTTAGTTAAGCACATTTAGTGGGAGATTAATCAAATTCTCTTGAATAAACTATGTAAACCAACACCATTAGAGGCTTTTAAGAAGACATGATCTCCAGTTTGAGCGATCTTCGCTAAATGCTCAGTAGCAGCAATTTTATCTTTTGCGGTAAGAACAATTTTATCTTGTGTCTCTAGCCATTTTGCATGTTTACACATTTCTTTTCCAACTAAAATGATACGTTTAATCGGTAATAAGGCAATCCGTTCTATTATTAAGCGGTGTAAATGTTCGCTATTATGACCAAGTTCTAACATATCACCTACTACGAGAATTTTGAGATCAGAATTTATCATATTATCGGCAAAAGCCTCTAAAGCAGCTTTCATTGATAATGGATTAGCATTATAGGCTTCATTGTATACTGTTACTCTGTGTCCCTCAATTTCACTCATAAATATATTACCTCGACCATCTACCGCTTCAAATTCTTCTAATGCCGCTACAATCTCTTTCAAGGAAAATTTTTCAAGATAAGCTA
The DNA here is from genome assembly GCF_054332375.1 of Haemophilus sp. SZY H53. Taxonomy (NCBI): domain Bacteria; kingdom Pseudomonadati; phylum Pseudomonadota; class Gammaproteobacteria; order Pasteurellales; family Pasteurellaceae; genus Haemophilus; species Haemophilus sp. SZY H53. The sequence goes on from NZ_JBTGNV010000001.1 coordinate 145,212, forward strand.
CGGTTAATACGGCTACAGCATTGAGTGCCATATGGCGACCAGCAGTTTTAAGTTTTAGAGAGAGCTTTTCGTTATTAATGGATATCGTTGCAATACCTTTCTCATATGAGAGTAAACGCATGTCGGCATTTTTTGACTCCCCGTAACTGATAACCTTTAAATCTCGCAGTGCTGCTTTTTCAGCAATTAGGTCAAATTGATTGATATCACGACAAATAATTGCATAACTGCCAGGCTTCATAGCATCAAAAATACGCGCTTTTTTTAGAGCAATATTTTCAACATTATCATGATACTCTAAATGAGCAGGTGCAATGTTGGTGATCAAAGCAATATCAGGGCGAGTAATTTGAGAATTTAATGTCATTTGACCGATAGCCATTTCCATCACCCAATAATCAAGATCTGAACGCAATGAAGCCATATTCCATGCTATACCGATCGGGAGATTGGCACTCTTAATTGTATGGCCCACTTGCTTGCTTGATTTTAATGCGGTAGCCATCATTGCTACTGTTGTTGTTTTACCTGCACTACCAGTAATTCCTATAACACGTCCAGAAAAATGTTTGCGAGCCCAAGCGCCTAAATCAAGTGTAGCTTGACGAACATTTTGAACTTGTAATACGGGAATACCAAAATCTAGATAGTGAGTTGAATCGTCAGTGATAATACCGCAAGCGCCTTTACTAATAAGGGAACTAACGGAAGGTAATGTTAAAAAACCTTTATCCATATTTTTACCGCGAGCGACTAATAAGCTGCCAGGTTTAAATCCCAATGTATGTATTGCAACACCTGTCGCTAGCCAATCATTTGGAGGTGGAATTATCCATTTGCCAGACGTAGCTGCTGCAACACCTTGTGCAGTCAAACTACAATGAGGAGTGACTAAATCAGTACCTGTTTTTTGTGCCGATTTTGGATAGTTATTATTTGACAGTAGTTGATGATAAGCCACCAAGCCCGATAAATAATGCTCTACATCGTCTATGCGGACACGAAAAGCATGGTGACGAATAAACGCTCCCCATAAGATCGAGGATGGTAATTTGTAGAACATTGCTATTTCAGGGAAAAATATCCCATTAAGTAGATAATTAGCTCGAGTGTGCAACGCATGATAAAACTGACCGACATCAAATCCATCTAGTACATGAGCAAATTGTGGAAATTCATCAAGTTTAAGTAGCATTTTATGAAATGCCATGCTTAATTCGAGCAAGGTAGGAAATGTCGTAATACGTTTTTCAATAAAATGGGTGTAATCTTTTATATTATCTACGGCAAAGCGGAAATATTTTTCGGCTGGACAATGTTGAATTAACTCATTAGAACAATAAGATAACCAGTGATCATGTGTCTTATGATGTCCTGCTGAAATAAAATAATTGAAAGCATTCATTACAATATCTAGCCAATGATGATTTTGAGTGAGATTATATAGACGCATCAGACCAAATGCAGCTTCACCATCATAATAAATTACCCTGTTTTTGGCTATAATCGATAAATCGGTGGCGTTTAAAATATGTACGAAACTACCATCGGATTGTTGCATAAATGCAATTCCTTCTGCTAAGGCTTCAGCTAGAGTAAGATAATGCTTGTTATTTGGGCTATCAGGAAAAACTTGAATATATTTTACTAATGCTAAAATGGCTACGGCATTGGCACCAAGCTTAATTTCATTATTAATTTCTATTACATAAGCTAAGTTATTTGGATAATAACGAATAAAAGATTTAATAAAATATTCTAATGTTGCCTCGATTTGCTGTTTTAGCTTAGCTAAATTTCCAGTTTGATATGTTCTACAAAATTCATAACCTTCAATTAGTGCGTAAGTACTGCTTGCATGACGTAAAGTATTATATGTGTTTATAGTTCGTCCAAATACAGGAAAATAACCATATTCGAATCTGCCATTTTCCTTTACTTGATTACCCAAATAGGTGGTGAGATTTTTTATAATTGGTTGTAAATTATTTTTATCTAACGGTTGTAGTTCCCGTAGACCGTGTTGGCGAGGCGTTGTAGATAGGCGGTGTAGTTCTTTCGTGGACAAATCCATAAAGATACCATCCGTTGAAAAAGTTAGGATTTCCATGCTATCTGAAAATTCAGGCATTTCACTGCTGCCATGCCGAGCTTTTAAATAAGCTTGTAAATTCTTTTTATTAACTTCAGCAACACCAACATCAGCTCCATTATAAAAGCAGGCATGTGCATTGAGCTCCATTTCAGAGCAGAATAGCCATGGATATTTTTTTCCTTTAAAAGCAATACCTTTACGAAAATAATTACGTTTGTATTTTCTTAATTCTTGTTGTAATGCTTCCCATGTTGTTTCTTGTGTAGAGCTTACCCACTCTAAACGTAACCATCTTAATGGTGCATTGAATTTTTGAGCTAGCTTTTCTAGATGAAAAGTAATATCAGTTTCACCTAAAGATAATAGCTGAAAACTTGTTGTTTTAGCGCGCGTTATACCATCTGTTGCGGATAATAGCCAATAATTGGACAATTGATGATTATGAGTAGAGGATGATATGTTTTGCAGTGTCTCACATAATTTTTTGGAGATCTTAGCCAAGTCATGTGTGGATGACACTGAAATATCAGAGCAAAATAAAGTCATAGTTTTATCACAATAAATAATGATTAATAATGGTAATGAAAATACGTCTATTTCAGTTGATGAAATGACAATCGAAGTTATTATAAGCTTATTTTAATAAATTGCTTTAACTTTAAAATAAGATATTCATTTTAAGCACGTAAAATTGGCAAAAAAGCAGGGTTTTGATAAACAAAACTCTGCTTTTCTTAATACTTTCTGCAAGTCTAGCAATGTTAGACTTGCAGATATTTTATGGATGTTTAAACAACTTGAATATCGGTATCGATATACACTTTATAGTTGTTATCACCACTGAAAGTATACTCAGTATACGTATGATCACCTTTTGTCACAGAACCAGTAGCATTCCATTGGTATGAGCCAGCTCCGTTCATTGAGTCATTTAGGTTGCCTTTTTGGTTACCTAAGTGAACTGTATCATTTGAATCACCGGTAATATATAGAGATTTACTATTCGATAGCAGATTCTCATAAGTTACGCCTAATAAAGTTTGGTTTGTACCATCTAGAACGATTTCTTCTATTCCACAGATGTGATGTAAATTACCAACATTTGTAGGTGTTTTGAAGTTATCAGTAAAGGTTAGTACATCATGGCCGTTGTCTCCATCAATTCTCGCAGTTGATGAGATTACCATTGAACCAACACTAATGTGATCATCACCATCACCTGCATTGATACGTGCAGAGCCTTGTAATTTACCATCAACGATAATTTCATCGTCACCAGCGCCAAGGTTAATCGGGCTTGAGCCGCCTAAATAACCAGAGATATGAACTTTATCATTACCATTACCAAAGTTTACTTGAGTATTTCCTGATATATAACCACCTACATTTAGTTCGTTATTACCATCACCCATATTGATGAAGTTTTGTGAACCATCCATATTTTTGGTTACAGTTAAACTATCATCAGCAGAGCTGAAACGAGGAGCCACTGAGGTATCCTGTGACAAATCTACTTGACCAATATGAGTGTTATATTCTGAAGCTTTGATACCATAATCTAAAGATAGATTTACACCAACGATATCAGTAACGGTAATATTCAACCCAGGATTACTTAACTCAGTAATTGAACTATCTGTAGCAATAGTTGATTTTAAATTACCTCTTTGAATATAGGCATCTACGGTATTATTTTGACCATTTGCAAGAGGATCAAACGTTATTGTAATACCATTAGAACGATTATTGTCATCTACAATAAAGGTTTGCTGAGAACCGTTAATCGTCACAACCAGTGAATCTCCATTTTTAGCTGTGCTAGGAATGGTAATTGTGGTTGTGGCCTTATCAAATTGATCTAAATCGCCTTTATTAATCTTACCATCATTACCATCATTAATTACAACTGTTGGCGCATCAGGTGGCGTTAGATCTTTAACTGTATCTTTACTTTCTTTACCGGTGTTATCTGAATTATCAGTGTTTTTCGCCGTAACTTCAGAACCGTCTTTCACCGCTTTTTCAGGGATAGTAATCACGCCTGTATCAGGGTCAATAGAGACACTGTCATTTGGATTATTATCGACCCACTTATTGGTGCTCGGATCTTTAGTAAAGGTTTCAGTATGTTCGTTACCGTCTTCATCCGTATAAGTTACGGTTGTTTTGTTCACATCCTTTTCAGGTGCAGGCGTGATGGTCACAGAGCCATCTGGTTCAGCAACAACCTTAGGTGCACTTGGTGGAGTGACATCCGCGTCGGCATCCGCATCAGCATCGGCGTCAGCGTCGGCATCTGCATCAGCATCGGCATCAGCGTCCGCATCGGCGTCAGCGTCAGCATCGGCGTCAGCGTCCGCATCGGCGTCAGCATCCGCATCCGCATCTGCATCAGCATCAGCATCAGCATCAGCGTCGGCATCCGCATCAGCGTCGGCATCTGCATCCGCATCAGCATCAGCATCTGCGTCGGCATCTGCATCGGCATCCGCATCCGCGTCAGCATCGGCGTCAGCATCGGCATCAGCGTCGGCATCCGCATCCGCATCAGCATCTGCATCGGCATCAGCGTCGGCATCCGCATCAGCATCTGCATCCGCATCCGCATCAGCATCAGCATCCGCATCAGCGTCCGCATCAGCATCGGCATCGGCATCCGCATCAGCATCGGCATCAGCGTCGGCATCCGCGTCGGCATCTGCATCCGCATCAGCATCTGCGTCGGCATCCGCATCGGCATCTGCGTCAGCGTCAGCGTCGGCATCTGCGTCAGCATCGGCATCCGCGTCAGCATCCGCATCGGCATCCGCATCAGCATCCGCATCGGCATCAGCGTCAGCATCCGCATCGGCGTCAGCGTCGGCATCGGCGTCAGCATCCGCATCTGCGTCAGCATCCGCATCGGCGTCAGCATCCGCATCGGCATCCGCATCAGCATCTGCGTCGGCATCGGCATCCGCATCTGCATCGGCGTCAGCATCCGCATCTGCGTCGGCATCCGCATCAGCATCAGCGTCCGCATCAGCATCCGCATCAGCGTCGGCATCTGCGTCGGCATCTGCATCGGCATCGGCATCAGCATCGGCATCAGCGTCGGCATCAGCATCCGCATCGGCATCCGCATCAGCATCTGCGTCGGCATCGGCATCCGCATCTGCATCGGCATCAGCGTCGGCATCAGCATCGGCATCGGCATCCGCATCAGCATCGGCATCGGCATCCGCATCTGCATCAGCGTCGGAGTCAGCATCTGCATCCGCGTCGGCATCAGCGTCGGCGTCAGCATCGGCATCAGCATCTGCGTCAGCATCCGCATCCGCATCAGCGTCGGCATCAGCGTCAGCATCCGCATCTGCGTCGGCATCCGCATCAGCATCAGCATCAGCATCAGCATCAGCGTCGGCGTCTGCATCAGCGTCAGCATCGGCATCTGCGTCAGCATCAGCATCAGCATCTGCATCTGCGTCAGCATCGGCATCAGCATCTGCGTCAGCATCCGCATCAGCGTCTGCATCAGCATCGGCATCCGCATCTGCATCTGCATCGGCATCCGCATCAGCGTCCGCATCTGCATCAGCGTCGGCGTCGGCGTCAGCATCGGCATCGGCGTCAGCATCGGCATCTGCGTCGGCATCCGAATCATCTGGATATACCATACCTTTACCTTCTGGACCTTCGTTGCCAGAATCATCAGTATTTTTTGCCGTCACATCAGAACCATCTTTAACGCCTTTTTCAGGAATAGTAATCACACCTGTTTCAGGGTCAATAGAAATACTATCGCCTGGATTGTTATCAATCCATTTACCGGTTTCAGGATCTTTAGTGAAGATTTCAGTATGCTCGTTACCATCTTCATCGGTATAAGTTACGGTAGTTTTAGCCACATCACCTTCAGGTGCAGGTGTGATAGTCACAGAACCATCAGGTTGAGCAACAACTTCAGGCGCACTTGGTGGCATGATATCTTTTGCGGTAGTTTTGGTCTCAGGGCCAACATTGCCAGAGTCATCAGTATTCGTGACGACAACATCAGAACCATCTTTAACACCTTTTTCAGGAATAGTAATCACACCTGTTTCAGGGTCAATAGAAATACTATCGCCTGGATTGCTATCAATCCATTTACCGGTTTCAGGATCTTTAGTGAAGATTTCAGTATGCTCGTTACCGTCTTCATCAGTATAAGTTACAGTAGTTTTAGTCACATCGCCTTCAGGTGCAGGTGTAATGGTCACTGAACCATCAGGTTGAGCAACAACTTCAGGTGCACTTGGTGGCGTGGTATCTTTGCCACCATTACTTCCGCCGGAAGAAAGTGCAGCGATACCGCCAATTAAGGCAGCAGCACCTAATAACCACCAAGGGTTGAATGTCCAAAATGGATCTTGTAAAGCATTTCCACCCAATGCTTGTGGTGCAACGACTTCTTCGGCAAGAATACTGATCGCTTCAGAATTTAAGCCAGATTCTGGTACATAAACATACAAATTACCATCTTCATGTTGACCAATAATTAAGTTAGTTGCTTCTTCATTATCACGGTAATAATTTTCAATGATGATGTCTGGATTGGTATCACCATCTTCCAACATAATAATTAAATTATTATGTTCACGCTTTGTAATGATATTTTGTGGAGCTAAACTGGTAGAATCATCAATAAGTTGATAATTAACCTTATCTTGAGCTTGAATAACTAATTTATTTTCTTTTGAAATGGTGTAATTGCCCACTTCTTTTTTAGCATTTAATATCTTGACTGTTGTCGTCATAAAGTTTCCCTATAAACTAATTAATTTTTACCGTATACCGCTATTTCAACACGACGGTTTGGTTGATTACATGTAATACGTTGCTGACCAGCAGGATGTAAAGCAGCACAATTTGGAACGAGTAAGTCAGCTTGGCCATAACCGACAGCTTCAATCTTGGCATTGACACCTGTTTCTCTCAATAAGCGAGCAACAGATTCAGCTCGACGCTGAGAAAGTTTCTTATTGTATGCAGCAGAGCCTTGAGGATCTGTATAACCGCTAATTACGATGCGATTGATTTGATTCGCATCAAGCGCTTTGATTTGGGCAGCAAATTCGTGAACTTCTTGCTTAGCTTTAGGTAAAAGATCGTTATAGCCTGATTTATCAAATTTGAATAATGCAGAAGCAGATAAGTCTTTCGCTGCAATAACTGGCTCACAATCTTTATGTGTTACAACTCGAGATAAGGTGTTAGAAACATATTTTAACCCTTGCATCTCTTGTTCTGCCGTTTCTTTGCTTACTTTACTTAATATGGCTTTACCATTCGTATCAGCATTTACTCGAATATAAGCAATATCGTTAACAGGTAACGTATAGCGTGCCCCATCAGTTCTATTCCCAAAGTTAGTCGCAGAACTTACAGATGAGGTAAATAATTGTTTAGTTGCACAAACAGGAATAGAAGTAAATGAATGATCAAGTAAAGAAGCTTGATAATCGCCATTTACATAAACATTAATAGCCTTCTTTTGAGATTCTGCTGGACGATAGAAAACAGCTAAAGCTTGATTTTCTTTTAATCCTTCAGTGCTAATTGGTTTATTACTGTAATTATTCCATGATTCAAGTGCACCATCAGGTCCACGAGAAGTACAAGCAGACACTGCTATAGCAATAGCAAGCATGGATAAAGATTTTTTCATTGATAGTAATCCTTTAATAGAGAATGAAAAAAAGATCTGATAAAAGAGAAAATCACAGAACTTATGTGTTTTATCTTGATATATCAATCTGTTTATTTATGTTATTTTGCATAACATGTATGATTTTCTAAAAAAATCACATATGTATATGAGGAATTTTTGAGTTATTTTAGATTGTTTTTATAATAATCTAGAATAATCTCCATCTTTGAAAAAGATATATTTAGTATATAAAGAATGAGTTGATATAACAAATAAGTAACACGTTTTTACCGTATAATTTACATGAAATTACAAGGCTTTACATAAGCCTTACATAGCTTTACATAAATTTACATAAGTTTACATAAGATTTACAAATAATATTATGAAGAGCTGTGAAAGTTAGGTGATTAATTAAATTTGATGGATTATTGAGCTAAGATCGCTAATCAGCTCCCTTAACTCAATAAGATTAAAGGAAATAATTTAAAAACGTCTGCTTTATTATCAGCAAGGATATAAAGGTAGGCCTATAAGCAAAAGATAGATTAGTAATATATTACTATTGAGTTACACTAAATGGCGAGATTCATTGATCTTTTCAACATCAAATCCTTTTTTATCGTCATAATGAACAACACTAATAGAGGCATTAATGAGTGATACTGATTTATCTTCATCTCGGTGATTTTGCCAGGTTGCACCATTTAATAGAGCAAGCAATAAACGTAATGTATGTCCGTGAGAAACAATTAAGATATTTCCGTAATTGTGAACTTTGATGATATCGTCTAATGCTTTCATGGCTCGTTCAGCAAGCTGCTCATAGGTTTCACCGCGATTTGAAACAGCGTTGTAATTGGCGGGATCTTTGATAAGTTGCTGGAATTCTGGATGTTCTCTTAACGTATCGACAACTTTGCCTTCCCAAGAACCAAAATACTGTTCGTTTAAACCTTGGTGATGGAAAAGGGGAATATCTCGTTCACCAATAATATGAGAAGCGGTCGCGATAGTACGTTTCAATATGCTGGAATAAGCAGCAATGAAAGGAATATGATTAAGTGCCATACCTGTTTTTTTCGCACCATTAACGCCTTCTTCAGTTAAAGGGGAATCGCCATGCCCTTGCATTAAACCTTCCGTATTCCAAACAGTTTTACCGTGACGAATAAAATAAAAAGTCAGCTGTTTTTTCATTTTTCATGTCCATAAAAAAGATTAAGGAAGTTGAAACTTCCTTAACCAGAATTTTAACGAGAGTAATAACCTGCCATTGAGCTATATACGGCATTTTCTGCTTGAATGATGTTGTATTTCGCATTCAAGATAGAAAGTTGAGAGCTTTTCTCTGTATTTGCCGCAGCAAGCCATTCACGTAATTCAGATACACCTGCATTGTAACGATCTCGATAGTATTTAGTGATACGTTGGTTATAACTGTGAGTTTTTTGCAAGTTCGAAAAGGCGCTTTGTGCTTGGGTATAGGCGAAGTAGTTGGTATCTACATCATTCAAGGCTTTAGTGATGCTTTGCTCATAGTTCAAACGAGCAGTTTCATAATCAGCTTCAGAGATCTTCACGTTCCATTTTACGGTATTCCAGTTGAGGAAAGGAAGGTTAATTCCTAATACGCCAGCTCCGATAGGATTATGCAGGGCATTGCCCACTTTATTACCACTTGATGTTAAACTTCCGCCTAAAGTGACTTCAGGGAACCAGCCTTTTTCAGTTGCTTTGGCATTTTTGAATGCACTGCTTAAGCGATATTGATAGCCTTTTACATCAGGACGATTCGCAATCACAGAAATTGGCACATTTAAATTTACGCCTACATTTTTTACATTAAGAATGTGTGGGAAGTTGATATTTAATGCTTCTTCTGGTTTTAAGTTAAGTAAGTTACGTAAAGTTTGTTCTGCTGTTTTACGTTGTGTTTGATAGTTGATCAAGTTGTTACGTGCGTTCAATACCGCTTGTTGTGCTTGATCTACACTTGCGCTGTCCGCAACACCTTGTGATAAACGACGTTGCATAATGCTGCTAATATCGTTGTAGTATTTAATGCTTTCTTGCGTGGTGCTAATCGCATCATTCAAGTAGGCTATTTGATAATAGGTTGTTACAACAGAGTTGATGAGTGAAAGTTTTGTAGCTTCTAAATCTTCAGCCGTTGCTTTATGTGACCATTCTGCGGCATCTGCAGTATCTGCTAAACGTTGCCATAAATCTAATGTATAACTCACATTTAATGCACCTTTATGACTGATGGTTGAGTTACCACCCGTTTTCACGTTTTTACTTGCGGAAGATTGGGTTGAACCGCTAAATGCCGGAATTAAATTCGCGCCTGCAAGGTTTGCATTATATAGAGCACGATTTACGGCAACAGACGCTTTGGCTAAATCTTTGTTATTTACTAATGCTTGTTCTACCACACGATTTAATTGTGAATCATTGTAAAGCGCCCACCAGTTTTCTTTTACATTAAATTGTTTGGTGATTTCCGAATAATTTTGGTAATCCTGCTGGCTCGCTTTATAAGAATCGCCGATATTAGCACAACCTGCTAGAGCCGTTGCCATTGCGATTGCTAAGGTTAATTTTTTCATTTTTAACATGGATTTTTCCTTTCTTTTTCAATTAAAGTGCGGTCAAAAATTAGTAAGAATTTTAACCGCTCTTTTGAGTTTTACAAAATTTCTTTATTCTCTCGCAAGGGCTGTGATTGGATCTAATTGTGCTGCGCGTTTTGCCGGCATATAACCGAAGATCACACCAATCAAAGTTGAGAAGACCACTGCGGCAACAATTGAGCCAGTTGAGAATGCCATCGTAAAGTCAGTCATAAATACGTTAAAGAGCAGACCGATTAAACCCGAAAGCAGAATCCCCGTCACGCCGCCAATTAAACAAATCAACACAGCTTCAATTAAAAATTGTTGCAGAATATTAAATTGTCTCGCGCCAATCGCCATGCGCACACCAATTTCTTTGGTCCGTTCTGTTACGGAAACCAACATAATATTCATCACCCCAATCCCACCAACGATCAGTGAAATAAAGGCGATAGAAGAAATGAGCAATTTCATCGTGCCCGTTGTGCTTTCAATAGTTTGTTTAATGGTATCGCTATTCATGATGAAGAAATCTTTTTTACCATGACGCATGGTCAGCAATTCAGTAATCCCTTTTTCAGCAACAGTCGTATTCACCGAATCATCTACTTTTACGGTAATTGAACCAATTTTTTTGCTACCCGAAATACGATTCATCACGGTGGTATAAGGGGCATAGAGATTAAGTGAACTGCTTGCTCCGCCCATTTGTTTATCAGATACCACGCCAATAATACGTAGTGGACGTTTATTAAACATTACAATTTTGCCAATGGGATTTTCATCTGGAAAAATGGATTTTTTTGCACTTTCATCGATTAAGGCTACTTGATTGTTATCAGCAACATCTTGAGCAGAAAATAAATTGCCTGATTTTAGTTTTAATCCATCTACATCAAAATATTGTTCGCCCACACCTTTTAAACTGGTCGAGGAGAAAGTCTGGTTACCATAAATTAATGTGCCACTTGATGAGCTATTCGGCGTGACACTTTGTACATAGCTTTGTTGGTTTAAAGCAGTGGCATCATTAATCGTCAGATTTTGCATTTGTTCAGCACGACGATCACCAAAGCCAGTACCATTAAAGATGGTCATGGTACTTGTACCAATGCCTTTAATGTTTGCCAAGATTTTTTGTTGTGAACCGTTTCCCAATGCCACAACGGAAACCACGGAGGTAATCCCAATAATAATCCCAAGCATGGTTAAAAGAGAACGCATTTTGTGGGCAATAATCGCACTCACTGACATACGAAAAGCTTCAACAAATTGATCTTTGCTGAACCCAAAGTGCGGTTTAGATTTGGTTGGATTTTCGACCGCACTTTTTACCGCTTCTTTTTGCGTATCACCAATGATTTCGCCATCTTTAATTTCAATTACGCGATTGGCACTGGCGGCAATTTCGCGATCATGGGTTACCATAATAATAGTGTGGCCTTCTGCGTGTAATTGACGCAGAATTTCCATCACATTTTGACCGCTTTGTGAATCCAATGCACCAGTGGGTTCATCGGCTAAAATAATTTCACCGCCATTCATCAACGCACGCGCAATACTCACACGTTGTTGCTGACCACCAGAAAGCTGGCTTGGTTTATTTTGCCATTTATCGCCTAAACCTAATTTTTCTAAAAGTTGTTTCGCACGAGAAAGACGTTTTTCTTGCGACATCCCCGCATAAATTGCAGGCAAGGCGACGTTTTCTGCAGCGGTCAAGCTCGATAATAAGTTATAGCGTTGGAAAATAAAGCCGAATTTTTGGCTACGTAAATCTGAAAGCTGATCTTTGCTTAATTCAATGGTTTCTTTACCATTGATTTTGTAAGAGCCACTGGTTGCCGAATCCAAACACCCGATGATATTCATCAAGGTCGATTTACCCGAACCCGATTGCCCAATAATCGCGACGAAATCACCTTTTTCTATATTTAAAGAGACATTCTTTAAAATATGAACACGATTTTCGCCTTCACCGAAGTAACGGTTGAGATCCTTAATTTCAATAATATTCATTAATTTTCTACCGCACTTTTAGAACATTCTTGGACCACGAGGCATAGAGCCAACTTGTTCACCATTCGCAACTTGCGACACAATGACTTTTTCACCTTCGTTTAAACCCGATTTGATTTCAGTTTTGAAATCATTTTGAACACCGGTTTCAACTTCGCGAGGTTCTGGCTGATTTTTGTCATTCAATACATTGACAAAGCTTTTGCCATCACGTTTTTGAATAGCCATATTGGAAACCAATAACACATCTTTCGCGTTGGCAATTTTGATGTTATTTTCTGTCGTCATTCCGATGCGTAAAGTACGATCTGGGTTATCAATCAACACATTCGCGTAGTAGTAGATTGCACTGGTCGTTGAGCTACTACTTGAGCTACTAGAAGTTGAGGTTGAAGAACTATCACTTGTCGTGGTATTGGCTGGATCAATAGAATCAATGACGGAGTGATACAGGGTTTGGCTATCCGATAAAATAGTAAAGCTCACTTCTTGACCGGCTTTCACTTTGGTAATGTCACCTTCTGAAATCTCAGGCTTAATTTTCATTTTGCTTAAATCGGCAATGGTTACAATTGTTGGCGTCGTTTGGTTGGCATTAACGGTTTGACCTTCAGAAACGGGTACAGAAATAACGGTACCGTCCATTGGGGCGGTGATTTTGGTGTAGCCCACATTGGTTTCTGCGGTATTCACTTCAATTTCAGCTTGTTTGATATTGGCTTCAATGGCTTCCATTTCAGCTTTTGCATTATCAAGGGTGCTTTTTGCGGTATTTACACTGTCCAAAGACGTGGCTTTTTGCGTATAAAGTTTTGATAAGCGGTTATAGCTTGAAAGGGCAACATCGTAAGCGGTTTTTTTCGCTTTTAATTGTGCTTGATAGCTAACTAACGCGGCCTTTTTTGTGTTTAAGGTATTAATTTGTGTGGTGGAATCAATATCAGCGATCATTTCGCCTTTTTTGATTTCTTGCCCTAATTTGACATAGAGTTTTGTGATTTTACCCGAAGCTTGGGCACCGACATCGACTTCATTCACGCTTTCAACTGAACCAGAAGCGACAACTGTTTTTTCAACATTGCCACGTGTAATGGATTCCGTCAGGTAAGTCGTTTCTTGTTTGCTATTGCTAGAGAAAAAATAATAAGCTGCACTAGCAGCAATGAGTAATCCGAGTAAAATAAAAAAGCGTTTTTTCATAAAGACGTGTCATCCTAAATAAAAAATGAACGTTTGTTCAGTGGGTGTGTATTCTAAAGGTAAACTTTTTAGTTTGCACGATAAATCTTCAAATTAGACCTAAAAATTCTAAAAAATTCCGTGTTAATTCAATGAAAGTGCGGTTAGTTTTGGGATCAAATTCACAACGCCTGACTTTTCGTATAGAATGGAGTAATTATTTTCAATTTATTGAGAAATTTATGAGCAATACAGAACACACTCTAGAAAATGCGGAAAATACCCGCACACACAATTTCATTACTCAAATTATTGATGAAGATTTAACTTCAGGTAAACATAAAAGCGTTCATACTCGTTTCCCGCCTGAGCCAAACGGCTATTTGCATATTGGCCATGCAAAATCGATTTGCTTAAACTTCGGCTTAGCAAAAGAATATAACGGTTTATGTAACCTACGTTTTGATGATACTAATCCGGTGAAAGAAGATGTGGAATATGTGGATTCTATCAAAGCGGATGTGGAATGGTTAGGCTTTAAATGGGAAGGCGAACCTCGTTATGCATCTGATTACTTCGATGCACTTTATGGCTATGCCATTGAGTTGATCGAAAAAGGTTTAGCGTATGTGGATGAGCTTTCTCCGGATGAAATGCGTGAATATCGTGGTACATTAACTGAGCCGGGTAAAAACAGCCCATATCGTGATCGTAGTGTCGAAGAAAACCTTGCGTTATTTGAAAGAATGAAAAACGGTGAGTTTGCCGAAGGGACATTAAGTCTTCGAGCGAAAATTGATATGGCATCGCCATTTATGGTCATGCGTGATCCCGTGCTTTATCGTATTAAATTTGCGAGCCATCACCAAACTGGTGAAAAATGGTGCATTTACCCGATGTACGATTTTACTCACTGTATTTCTGATGCCATTGAGCGTATTACACATTCTCTATGTACATTAGAATTCCAAGACAACCGTCGTTTATATGACTGGGTGTTGGAAAATATCAGTATTGAACGTCCATTACCGCATCAATATGAATTCTCTCGTTTAAATTTAGAAGGTACGTTAACCTCTAAACGTAAGTTATTGAAATTAGTGAATGATGGTATTGTGGATGGGTGGAACGATCCACGTATGCCAACAATTTCAGGTTTACGCCGTCGTGGTTATACCCCGGCTTCGTTACGTGAATTCTGTCGTCGTATTGGTGTGACTAAACAAGATAACGTTGTAGAGTATTCAGCACTTGAGGCCTGCATTCGTGAAGACTTAAACGAAAACGCACCTCGTGCAATGGCGGTGATTGATCCTGTTCGTGTTGTGATTGAAAACTTTGAAGGCGAAGAAACCTTAACAGCGCCAAATCACCCGAATCGTCCTGAATTAGGTGAGCGTCAATTACCATTTACAAAAGAGCTTTATATTGATCGTGCAGACTTCCATGAAGAAGCGAACAAACAATATAAACGTTTAGTGTTAGGTAAAGAAGTGCGTTTACGTAACGCCTACGTGATTAAAGCTGAACGTGTCGAAAAAGATGCAAATGGTGAAATCACCACGATCTTCTGTACTTACGATCCAGAAACGTTAGGTAAGAATCCAGCGGATGGTCGTAAAGTGAAAGGGGTAATTCATTGGGTATCTGCAGTGCATAATCACCCAGCGGAGTTCCGTTTATACGAGCGTCTTTTCACCGTACCCAACCCAGGTGCAGCAGAAGAAATCGAAAGCGTGTTAAATCCACATTCTCTCGTGGTAAAACACGGTTTTGTAGAACAAAGCCTCGCAAATGCGGAACCAGAAAAAGGTTACCAATTTGAACGCGAAGGTTATTTCTGTGCGGATAACAAAGATAGCCGTCCAGAGCACTTAGTGTTTAACTTAACCGTAAGCTTAAAAGAAGGCTTCTAATTCTAAACAACAAAGTGCGGTCAAAAATCACGTAAATTTTGACCGCACTTTTTTATTGGCTTGACTATGCAATTTGAATCTCATTTTTGGCAAAAAAAATCTCTCCTTGAAATGACGGAATCCGAATGGGAAGCCTTATGTGATGGCTGCGGAAAATGCTGTTATCGAAAATACATACAAGGGCGAGGCAAGCGTGAAAAACTCTATTACACACGCATTGCTTGCAATCTCTTAGATGTGGAAACAGGGAAGTGTCGTAATTATCCTGAACGTTTTAAAATCGAAAGTGATTGTACGAAATTAACCAAAAAGAATTTGCCTGATTTTGGTTGGTTGCCGAATACTTGTGCATATCGTTTATTGTATGAGGGGAAACCTTTGCCCGAATGGCATCCCTTAATCAGTGGCGATCCAGACTCAGTGAAAAAAGCAGGCATTTTAATTCAAGATGGCGTACACGAAGAAGATGTGATTGATTGGTTTGAATTTGTGACTGAAACTGAATAAATTTTCACTAATATACTTTTTGAAATTTGTTTTTTGATGTAGGTCACAATTTGCAATATTGGTAATTGTATTTCAATTGCACTTACTTATAATACTTAGTAAGTATTATGTAGAAGTATTATTCGTTGTATGCAAATGTCCTTATCATTCAAACAATCTGCTAAACATCTTGGCATTTCGTTTTCCCATTATGATATTGATGGGCATTTGATTGATGCATCGCCAACCAGTATTGATTATTTTATCGAGCAGTTGCAATTTCCGCCGAACATTGGACAAAATCAGCCGTTCCAAGATGTAATGTGTGCCTTTGAAAACGAGCCCATTCATGATGATTTAACCGCGTTTTCTTCTCCTCCAGATGCTTCTTTGCGTTATCAATTGCTCGACGAGCAAAACCAAATTCAGTTTGAAAAAACAATGCCATATTCAACCGCACTTTCATTGCCTGCTTTGCCTTTTAGCTATTATCGTTTAATGCTTTTTGTCGCTCAACAAATGAGAAAATGCAATCGGTTGTAAATTAATTAAGCTTCTAAAGCATAAAGGAGTATGTTATGACGAAACTAGTCGCGCAATCAGTAATTAATTCATTTTTTGATGGCAAACATGCCAATCCTTTTGCTGTATTAGGCATGCATGAGACCCACAATGGTATTGAGATCCGTACTTTATTACCAGATGCAGATAAAGTGGAAGTGATTGATAAAGAAACCCAATCCATGGTGGTTACTTTAGAAAGAGTGGATGAACGTGGCTTTTTCTCCGCTATTGTGCCAGACGTGAACCACTTTTTTGCTTATCAATTTAAAGTGTATTGGGGATCGGATGTGCATCTCATTGAAGATCCTTACCGTTTCCATTCAATGATTAATGATTTAGACCAATGGCTATTAGCAGAAGGTTCATTATTACGTCCTTATGACGTATTAGGTGCACATTTCTCCGAATGTGATGGTGTATCAGGTGTGAATTTCCGTGTATGGGCGCCAAATGCTAAACGCGTTTCGTTGGTCGGTGATTTCAACTATTGGGACGGTCGCCGTCATCCAATGCGTTTCCATCCCGCAAGTGGTGTGTGGGAATTATTCTTACCAAAAGCTAGCCTTGGTCAACGCTATAAATTTGAATTAATTGATTGCAATGGCAACCTTCGTTTGAAAGCCGATCCTTATGCATTCAGATCGGAATTACGTCCTGATACCGCATCAGAAATCAGTATGTTACCGGATGTAGTCGAAATGACGGAGCAACGTCGTAAAGCGAACCAACGTAATCAACCTATTTCGATTTATGAAGTGCATTTGGGATCATGGCGACGTAATTTAGAGAATAATTTCTGGCTTGATTATGACCAAATTGCTGATGAACTCATTCCTTATGTCAAACATATGGGCTTTACTCATATTGAGTTTTTACCGCTCTCCGAATTTCCATTCGATGGTTCTTGGGGCTACCAACCGATAGGCTTGTATTCTCCAACCAGCCGTTTCGGTACGCCAGAAGCTTTTAAACGTTTAGTCGAAAAAGCACATAAAGCAGGCATTAATGTCATTTTAGACTGGGTGCCTGGACATTTCCCAAGTGATACACATGGTTTAGCAGCATACGATGGCTCTGCCTTATATGAGTATGCTGATCCACGAGAAGGCTATCACCAAGACTGGAATACTTTGATTTACAACTATGGTCGTAATGAAGTGAAAAACTTCTTATCCAGCAATGCCCTGTATTGGCTTGAACGATTTGGTCTAGACGGTATCCGTGTAGATGCAGTAGCATCGATGATTTACCGTGATTATAGTCGTGCTGAAGGCGAATGGATCCCGAATCAATATGGAGGGCGTGAAAATTTAGAAGCGATTGAGTTCTTAAAACATACCAATTGGAAAATTCATTCTGAGGTGCCTGGCGCTATTTCGATTGCTGAAGAATCGACTTCTTTTGGTGGTGTAACTCATCCGACAGAAAATGGTGGACTTGGATTTAATTTCAAATGGAACATGGGCTGGATGAATGACACCTTAAGTTATATGAAACTCGATCCAGTTTATCGTCGTTACCATCACGACAAAATGACCTTCGGGATGATTTATCAATACAGCGAAAACTTTGTATTACCGCTTTCTCACGATGAAGTTGTACACGGCAAATGTTCGTTACTCGGTAAAATGCCGGGTGATACATGGCAAAAATTCGCGAATTTACGTGCCTATTATGGTTATATGTGGGGCTATCCAGGCAAGAAATTATTATTCATGGGTAATGAATTTGCTCAAGGTCGTGAATGGAATTATGAAGAAAGCTTGGATTGGTTTTTGCTTGACGAAAACCATGGTGGCCTATGGCATAAAGGCGTATTGCAATTAGTCAAAGATTTGAACGGAATTTATCAAAAAAATGCACCGCTCTTTGAACTAGACGGTGAGCCGGAAGGCTTTGATTGGTTAGTGGTAGATGATGCGGAAAATTCAGTTTTTGCTTTTGAACGTAAAAGTAGTAATGGCGAACGCATTATTGTGATCAGCAACTTCACCCCAGTACCACGTGAAGGCTATCGTATCGGTGTGAATGCCTCGGGTGAATACGAGGAAATTTTGAATACTGACTCAATGTATTATCAAGGTTCAAATGTAGGTAATTTCGGTTCAGTGAAAAGCGAAGCGATCGCCAGTTACGGACGTGATAATTCGATTAGCGTGACCATTCCGCCACTCGCAACAATCTATTTAAAATATAAAGCATAACAATAGCGAAGAACACGATGTTTAGTATTTATAACAATGGAAAACCTTCCCCAATGGGATATTCGCAAACGCTGGAAAATGGACTAAAAATTTCGAATTTTGCACTTTTTTCTAGTGCGGCGGATGCTATTGAACTTTGCTTGTTCCGTGATGGCAAAGAAAGCCGTTTTGCTATGAGCAGAACCGATGATATTTGGCATGTGGCAATTGAAGGAGTTGAGTTAAATGATGAGTATGCTTTTAGAATCACAGGCAAAAATGACCGCACTTTAGCCAATCCGCAAAAGTTAATGCTTGATCCTTATGCGAAAGCGGTCACTCATAAACCAGATTTGAGTTCATCAGAAGCCCGCTCAATTTTCTTGTTAAATGATGAACGAGATAATGCATCAGTTGCGCCTAAAGGTCGTATTATGGATGAACGTTTTGATTGGTCAGGGGATTGTAAGCCGTCTATTCTTTGGGCTCAAACCATTGTTTATGAACTGAATATCAAAGGATTTAGCCAATTAAATTCCCGTATTCCAGAAAATATCCGGGGTACTTATGCAGCGTTAGCACACCTAGAAAATATTGCGTATTTTAAATCATTGGGTATTACTAGCCTTGAATTGCTTCCAGTGAATTTCTTTATTGATGAACCGCATTTGCAAGAAAAAGGATTACGTAATTATTGGGGTTACAATCCACTAGCTATGTTTGCTTTAGAACCAAGTTATGCCGCTGATCAAAAACAGCCTTTAAATGAGTTTAAGAGCATGATCAAAACCTTGCATCAAGCGGGCATTGAAGTGATTTTAGATGTCGTATTTAACCATACGGCTGAATCCGAAAAATCATTTCCTACATTTTGTCAGCGTGGTATTGATGATGAAACCTATTACTGGCAAAACGAGCATGGAGGCTACCTCAACTGGACGGGATGCGGCAATATGCTCAATCTTGCTAATGATGTTACTCGCAAATGGGTATTAGATTGTTTACGTTACTGGGTAACAGAATGCCATGTAGATGGTTTCCGTTTTGATTTAGCCACAGTGTTGGGGCGTGAAACGCCTGATTTCAATCCGAATGCAAAATTGTTTGTGGAAATGGAACAAGATGACGTTCTACAAAAAATTAAATTAATTGCAGAACCTTGGGATATAGGCCATTACGGTTATCAAGTTGGGTATTTCCCCGCTTATTTCTCTCAATGGAATGATCGTTTCCGTGATGATATGTGCCGTTTTTGGCTATGGCAAAGTGGTGAGGTAGGCGTCTTTGCTGAGCGTTTTGCTGGCTCTAGCGATATCTTTAATCGTGAAGATCGATTACCACATGGCAGCTTGAACTTTATTACAGCCCATGATGGTTTTACGTTGCGAGATTTAGTGAGCTATAACCATAAATATAATGAAGCTAACGGTGAAGAGAACCGTGATGGACGGAATGAAAACTATAGCTACAATCATGGAATTGAAGGTTCTCAACTGGATTTAGCAGATGAATGGCAAAGTGCGGTCGAAAATAACCGTATTTTATCAGAAAAAGGCTTATTAGGCTCTTTATTACTGGCAAATGGTGTACCCATGCTACTTGCCGGAGATGAGTTCGGCAACAGCCAATATGGCAATAACAATGCCTATTGCCAGGATAATGAAATTACTTGGTTAAAGTGGGATGATTTTAACCAAACCTTATTTGACTTCACCAAGCAAACGATTGCATTGCGAAAAAAAATTAAAAGTTTGCAACAGGAGGCTTGGTGGTCGGATGAAAATGTCGTGTGGTTGAATACTGGGGGAAACCCGATGACCCTAGACGATTGGCATAATCGGGAAAGCAAAGCCCTACAAATCATGTTGGACGGCAAGTATCTTTTCTTAATTAATGCAAAAACTGAACCGCAATCTTTTTATTTTCCAAGTGGTAAATGGAAAAAGATTGCCGAAACTGAAAATAGCGTGATTCAACAATGTGATGTGAGCGGTATAGCATTTGAAGTGTTGGAACATATGGATGATGAAAACGATGGAGTTTGTTATGAAAAGTGATCTTAATAAATATGAATTAGTTAAAGATACTTTAGTGCTTATTTTGGCTGGTGGTCGTGGTTCCCGTTTACATGAATTAACAGATAAACGCGCTAAACCTGCGTTATATTTTGGCGGTAATCGTCGCATTATTGATTTTGCGCTTTCCAACTGTATTAACTCCGGTCTTAATCGCATTGGGGTCGTGACTCAATATGCCGCTCATTCTTTATTACGCCATTTACAAACAGGTTGGTCATTCTTACCACAAGAGCGTGGTGAATTCGTTGATATGCTACCTGCTCGTCAACAAATTGATGATTCTACATGGTACCGTGGTACAGCGGATGCGGTATATCAAAATATGGCGATTATCCGTAATCACTATCGTCCAAAATATATTTTGATTCTTGCAGGTGACCATATTTATAAACAAGATTACAGTGTCATGTTGATGGATCACGTGAGAAGTGGAGCAAAATGTACAGTAGGTTGTATTGAAGTACCACGTTCTGAAGCGAGTGAATTTGGTGTGATGGCAGTAAACGAAAATCTTAAAGTGAAAGCCTTCGTTGAAAAACCGAAAGATCCACCAGCAATGGTTGGCAAACCAGATACATCATTAGCCTCAATGGGTATTTATGTTTTTGATGCAGAATACCTCTACAAAATGTTAGATAGAGAAGTCAATACGCCTTGTACATCACATGACTTTGGTAAAGATGTGTTACCAAAATGCTTAGAAGAAGGTGTGCTTTATGCGCATCCGTTCAGCCGTTCTTGTACTGGACGTAACACTGAAGGCGAAATTTACTGGCGTGATGTGGGGACGCTTGATAGCTTCTGGCAATCTAATATCGATTTGGTTTCAGAAAATCCGCAATTAGACATTTACGATCAAAGCTGGCCAATTCGTGGTAATCCAGTACAAGCTTATCCATCTAAATTCTTCTATAAAAATGTGAATGTCAAACCGGTAGATAACTCGCTTATTGGAGGGGGTTGTGTGATTACTGATGCGTCAATCAGTAACTCTGTTTTATTCGACAGAATTAAAATCAATGAAGGATCTTCAGTTGATCACTGTGTTGTATTACCGCAAGTACAAATCGGTAAAAATTGCATATTGAAAGATTGTATTATTGATCGCCATTGTATCATTCCAGATGGAATGGAAATCGGTGTGGATAAAGCCCTTGATAGTAAACGCTTCCGCGTCAGTTCAACGGGTAAAGTTGTACTAGTTACATCGACAATGTTGAAAAGATTGCACGGTGAAGAAGTCACTAATGAAGAGCATTTGGACTAAAGTGCGGTTAATTTTGACAGTATTTTATTGAATTAAAAAGATTGTGCTGTTATCAATGATAGCACAATTTTAACTATAAAAGGAAAATTATGAGAGTTTTACATGTTTGCTCGGAGCTGTATCCCTTACTCAAAACAGGCGGACTTGCCGATGTTTTAGGGGCGTTACCTTTTGCCCAAAAAGAGATTGGTATTGATACACGTATTTTATTGCCGGCTTATCCAAAAATTTCTGCGGGCATTGAGAATACGCATGTCGTGACAGAATTTGATAATTTTGCAGGTCATGTTGTATTACGTTATGGCGAATACAATGGCGTAGGGATTTATTTAATTGATGCGCCACATCTTTATTGGCGAGAAGGGAATCCTTATCATGATACCGATTACAATGATTATGCCGATAACTATAAGCGCTTTGCTTTATTAGGCTGGGTGGGGGCTGAGCTTGCGACAGGCTTAGACAGTTGGTGGCGAGCAGAAGTAGTTCATGCCCATGATTGGCATGCAGGTTTAGCAGCAGCTTATCTCTTTAATAAAGGTCGTCCTGCAAAATCAGTATTTACGATTCACAATCTTGCTTATCAAGGGCAATTCGCACATCACCATTTACATGAAATTGGCTTACCAGAAGGGATGTTTCATGTTAATGGTTTAGAGTTATTTGGTCAAATCTCCTATTTGAAAGCGGGGCTTTATTATTCTGATATGGTGACAGCCGTTAGTCCTACTTATGCGAAAGAAATTACCACACCAGATTTTGCTTATGGCTTGCAAGGCTTATTAACGGGTTTACGTGAAGCTGGCAAGTTGGTAGGGATTTTAAATGGCGTAGATCAAGAAATTTGGCATCCAAGTTGTGATGCTTATATTCAGCATCACTACAAATTGAAATCCATTGCGGGCAAGAAGAAAAATAAAGCTGATTTACAAGCTTATTTCAATTTACCACAACAGCCAGATGCACTCTTATTTGTGATGGTGACTCGCTTAACGGAACAAAAAGGCGTGGATTTATTGATTGCGACAGCGGATGAAATTGTGAAACAAGGTGGTCAATTAGCGATTCTCGGTTCTGGTGCTAAACATTTGGAAGAGGGAATTTGTCAATTAGCACAACGTTACCCAGAAAATATCGCAGTAAAAATTGGTTATGACGAAGCACTTTCACATTTAATGGTTGCAGGCGGTGATGTGATTTTAGTACCAAGCCGTTTTGAGCCTTGTGGATTAACTCAATTGTATGGATTGCAATATGGCACATTGCCGCTTGTTCGTGCGACAGGAGGATTAGCGGATACAGTCACAAACTGTACAAGTGAAACCATTGAAGCGAGTACCGCAACAGGTTTTGTATTCCAGAAAGCCGAAGCTGATGATTTACGAAGTGCAATTCAGCATGCCTTTGCCTTGTGGCAAAAACAACGTGTTTGGGCGAGGATTCGTAATAATGCCATGGCACAGGATTTTAGTTGGAAAAATGCAGCCACTCAATATGAGCAGCTCTATTTAGGCATTTTAAATGCATAATTCAATAGATTGACTCTCTCTTCGAAATAATCGCCTTTGAAGGGGGAATTTTTGTTGTTTTTTTCATAAAAAAGCTTAAAATTTGTGCGATTTTTTATTGAGGTTTTACTTTCTATGATCATGGATAATTTTGATTCGCCATTTCTCTACAATCGACCAAGTCTTGATATTGAAGGCGTGAAAAAAGCAATTGTTTATAAATTAATTTTCTTAATTGGTCGTTCACCAAAAGAGGCGAGTCAACGTGACTGGCTCAATGCAACTCTCCATGCGGTGCGTGATTTAGTGACAGAAGGTTGGATTACGACTGCACGCCAATCTCGTGCAGAAGAAACTCGCCGTGTTTATTATCTTTCTATGGAATTTTTAATCGGCCGTACACTTTCTAATGCTATGATCGCAGAAGGCATTTATGATGTGGCACAAAAAGCCTTGGCTGAATTAAATGTTGATTTAGAAGAGATTATTGAAAAAGAAGTGGATCCTGGTTTAGGTAATGGTGGTTTAGGTCGTCTTGCTGCTTGTTTTATGGACTCACTGGCAACGTTAGCGATTCCAGCAATGGGGTACGGTATTCGCTATGAATACGGTATGTTCCGTCAAAAAATTGAAAATGGCCAACAAGTTGAGCGCCCTGATGATTGGTTAGAAAAAGGCGCACCTTGGGAATTTATGCGTCCATCAAAACGTTTCAGTATTGATTTTGGTGGTCATATTTATTTTGAAGGCAAAAAATGTATTTGGAATCCGGCTGAAAAAGTGACCGCACTTGCATACGACCAAATGATTCCTGGCTATAAAAATGATTCAGCATCAACGTTGCGTTTATGGTCTGCTCATGGTGGTGAGGTGTTTGATTTAGCCGAGTTTAACCGTGGTGATCACTTAGCAGCAGTTGCAACGCGTTCAGCTAACCAAAACCTTTCTCGTGTCCTTTATCCGGATGATTCTACTTGGAATGGCCGTGAGTTGCGTTTACGTCAAGAGTACTTCTTAGTATCAGCGTCTTTACAAGATATTCTCCGTCGTCATTTAAGAACCCATGGTACATTGGATAATCTTGCTGATAAAGTGGCGATTCACTTGAATGATACCCATCCTGCATTAGCCATTCCTGAGTTAATGCGTATTTTAATCGATTTACACGGTTACTCATGGCAACATGCTTGGGATAAGACTCGTCGCATTTTCTCTTACACTTGCCATACTTTAATGTCAGAAGCATTAGAAACCTGGCCGGTAGAAATGATGGCGAAAATCTTGCCTCGTCACTTACAAATGATTTTTGAAATCAATGATCATTTCCTTGAGTATGTAAAAACTTATGTTACCACCGATATGGACTTTATCCGTCGTGTTTCACTTATCGAAGAAGGATATCAACGTAAAGTACGCATGGGATGGTTGTCTGTTGTAGGTTCTCATAAAGTGAACGGTGTTGCGGCAATTCACTCAGATCTTATGGTGACATCAACCTTTGCTGATTTTGCGCGTATCTATCCAGAACGTTTCACCAATGTGACAAACGGTATTACACCACGTCGTTGGCTTGCGGTAGCAAATCCGAAATTAGCGGCTTTATTTGATCAATATATTGGTTCTGAATGGCGTTGCGATTTAAGCCAAATTGAAAAACTTAAAGCGTTTGCAGATAAAGGTGAATTTAAGCGTGCTGTCGCAGATATCAAATACGATAACAAAGTGAAATTAGCAGAATATGTGAAGAAAACACTTAACATCGATTTAGATCCGCATGCATTATTTGACGTTCAAGTAAAACGTATTCACGAATACAAACGTCAAATGCTTAATGTGTTACACATTATTGCTCGTTATAACGAAATGTTGGCACACACAGAAAAAGATTGGCAGCCACGCGTATTTATTTTAGCGGGTAAAGCGGCTTCGGCTTACTATGCGGCAAAGCAAACCATTCGTTTAATTAACGATGTCGCGAATGTCATCAATAACGATGAGCGCTTAAAAGGTCGTTTAAAAGTTGTATTTATCCCGAACTACAGCGTGAGTCTTGCACAATTAATCATTCCAGCATCAGATATTTCTGAGCAAATCTCTCTTGCAGGAACAGAAGCATCAGGTACCAGTAACATGAAATTTGCCTTAAATGGTGCGTTAACATTGGGTACACTTGATGGTGCGAACGTTGAGATTTTAGATAACGTTGGTAAGGATCATATCTTTATCTTTGGTAATACGGTTGAACAAGTTGAAGCATTACGTCGCGAAGGTTATCGTCCGTTTGATTATTATCAAAATGACGAGCAGTTACGTGAAGTCATTGATCAAATCATTCGTGGTTATTTCTCACCAGAAGAACCGAACCGTTATCACTCTCTCATTCAAGGTTTACAATACCACGATTATTATCAATCCTTTGCTGATTTTCGCAGTTATATGGAAGCGCAAAAAGCGGTAGATAAAAAATATCAAGATCGTGATGTATGGATTGCAAGTACCATTCAAAATATGGTGAATATGGGCTTCTTCTCATCAGACCGTACGATTCTTGAATATGCGAAAAATATTTGGAAAATTGAGCCGTTAAAACTCGAGAAGTAAGTTCTTTTCCACTCATAGAAAACCCTGTCGGATTATTTCCACAGGGTTTCTTTTTATGCTAAAATCCACCGTCAAATTTATTGTTCATTCAGATTAGGAAAAAGTATGAAAGTTTTAGAAGGTGCGGTAGCTGCGCCAAATGCTAAAATCGCAGTGGTGATTGCTCGTTTTAACA
The DNA here is from genome assembly GCF_054332375.1 of Haemophilus sp. SZY H53. Lineage (NCBI taxonomy): Bacteria > Pseudomonadati > Pseudomonadota > Gammaproteobacteria > Pasteurellales > Pasteurellaceae > Haemophilus > Haemophilus sp. SZY H53. Next base: position 171,569 of record NZ_JBTGNV010000001.1, read on the forward strand.
GTTTTATTAATGAAAGTTTATTAGAAGGTGCGGTAGATGCATTAAAACGTATCGGCCAAGTGAAAGATGAGAATATTACAATCGTTCGAGCACCAGGTGCGTATGAACTTCCATTAGTAGCACGTCGTTTAGCTGAAAGCAAAAAATTTGATGCGATTGTAGCATTGGGTACAGTAATCCGTGGTGGTACAGCTCACTTTGAATATGTGGCTGGCGAAGCAAGCAGCGGTTTAGGTCAAGTAGCAATGCAAGCTGAAATCCCAGTAGCATTCGGTGTTTTAACCACTGAAAATATTGAACAAGCTATCGAGCGTGCAGGTACTAAAGCAGGTAACAAAGGTGCAGAAGCAGCATTAACTGCACTTGAAATGGTGAACCTTTTACAACAAATTGATGCGGCATAATTCAAATGACAGAGAAAAAAGAACCTGTAAAAAAAGTATCACCACGTCGTAGAGCGAGAGAATGTGCGGTTCAAGCATTATATTCTTGGGCGCTGTCTGGTAACGCACCAGAACAAGTGGAACTCACTTTCGTTATAGATCAAGATTTAAAAGGTGTGGATAAACCTTATTTTAGCCGCCTTTTCCGTCAAACTGTTGCGAATGTAGAAGCTGTTGATTTTTCAATGAGCCATTATTTAGATCGCGCATTGGATGAATTAGATCCTATTGAAAAAGCGATTTTACGTTTAGCGGTTTACGAACTTCAATTTGAGCCAGATGTACCGTATAAAGTGGCGATTAATGAGGCAATTGAAGTGGCGAAAGTGTTTGGTGCAGATGAAAGCCATAAGTACATTAACGGTGTATTGGATAAAGTCGCTCCTGCATTAGGTCGCAAATAATTATTCAAATGTAGGGTAGACAAATGTCTGCCCTTTGTTTTTTGGTGTGCAGATAAAATGAGTACAGGTGAATTTGATCTTATAGGACTATATTTCTCAATACAAAAAGGCAATCAACACTTTGTTGATTTCAGTATTGGGGATGATTGTGCGATCACTCATATTCCAGAAGGCTATCAGCTTGCGATCACCACCGATACAATGGTCGAGGGTACGCATTTTTTATCTTCTATTTTCCCCCAAGATTTAGCCTATAAAGCTATCGCGACAAATCTAAGTGATTTAGCTGCTATGGGCGCTAAACCTGCTTGGATTTCTCTTGCACTGACATTATCTGAAGTTGATGAAAACTGGCTAAGCCAATTTAGTCAAAGTCTGTTTGATACATTAAATCAATATGATGTGACGTTAATTGGTGGCGATACAACAAAAGGCCCACTTTCTGTCACCATTACGGCACAAGGGGTTGTACCAAAAGGAAAGGCATTATTCCGACATAATGCGAAGGTTGGCGATTTAATTTATGTATCGGGCACGTTAGGTGATAGCGCGGCGGGTTTAAATTGGATCTTACAAGGTAAAAGTGCGGTCGATTTTGATAGTGAATTTTTAGTAAAACGTCATTTTCATCCAACGCCACGCGTTGAATTAGGTCAAGCCTTAGTGGATGTAGCGCATTCATGCATTGATATTTCAGATGGTCTTGTCGCTGATTTAGGACATATTTTAACGAGAAGCCAATGTTCTGCGGAGATTGATTTATCCTTCTTACCTTTATCTACATCACTCAAAAAAACATATCGCTTAGAAAAAGCAGAAGCGTTTGCATTAAGTGGTGGGGAAGATTATGAGCTTTGCTTTACGATTCCCGCAAATAAAAAATCTGAGATTGAGAAGTTATCTCAAGCGTTGAATGTACCTTGTACCTGTATCGGAAAAATTGTTCCGCAAAATAACAATCAGATTACTTTTTTAAAAGATGGACGTGTCATCAATTATCAAGCGTCGTCTGGTTTCGATCATTTTAAGGATAAATAATGAATAGTTCACCACTTGATAGAGTTAGCTTAAAAAATCCAGTTCATTTACTTGCATTAGGTTTTGGTTCTGGATTAATTCGTCCAGCACCGGGTACATGGGGAAGTTTAGTTGGAACGATTTTAGGCTCCGCATTATTAGCTTGTGTAGGACTAAAAATCTTCTTAATTTTGACCGCACTTTGCTTTGCGCTTGGCTGTTATCTATGTCAAAAAACCGCAGATGATATGGGCGTTCATGATCACGGTTCCATTGTTTGGGATGAATTTGTTGGGGTATTTATTGTGCTAGCTGCAATTCCAACTTTATCCTTGCCTTGGATTGTTATTGCCTTTGTACTGTTCCGTTTCTTCGATATCTTAAAACCTTATCCCATCCGTTATTTTGACCAAAAACTGGAAAGTGGTTTTGGGATTATGGTGGATGATGTTTTAGCAGCAATCTATGCTGTTATCGTGATTGTGATATTACGTATTGTAGGCTTGCCATGCTAAATTTAATGATTATTCATCTTGTTGGTTTACTTTCGCCTGGTCCAGATTTTTTCTATGTCAGCCGAATTTCTGCCATGAGATCTCGTCGAGAAGCTATTAGTGGCGTGATTGGAATTACCATAGGCGTATTAATTTGGGCAACGGCTGCCGTTTTAGGACTCGCGATTATTTTTACCACGATGCCAATTATTCAAGGCATTGTGATGATGCTTGGCGGATCGTATTTAGTTTATCTCGGCATTAAAATGGCAAAAGTGAAAACCAATGCGGTTTTTGATGAAAAACAGAATGCAAATGTGCCAAATCAATCGATTTTAAAAAGCATTATGAAAGGCTTATTGGTCAATTTGTCTAATGCTAAAGTGGTGATTTATTTCAGCAGTGTGATGTCATTGGTTTTAGTAAATATTACCGAAACATCACAAATTTTGACCGCACTTGCCGTGATTACCGTCGAAACCTTTTTATATTTCTACATCATTTCAGTGCTTTTCTCGCGTTCTGTTGCAAAACAGTTTTATAGCCAATATAGTCGCTATATTGATAATGCAGCAGGGCTGATTTTTATTTTCTTCGGAATCTATTTAATTTATAGTAGCGTTCAACACGCTTTAATTTGATAAAAAAAGGACAAAATATGACATTAAAAATTGCGATCGCTGGCGCAGGCGGAAGAATGGGACGTCAATTAATTCAAGCCGTACATAATGCAGAAGGGGCAGAATTAGGTGCTGCTTTTGAGCGTAAAGGTTCTTCTTTAGTTGGCGCAGATGCGGGTGAACTAGCGGGTATTGGTGCATTAGGTATCAAAGTATCAGATGATTTAAATGCAGAAAAAGATAACTTTGATTTACTAATTGATTTCACGCGTCTGGAAGGCACGCTTGAGCATATCGCATTTTGTGTCGCTCATAACAAAAAAATGGTGATTGGTACCACGGGGTTTGATGATGCAGGCAAAGCCGCAATTCAAGCCGCATCGGAAAAAATTGCCATTGTATTTGCATCCAACTTCAGCGTAGGCGTGAATTTGGTGTTTAAACTATTAGAAAAAGCCGCCAAAGTGATGGGCGATTATTGCGATATCGAAATCATTGAAGCGCACCACCGCCACAAAGTGGATGCCCCATCAGGTACCGCGCTTTCCATGGGCGAACACATTGCGAAAACTCTTGGACGTGATTTGAAAACGCATGGCGTATTTTGTCGCGAAGGCATTACAGGCGAACGTAAACGTGATGAAATTGGTTTCTCTACCATTCGTGCCTCTGATGTCGTGGGTGAACATAGTGTCTGGTTTGCGGATATTGGTGAGCGCGTTGAAATTGCTCACAAAGCATCAAGCCGTATGACCTTTGCTAATGGCGCAGTGCGTGCAGGTAAATGGCTAGAAAAACAATCTCACGGATTGTTTGATATGACTGATGTGTTGGATTTGAATAATTTATAATTCTATTTCTAAATCACTTTCCACCCGACAACAACACAGTAGAATCTCATCCGGTTGAATAAATGCAAGGGGCGCATCGGCGTAAGATACCTTACCTTTTTTGATCTTCACGCGGCAAGAACCACAATAACCTGAACGACATTGATATTCATGGTAAATTTGATGTTGTTCTAAAAAGTTAAGCAGAGAAGTTTGGTTATCGAAATTTAAGGTGATTTGGCGCTGAATAAGATAGATTTTCATGAAACAAAATAAAACAAAATTTTGCTCATTATAGAAGAAAGAGAAGTAAAACTCACGGCTCTTTTGTTGTAATATAGCGAGCTAATAGTCATCATAAGGGAAGAACATGCGAACCTTTCTAAAATTAACGTGGATTTCAACCGCACTTTTATTAACGGCTTGTAGCTCCATTTCAAAAGAGCCGGTTAAGCATATTGATATGTATGTAAAGCCTTATTACGATGCCAGAGATGGACGACTTGAACAGATTAATGTTAACAAAGATATTGATGTGTTATTGCTGAAAAATACACAAAAAGATTTTGAAAGTGCGGTCAATATTATTGAGAAAAAAGTGGATTTTGTTTCTCCGATGACAATGTTTGCACTTTCTGCTCGTGCTTATGATTTTGGCTTACGTGATGAAGCGGTAAAATGGTTTTATCGTGGGCAAAACCGTTTAATCACCGCGTTATATGTGTTGGATTTAGATAAATTAACAGTATCGAATAACACAGCATTTGGGCAATTAGTGGGACAGCATGTTAATCCGTATGCGTTCTGTGATTTGAACAAACAACACAAGGCGGCGCAAGATGCCATTGACTGGGCGAAAAATCACCCGTATCAGACTGTATTTTTACCTCAATTACCGAGCAAGCATCCAGATAGAAAACAAGCATTAAAAGAAGCTGAAGCAAAACTTGATGCGCGTTTAGTTGAGCAAGAACGCTATTTTGCTAATCCTGAAAATAAAGCAAAATGGGAAAAAGAACGCCAAGATAACTGGGTGAATGAGCGATTTTGTTGGTGATTTTAAAAAAATTTAAAAATCTTAAGGTTGCTTAAGATTTTATTAAGATTTGTTGTGTTTAATAAGCATCAACAAGGCGGCAATGAGGATAATCCTTCGCTTTGAAACATGATTAATTTATGCTTAATTCTATTTAGGAGAACATGATGAAAAAATTTGCTTTAGCAACCCTTTTAGCTTTATCTACTTCAGCTGCATTTGCTGGTTTTAATGGCAACACTGCACAAGGTGGCTTCCAAGGTGGTAACCAAGGTCAACAACTGACTGTTAAACAAGCATTATCTGCGAAAGATGACTCAATGATTAGCTTAGTTGGTAAAATCACTCAACAAGTTGATGGTGATGAATATCTTTTCACTGATGGTACTGGCCAAATCAAATTAGAAATTAAAAACCGTGTTTGGAATGGCTTAAATGTAGGCCCTCAGGATAAAATTCGCGTTTACGGTAAATTAGATAATGAAGCTTTTGATAAAGCAGAGCTTGAAGTCATTAGCGTTGAAAAAGCGCAATAACTCAATATAATTTAAAGTGGTGGGCAAAAGCCCGCCATTTTTTCGTTTTGAGAAAGATAAAAGTGCGGTCAATATTATGCGAGTTTTATTAGTAGAAGACGATCCGTTAATCGGTAATGGGTTACAAATTGGTTTGTCAAAATCTGGTTTTGTCGTGGACTGGTTTACCGATGGTCAAACTGGATTAAATGCCTTAATCGGTGCACCTTATGATGCGGTAGTGTTGGATTTGACTCTGCCTAAGTTAGATGGGTTGGATGTATTAAAACAATGGCGTTCAAATAATCAAGATGTGCCTGTATTGATCTTAACTGCACGTGATACGTTGGATGAACGCATTAAAGGCATTCAACAAGGTGCGGATGATTATCTTTGCAAACCCTTTGCCTTGGCTGAGGTGGTGGTGCGATTACAGGCATTGATTCGTCGTCGTTATGGGCAAGTTAAACCACAAATTGAGCATGGTAATGTCAAACTCGATCCTGCTCAACATAAGGCTTGGTTGAATGAGGATGAAATTACATTAACCGGGCGTGAATATAAATTGCTTGAGCTTTTCATGCTAAATAAGGAGAGGGTACTTTCACGAACAACCATTGAAGAAAAATTGTCAAATTGGGATGAAGAATTAAGTAGTGGTGCATTGGATGTGCATATTTATAATTTGCGTCAAAAACTGGGTAAACAATTTATTCGTACTGTACATGGCGTAGGCTATGCTTTAGGACAAGTTAATGAAAAATAAACGACTGAGTTTTCGTCTCTTAATCGGTTTAAGTTTGACCGCACTTTGCGTGTGGTGCATTGCCACAGCTGTTGCATGGACGATCGTCAAAAAAGAAGCTAAAGATGTGTTTAATGCACAACAAGTGCTTTTTGCTGAGCGTTTGGCAACATCTGATTTAAAAAATGTATTGTTGGACGAAAATGCGAATTTTCCACGTGGTGGATTTAAACCGCAGAAACGTCATTACGATAATGACGCTCTAGCTTTTGCTATATTTTCTAACAAAGGCGAAAGACTATTAACCGATGGCGATAATGGCGACAAATTTATTTTTCAAAATAAAACGGGTTTTAGCAAAGAACATATTTTAGATGACGACGATGAATGGCTGATTTATTGGCAACCTGTCGGTAAAGGCGAACTTGTCATTGCGGTGGGACAAGAATTAGAATACCGCGAAGAGTTGGTCAATAAAATGGTCTTCAGCCAAACAGGGATTTGGTTTGCAGGATTACCAGTATTATTATTGGTTGCGTTTATTGTGATTTATCGTGCATTAAAACCAATTAATCGATTGAGTCGAAACATACAAGCTCGCCGACCAGGTGATGTGTCGTTATTAGAAACTGATGATGTGCCAACAGAGATTCTACCGTTAGTCCAAAACTTAAATCAATTTTTCACACGTACCAGTGAGCAGTTGGAACGAGAGCGACGTTTTGTTTCCGATGCGGCTCATGAATTGCGTAGTCCATTGGCTGCATTGCGTATTCAAACAGAAGTTGCCCAATTAGCTGGTGATGATACAAAAACTCGTGAAATAGCATTAATACATTTAACTCAAGGCATCGATCGTGCTAATCAATTAATTGAACAGCTCCTTACACTTTCTCGCTTGGATAATCTTAATGAATTAGATGAGCAAGCTCTAATTGATTGGTCAGAAATTATTACTTCATTGGTTAGCGAATTATATTTTAATGCCTTGAATCATCAAATTGATTTGAGCTTTGATTATCAGCATTCGCCTCCGATTAAACAGGGGCAACCACTCTTATTGTCACAAATGTTACGCAATTTACTTGATAATGCTATTAAATATTGCCCCAAAGGAACAGAAGTTCGAGTCATTTTGCAACGAACCAAAATATTAATCGAAGATAATGGTGGAGGCGTTGAACCTGAAGAGTTAGCGAAATTAGGCCAACGTTTTTATCGACCAGCAGGACAAAATGAAAAAGGAAGTGGATTAGGACTATCGATTGTTGCAAGAATTGCAGAATTGCATCACTATCGTTTTTATTTAGAAAATATTGAATACCAAGGTAAAATCCAAGGTTTACGGGCTGTGATTGAGTTATAGTTAAGGGCGTTTTTGAACGCCCTTATTACGATTGTTAAAATATCCCACCAATTAAGTCAATATGCCCTTTTTCTACCTTAATATCTCGAGCAAATTTTTTTATAATCATTTGTTTCATATCTGTTTCATCTAAGGTGTAAACAGGTATCTCGCCGAGTAAGGTGGCGATCCCTCTGCTTAATAATGGCATCACACTTTGTAGTTGCTCCATCACATTATTAGGTTCACCTGACCAGCGCAAAATCCGTAGTTGTTTTAAATACAGAGCGCCTTCTTGTGGGTTATATTCTGGAATGGCATCAAAAGTTAGATGCAATTTTGCTACATAAGTTTTATCAGATAAGCGAATAAACATATCAGCTAAACCACTCATTTCTACACGACTATCATTATTTTGGCCGATACGTGTTATTAAATCTTTCAGAGAATAATCAACAGAAAATAAGCCTGGAATACGAAGACTATCATTAATAGTTACTGTTTTATTCAAATAATGATTCATTTCTTGTTCATTAATACTAAAAGGGGTGGCTTGAACGGTTGGCGTAAATAGACTAAAAATCAGCATGCCCAATATGATTTTAAAAGTTTTCATTATGTTTCCTTTATTGAAAAAAAGTGAAAGTTTCGTACAATACATCCCTGATTTTTCACTATACACTAAAAAAAATGGGTAATAAAGTATGGTCTTATCCTTTAAAGCTTATGTGCAAACATTGCTAAAAAAACATAATGAAGAAAGGGTTTTTCGTTTTGAATATTTGGGCAAATATTATTGGCTGAAACAACCTGAGCGTTTAAAAGGTATCTGGCGAATCTTAAAACCTTACCCTAAGAAACATTTTAAAGAAGAATGCTACATTCTACAAAAATTAAATAGTATTGGCGCACCAGTACCTAAATTATGTGACTTTAGTGATGACCATTTGGTTCTTGAAGATGTTGGTCCAACATTAAATTGTTGGTTAGATAATAATGAAATAAATTGGGCACAGAAAGAAAATATTTTGCAGACAGCGATACGAGCGTTAATTCAATTACATCAAAAAGGTATTATTCATGGGCGTCCCGCTATTCGTGATATAGCTTGGCAATCAGGAAAGGTGAGGTTTATGGATTTTGAATCTCATTCTAAAAGTTATAATAAACAGTGGCTGATCGCTCGTGATATGTTGGCATTTTTAAATAGTTTGTGCCGAGTAAAAAATTTAAATGATAAAAAACTAAGAGCACTATTTGATTATTATAAATTGCATTGTCCTTCAGATTATTGGATTGCTATGGTTAGATATGTAAAAAAAATGCGTTGGCTTTACTATGTTTTACTTCCATTTAAGCCTATTGCACGGACAGATTTATTGGCTATTTATCGCTTATTCGAACATTTAAAATAGGAAATTAATGAAAAAATTATTTTTAGTTATGTTATTAAGTCTTGTTGTGAGCGCATGTTCTGTCGGAGTGGGGGCTAAAGGTGGGAGTAACGGCGTAGGTATTGGACTTGGTACTGGTTTTGGATTCTAAATTGTACTTTTCATGAAAATGAGCAGAAATCACTTGATCTTTCCGTGTTGAAATACTATAATACACCGCATATTTCGGACGCGGGGTGGAGCAGTTTGGTAGCTCGTCGGGCTCATAACCCGAAGGCCGTCGGTTCAAATCCGGCCCCCGCAACCAATAACAAGTTCAGTAAAAAGAACCCCAAGTTTGGGGTTTTTTTGTACGAGAAATTTAGAAACTGGGCTTAGGTTCATTGACGAACCTAACCCTTTTTTTATGTCTGAATTTTAAGATTAGGAGCAAAAATTGGCAACATTAGAACAAAACTTGCAAGCGATGCTTCAAGGTGCCGTAGAAGATCTAGGCTGCGAACTTTGGGGGATTGAATGCCAACGTGCAGGTCGTTTTATGACCGTACGTTTATTCATTGATAAACAAGGTGGCGTAGGCGTTGATGATTGTGCTGATGTAAGTCGTCAAGTGAGCGCAATTTTAGACGTGGAAGATCCGATTGCGGATAAGTATAACCTAGAAGTATCATCACCAGGTCTCGATCGTCCATTATTTACGCTTGAACAATTCCAACGTTATGTGGGCGAGGATATTGCTGTGCATTTACGTATTCCTGTTTTAGATCGTCGTAAATGGCAAGGTAAATTAGAAAAAATTGAAAATGACATGTTGACACTTATTGTTGATGGTCAGGAACACGTTCTTATTTTTGGCAACATTCAAAAAGCCAATGTAATCGCAAAGTTTTAAAGGAGAAAAAGGAAAATGAGTAAAGAGATTTTGTTAGCTGCTGAAGCAGTATCTAACGAGAAGTTATTACCACGTGAAAAGATTTTTGAAGCGTTAGAGAGTGCGATCGCACTTTCAACGAAGAAAAAATATGACTATGAAACCGATATTCGTGTATCTATCAATCCTAAAACGGGTGAATTTGATACATTCCGTCGCTGGTTGGTGGTTGATGAAGTCAAAGTGCCAACCAAAGAAATGACATTAGAAGCAGCACAATTTGAAGATGCGAATATTCAACTTGGTGATTATGTCGAAGATCAAATTGAGTCTATCGCATTTGACCGTATTGCAATGCAAACTGCTCGCCAAGTTATCAGTACAAAGATTCGTGAAGCAGAGCGTGCAAAAGTAGTTGAGCAATTCCGTTCTGAAGAAGGCAAGATTGTTACGGGTACGGTGAAAAAAGTAAATCGTGAAAGCATCATTTTAGATTTAGGCAATAAAGCTGAAGCCGTGATTATGCGTGAAGATATGCTTCCACGTGAAAATTTCCGTCCAGGTGATCGTGTTCGTGGTGTGCTTTATAAAGTGAATCCAGAAAGCAAAACGGCACAATTATTTGTGACTCGCGCAAAACCTGAAATGTTAATCGAGTTATTCCGTATTGAAGTACCAGAAATTGGCGAAGAAATGCTTGAAATTCGTGGTGCTGCACGTGATCCAGGTTCTCGTGCGAAAATTGCGGTGAAATCCAATGATAAACGTATTGACCCTGTTGGTGCATGTGTGGGTATGCGGGGTGCCCGCGTTCAAGCGATTACCAATGAGTTAGGTGGTGAACGTGTGGATATCGTACTTTGGGATGATAATCCGGCACAATACGTAATTAATGCGATGGCGCCGGCTGATGTGACTTCAATTATCGTGGATGAAGATAATCACTCAATGGATATTGCCGTTAATGCAGATAACTTAGCACAAGCAATCGGCCGTAACGGTCAAAATGTTCGTTTAGCCACCCAATTAACAGGATGGACATTAAATGTGATGACTACTGAACAGCTAAATGAAAGACATCAAGCTGAAGATACTAAAGTATTAAACTTATTTATGGATAAATTAGGGCTTGATGAAGAGTTTGCTCAAATCTTAGTGGATGAAGGTTTCATTTCATTAGAAGAAGTGGCTTATGTCCCCGTGAGTGAACTGACTGCAATTGATGGTTTAGAAGATGAAGACTTGATTGAAGAATTACAAGGTCGAGCAAAAGAGGCGATTACCGCTGAAGCTGTCGCTGAAGAAGAAGCGTTGAAAAAAGCGAATATTGAAGATCGTTTATTAAATCTTGAAGGTATGAATCGTCACATTGCCTTTAAATTAGCTGAAAAACAAATTACTACACTTGAAGAACTTGCAGAGCAGGGAGTAGATGATTTAGCTGATATCGAAGAATTAACCGCAGAGCAAGCCGCTGATTTTATTATGGCTGCTCGAAATATTTGCTGGTTCAGCGAAGAGTAAGGAGTTTATAATTATGACTGAAGATGTAAAAAATATAGATGCAAATGCACCCAAAAAACTAAGTATTCAACGCAGAACGAAGACAACTGTAAGTGGTACGACCGCAGGTGGTAAAGCAAAGGCCGTACAAGTTGAAGTTCGTAAAAAACGGACGGTACCAACTAATGCTGCACAGAAAGCAGCAGAAGCTGCAAAATTAAAAGCACAGCAAGAGGCGGAGGCAGCAGAAAAGAAAGCGGCAGAAGAAAAAGCGCGTTTAGCCGCTGAAAAAGCTGCAGCTGAAAAAACAAAAGCTGAACAAGTCAAATCTGAAGCAGAAAAATCAGTGAAACCAGCACAAAGTGTGGTGGAAAATAAACCTAAATCGACTGATCCTGAAAAAGAAAAGCTAAAAGCAGAAGAAGCCGAACTTCGTCGTAAAGCGGACGAATTGGCTCGTCAGAAAGCTGAGAAACAAGCGCGTAAAGCTGCTGAAGAAGCAAGACGTTACGCTGAAGCTGATAACTCGGCAACGGAGTCTTCATCTGAAGATTATGCGGATTACAACTTAAGTTCTCGTTATGCACTAGAAGCAGAAAATGAAGAAGAACGTCGTAACGAAAATCGAGGTCGTGGCAAAAATAAAGTGGCCAAAGCGAAAAAAGAACGTGATGACGTGAAAGGCAGCAAAAATGAGCGCGAATCCAACCGTAAAAATCAAAAAGACGGAAAATTCGGTAAAGGTAAACATGGTAAGAAAGGTGCAGCATTACAACAAGCCTTCACAAAACCTGTTCAGGTTGTAAAACAGGATGTTGTTATTGGTGAAACCATTACTGTTGCAGAATTAGCAAATAAAATGGCAACCAAAGCGACTGAAATCATCAAAGCAATGATGAAGATGGGCGAAATGGTAACCATTAACCAAGTGCTTGACCAAGAAACAGCGCAATTAGTGGCTGAAGAATTAGGTCACAAAGTGATTCTTCGCAATGAAAATGAACTTGAAGAAGAAGTATTAGGCGACCGTGATGTTAACGCAGAAAAAGTGACTCGAGCACCAGTTGTAACGATTATGGGTCACGTTGACCATGGTAAAACCTCATTACTTGATTACATTCGTAAAGCGAAAGTTGCAGCAGGCGAGGCGGGTGGTATTACTCAGCACATCGGTGCATACCACGTAGAAATGGATGACGGAAAAATGATCACCTTCTTAGATACGCCGGGACACGCTGCATTTACCTCAATGCGTGCACGTGGTGCGAAAGCAACGGATATCGTCGTTCTTGTGGTGGCGGCAGATGATGGTGTGATGCCTCAAACTATTGAAGCGATTCAACACGCGAAAGCAGCGGGTGCGCCTTTAGTGGTTGCGGTGAATAAAATTGATAAACCAGAAGCCAACCCAGATCGCGTAGAACAAGAATTACTTCAACACGAAGTGATTTCTGAGAAATTCGGTGGTGATGTACAATTCGTGCCTGTTTCTGCGAAGAAAGGTACTGGTGTTGATGACTTATTAGATGCCATCTTGCTTCAATCAGAAGTACTTGAATTAACGGCTGTAAAAGACGGTATGGCAAGTGGTGTGGTGATTGAATCTTACCTTGATAAAGGTCGTGGTCCGGTTGCGACGATTCTTGTTCAATCAGGTACTTTACGTAAAGGTGATATCGTACTTTGTGGTTTTGAATACGGTCGTGTTCGTGCAATGCGCGATGAAAATGGTCAAGAAATCGATGAAGCCGGTCCATCTATTCCTGTTGAGGTGTTAGGTCTTTCTGGCGTACCTGCAGCGGGTGATGAAGCAACCGTAGTGCGTGATGAGAAAAAAGCACGTGAAGTAGCATTACACCGTCAAGGTAAGTTCCGTGAAGTGAAACTTGCTCGTCAGCAAAAAGCGAAACTTGAAAATATGTTTAGCAATATGACGGAAGGTGATGTGGCTGAACTGAATATTATTGTGAAAGCAGACGTGCAGGGTTCTGTGGAAGCGATTATTCAATCATTACAAGATCTTTCTACTGATGAAGTGAAAGTGAAAGTAGTGGGTTCTGGTGTAGGTGGTATTTCTGAAACTGATGCAACCTTAGCGGCGGCTTCTAATGCGATTATGGTTGGCTTTAACGTACGTGCGGATGCTTCTGCTCGTCGTATTATCGAAGCAGAAAATATTGATCTTCGTTATTACTCTATCATTTATGAACTATTAAATGATGTGAAAGCCGCGATGAGTGGTATGCTACAACCTGAATTCAAACAAGAAATCATCGGCTTGGCTGAAGTGCGTGAGGTGTTTAAACATCCTAAATTCGGCGCCATCGCGGGTTGTATGGTGACTGAAGGTGTAGTAAAACGTAATAATCCAATCCGCGTATTACGTGACAACGTGGTAATCTTTGAAGGTGAATTGGAATCTCTCCGTCGCTTTAAAGATGACGTTTCTGAAGTCCGTAATGGTATGGAATGTGGTATCGGCGTTAAAAACTACAATGACGTAAAAGTTGGCGACCAAATTGAGGTGTTTGAAGTGGTTGAGATTAAACGTTCAATCTAACTTTTAACAACATAAAGGGCGGTTAAAAATCATGGTGTTTTTAATCGCCCTTTTGTTATTAAATAAACCGCATCAAAATTATAAACCAGTTAAATCCTCAGCAATTTCTTCAGCTTGTTTAATCACATAAGTTACCGCTTCTTCCTGTTTATCAGGTGGATATTTGTAGCGTTGTAGGGCGCGTTTAACGAGAATGCGCATTTTGGCGCGAACGCCTTCTTTGTATTGCCAGTCGATGGTAACTGAGCGTCTTAAAGTATCGGTAATTTCTTTGGCTAGTTTGGAAAGCACTTCATCGCCCATCAGTTCACGGGCGCTTTGGTTTTGGGCGAGGGCTTCGTAGAAGGCGAGTTCTTCTTTTTTCAGCCCCAGCTTTTCACCTAAAGCTAAGCGTTCTTGGAAGTCTTGGCTCATTTTGAAGAGCTCATCCAAAATTTCTACCACGCTTAAATTGTGGTTGTGGTATTGATTTAGGGCTTCTTTCAAACGTTGCTCGAAGTCTTTTTGCAAGGTGAGGTTCGCGCCTGATTTGGCTTTGATTTCGCTTGCCAAATAACGCTCCATCGCGCTAACCCATAAATTTTTAGTTGGGCTATTTTTAACTGTTTGTAAAAATTCCTCGGAAAGCAAACTGATTTGTGGTTGTGGTTTTTCTAGCAGATCAAATAAATCAATCACGCCTTCAGAATACACAGTTTGATTAACCAGTTTTTTTAATAAAATCTGTCTTTCATTTGTGCCTGTGCCTTTTTGTTCACGTTTAGTTAAAATTGCCCGTACGGCATCATAAAAGGCGATTTCTTGGTTATATGGCTCAACTTCAGCCAATGCGCCGCACAGCATATAGCCTTTTTTCACCAAACCCGCCGCTTTCAAAAAGGCTTTTTTGCGTGGCTCGGTTTCTTTTTTATCAAACCAATGTTGCTCGTGCGCTTTGCCATCAAACGGTAATTGATCGAGGCTTAAAATATGGTTGGCGGCAAACCGAATAGCCATCAAAAGATCATGTGGATTATCTTTTTTTAGGGCCGTCTGAACATCAAAGGTTTTCCCTTCAACCGGCGTTGCAAACAGGCTGCGGACGAACTCTAAATGCTCTTTCATTTTAAAGAACACATCAATCACGCTATCCGTCAGCTTGCCCTTGCCTTGCGAATTGGTGTATTGCTGGGTTGCTTCTTTGAGTTTTTCGGCAATGCCAACATAATCCACAATCAAACCGCCATTTTCTCGACTTTTATTGCGGAATACACGGTTAACCCGCGCAATCGCCTGCATCAGGTTGTGCCCTTGCATCGGCTTGTCGATATACATCGTATTACAGCAAGGCGCATCAAATCCCGTCAGCCACATATCGCGCACAATCACAACCTTCAGCGGATCGTTCGGGTCTTTAAAGCGGCGTTCCAGCGTTTGTTTTTCCTGTTTACTGTAAACGTGTTTCTGCATTTCCGGCGCATCGGAAGCCGAACCCGTCATCACAATTTTAATCGCCCCTTCGTTAATATTATCCGAATGCCATTCAGGACGCAGTTTGATGATTTCATTGTATAAGTCCACGCAAATCTGACGGCTGGAAACCACCATTATCGCTTTGCTGTCCACCACTTCATTGCGTTTGGCAAAATGCTGCACAAAATCTGCGGCTAAATCGGCCAGACGGGCTTGCGAACCCAGCAATTTTTCCTGTAAACGCAGGGCAGGGGATTGCTCCTCTTCCAGCAAATCATCAATTTCTTTGAATAGCTCATCGTGTTCTTTTTCGTTTAAGCGGATTTGGCGTGCTTCATACACAATCGGCACGGTTGCGCCATCTTCCACCGCATCTTGTAAATCATAAATCGACACATAACGCCCGAACACATCTTGCGTGTCCTTATCTTCTAGGCTAATCGGCGTACCAGTAAAACCGATAAACGAAGCATTAGGCAGCGCATCGCGCAAATGGCGGGCGTAGCCTGCCTGAAACTTGCCGTTATGCAGCTTTTGCGTAAAACCATATTGACTGCGGTGTGCTTCATCGCTGATTACAATAATATTGCTGCGCTCATTTAAAACAGGGAAGCGGCTTTCTTCCTCATTTAAGGCGAATTTCTGAATCGTAGTAAAAAACACACCGCCCACTTCATTTTGTGCGAGCAGTTGGCGTAGTTGATCGCGGTCTTCCACTTGTTGCGGTGTTTGCTTGATTAAATCTTTGCCTGAAGAAAAGGTTTGGAAAAGTTGGCCGTCCAAATCGTTGCGGTCGGTCACCACCACAATCGTCGGATTTTTCAATTCAGGCTGTGCAAGCAGTTTGCCGGCATAAAACAACATAGAAATCGACTTACCCGAACCCTGCGTATGCCACATCACGCCAATGCGGCGGTCGCCTTTTTCTGAAGTCGCCCAAATGGTGGAATCTACCGCTTCATTTACGCCGTAATATTGATGGTACGCCGCGATTTTTTTAATGGTTTTACCACTGGAATCCCGCTCAAATAAGATGAAATAGCGGATATAGTCCAATAAATCCTCAGGCTGCATTAAGCCATTGAGCAGGCTTTGCAATTCATCGTCAAAATATAAGCGCGCGCTTTTATTTTTTTCATCAACGACTTTCCACGGCGTAAAGCGTTGGAAATCTGCCGAAAGCGAGCCTAAACGGGCAGCAATACCGTCTGAAATAATCAAGGCTTGGTTGTAAACAAACAGCTCGGCAATTTCATCTTTATAGGTTTCAAATTGATTAAACGCCTGCAATAAATCCGCCGATTCACGCAGCGGATTTTTCAGCTCAAATACCACTAAGGGCAGACCATTTACAAAGCCGATAATATCAGGAATCCGCTTGCCCCCTTTACGGCTGCGGATTTCTAGCTGATTGACGGCAACAAAGCGATTGTTTCCCCAATGGTCGAAATCTACCAAGCGCGCCATCTCGATTTTTTGTTCACCATTTAACGTATATTCTACCCGCACGCCATCACGCAACAGTTTATAAAACGCCTGATTACGCACCACCAAGTCGCCAATATCACTTTTCGTCGCCGATTTCACCACAGAATCAACCGCACTTTCAGGCAGCTGCGGATTAAGCTTGCGCACCGCCGCACGCAATTGCTCAACAAAGATTACGCCGCTCAAATCGCCACGGGCAAACTCGCCTTCATGAACAGGCAAGTCTTTACCATAGCGATATTCCCAACTGAGGGATTGCAGGCGTTGAAGAGTGAGTTGTTCGATGTCGTTTTCGTTGAGCATGATTGGTTCCTTAGAGTGTGGTTTAAATCTCCCCTAACCCCTCTTTACGAAAGAGGGGAATGGTATCGAGCGTAGTGTTAGTTTAAGTGTTTTTCATGAATAATTTTTCTGTTAATCCGACCGCTTGCAGCTAACAAACCTTCCAAATCTCCCCTAACCCCTCTTTACGAAAGAGGGGAATGGTATTGAGCGTAATTTTAGTTTAGGTGTTTTTCATGAGTAATTTTTCTGCTAATCCGACCGCTTGCAGTCAACAAACCTCCCAAATAGTCCCCCTCTTTAGCAAAGAGGGGATAGGGGAGATTTGGCTGAAGTGAAATTATCGTTATAAATGATTAGTCATTTTTAGACATAAGGTATTCGATATAAGCTTCTCGCTCATAATCTCGATCCGCTTCTAGTTCATATCCACAAGAAAAACATACGCCATTAATAACATTCATGTCGTAACATTCAGGACACGAATATCTATAATCACCACCATCTAGAATATCTCTATGAGTTAATTCCAACACATCATATACATCTAAGTTATCATTGAGACAGTATTTGCAGATAAGCTCGATATGTTCATCATCTTGACCTTTGCATTCAATTAAATTACTTTTACAACTAGGACACTTTTGATTGTCTAGAAGTACCTCTTTTACTTCATCACTAGGAAAAATAATATTATCGAAACTGTTTCTACAATGTTCTAATTTATCAGTATAAATTTGCTTGTTATTAAGGATTTTCTGATATACAGGAATAGTGATAAATTCTTCAAATCGCCCATGCAGCTCTACCAAATATTTATCATAAAAGCTTTCTATTAAATAATAAATTTTGACTAATAATTGTAATATATCTACCTCATTAACTTGATAAAAGTGTTCAATTTGATTTCTAGTATCAATTATTTCATCTAAAAAGGAAATGTTAGGTAAATTCAAATCAAGAGAATTGAAGTTATCTTTTATCTCTTTTACAGTTGCAGTTTGTCTAGGAAGTTCTTGTATATTTCCATTATAATTTTTCTTTCTAATGTACTTGAACTTATCTTCTTCAAATTGACTTTCTAGTAGTAATTTATATTTATAAAGTAGTAATAATCCTGCGACAGAATTACGAATAGATGAGATTTTTCTATTTTTATCATTTTCTGCTAGATCAAAGTCCTCGATGCCAAGTTGAATTGATGATTTAGCATTATTTAATAAGTTTTCTTTTACCTCTTTCATTTTTGGCATCTTAAATTTCTCCATTTAATAATTTAGGTAATAACAAATCTCTAGTATCTTTCAATACATCAATTTCAGAAAGAAGCTGTTTTCTTTTTTCAAATAAAGAAGAAGCATATTTCTGATGTAATTCAAGTAATTTGAAATCAGGCACTAATAGAGATATTTGTTTCAAATGTGTAGGTCCAAAGTTACGCTGGGCAGAACCTGAAGCTCGGATTTCCAATTCATGTTGTAATTGATTCTCAACAAAACCAGCAATGAAGCCTAATGTGCTTTTATTTTTAATAGGACGGAAACGGATAACACTTGTATTGAGTGATAAAGGCAGATGTTCCTTCCTAACAAAAGCAAATCGTCCTAATGTTCCAGATGTTGAAACAACAATATCGTCTTCTTCAAGTTGGAAGTGTTTATATTTTCCAAAAGCTTCTTCCTTCGTGATTTTATTTGCGGTTGTTAATGTCAAGTCCCCATTCTGGATGCAGCGGATATTGATAAACTTGATACCATCTTCTTC
The DNA here is from genome assembly GCF_054332375.1 of Haemophilus sp. SZY H53. Taxonomy (NCBI): domain Bacteria; kingdom Pseudomonadati; phylum Pseudomonadota; class Gammaproteobacteria; order Pasteurellales; family Pasteurellaceae; genus Haemophilus; species Haemophilus sp. SZY H53. The sequence continues at coordinate 190,332 of NZ_JBTGNV010000001.1, forward strand.
ATCTGTATATTGCCAATTACGAATGCCTGGTCCTTCAAGGAAGTCAATGATTTCAGGTAGTGGTTTAACCTCCCACCCCTTCGGCACTTCAAACCCATCAACTTCCACCATCTCACACGGAAACGCTTTGGCGGTTTCAGCTAATTCGGCGTAGCGTTCAGGCTGTGTTTGTGAAAGTGCGGTCAGTTCTTCGGGTGTTTTTCCGCTGATTGCCTGCATGGCTGCCAGTTCCGCTTGTTCAAGGCTAAGGCCGTTTGAAAGGGCTTGGACTTTGGCACGCACGGGATCAAAATCGACAAACCAGCTTTTAAACAGGGCTTGGGCGATTTGTTCCAAGGTTTGGTTGATTTGGGTGTTGAGTTGGATTTTATTATTTATATGTTGAAAAAAATCTGCAATTTTATTTTGTGTTTGTAGATCTGGTATAGGTATTTCAAATGTTCCTAAAATCTTTGCATTAGCTCCAGCTTGAGCAGAACCACTTTTGGCTCCTGATACAAATCCCCACCAATTAGAAGATCTTAAATTTAACCAAATATAATATGGGTTTGCTATTTCTTTATTTACTCTATATCTAATTAGGTATGAGGCAAAAACAGCATTATTTTTACCTTGAAAAATAAAATTTTCACCTGTGCTATTGCCAGTTCTAGCTATTACAATGTCTCCTTCTATTAACTGATATTTTGTTATATCTTTACTTTCAATTTCACAAAAAGGAACTTTGTCCCAATCAACGTATCCACCTTGAATGTCTGTTATTCTCAAAAATTTGCAACCTGTATTATTTTCTGTTGCACTTGCTGTGTATCCATATGAAATTTCTACACATAGATCACTTAATTTCATATTAGTAAAGATCATACCCCAATCCCTCTAAATTCTTCTTAATCTCCGCTTCCAACTCCGCACTTTTCGCAAACTGTTCTTTCAAAAGAGCGGTCAGATTTTGCATTTTTTCTGTAAATGGTACGCCATCATCTTCTTGTTCTGCGGTGCCGACATAGCGTCCCGGTGTGAGGACGAAATTGTAGCCCGCAATGTTTTCTAAAGTCGCGGATTTGCAGAAAGCGGCTTGGTCTTCGTAGCCGTATGATTGTTGCCAGGCGTGGAGGGTGTTGGCAATTTTGGCGATGTCGTCAGCAGTGAAATCGCGCAATACGCGGTCTTTCATGTAGCCGACTTGGCGAGCGTCGATAAACAATACTTCGCCTTTGCGCTTTTTGTTGCGGTTTAAGAACCAAATACAGGCGGGGATTTGGGTGTTGGTGAAGAGCTGGCCGGGTAGGGCGACCATACATTCCACCAAGTCGGCATTGATGATGGCTTTGCGGATTTCGCCTTCGTTGTTGGTTTGGCTGCTCATGGAGCCGTTGGCCAGCAATAATGCCATTTTGCCGTTGGGCGAGAGGTGGTAAATCATGTGTTGCAGCCAAGCGAAGTTGGCGTTGCCTTTGGGCGGCGTGCCGTATGCCCAACGTGGGTCGTCGGCCAGGGATTCGCTCCACCAATCACTGATGTTGAAGGGTGGATTTGCCATAATGAAATCCATCTTTTTGTCGATGTGTTGCGGCTGTGTGAAGCTGTCGGCGTTGTGTTTGCCGAAGTCGTAATCAATGCCGCGGATGGCCATGTTCATGGCGGCGAGTTTCCAGGTGGTCGGGTTGAATTCTTGCCCGTAGATGGAAACGTTGTTGATGTTGCCTTGATGGGCGGTGATAAAGCGTTCGGTTTGCACGAAAAAGCCGCCGCTGCCCATAGCCGGGTCATAGACGCGGCCGGAGTATGGCTCGAGCATTTCGACAATCAGGGAAACAATGGATTTCGGCGTGAAATATTGCCCGCCGCGTTTGCCTTCGGCTTGGGCAAAGCGACCGAGGAAGTATTCGTAAACGTGGCCGAGAATGTCTTTTGCGCCTAAATGCACGGGCTCGCCGTTGTAAGTCGGACGGGTAAAGTGAGTATCGGAGAAGAGGATAATCAGCCCGCGCAGGGTGTCTTCGTTTACGGCATAGCCGCTGATGCGTTGGAGGACGCCTTTGAGTTTTTCGTTGTCTTTTTCAATGGCGTCGAAGGCATCGTCAATCAGTTTGGCCACACCGGAAAATTTCCCTCCCCAGGGCAGCTCTGCGCCGATGTTTAAGATGGAAACGGCTTTAATCTCGTCCCAACGGGCTTGCTGCGGCACCCAGAACACATTGTCGGCGGTGTAGTAGTCGCGGTTTTCCAGTTCGACGGTTAAGGCTTCTTGATATTCTTCGTCCGTATCGTAGAAAGTGCGGTCAAGATAGAGTGGATTTTCGGAGTCGCTAAGCTCTGCCTGAATTTTTTCCTGCTGATGAGTGAAGCTGTCGGAGATGTATTTAAGGAAAATTAAGCCGAGTACGATGTGTTTGTAATTGGCGGCATCAAGCTGCTGGCGCAGTTTATCGGCAGATGACCAAAGTTTTTCGTCTAATTCATTTAAAAATGCTTGTTGTAATGTGTGATTTTCATCGACAATCTTGGTCGTCTCGTCTCGTCTCGTCTCGTCTCGTCTCGTCTCGTCTCGTCTCGTCTCGTCTCGTCTCGTCTCGTCTCGCTTGCATAAATTATGCCCTCTGTAGAGTGATTTTTATCGGAAGTTTGAATATTCAAACAAATTATCAGGCGTCATTTTATCGAAAACAGTATCGGGTTAAAAGGGATTTTTGCGTGCTAAATCCAATGATTTCCAGTAGAATGAGGGCTTTTATAAATAAGGAATGACTATGACAAGAGAATTTAAACGCAGCGATCGTGTTGCACAAGAATTACAAAAAGAAATCGCTATCATTTTACAACGGGAAGTAAAAGATCCCCGTATTGGCATGGTAACCGTGTCAGATGTGGAAGTATCAAGCGACTTAGCTTATGCAAAAGTGTTTGTCACATTTTTATTCGATCACGATGAAACGGCAATTGAGCAAGGCATGAAAGGGTTAGAAAAAGCGGCACCTTATATTCGTTCATTAGTGGGTAAAGCAATGCGCTTACGCATTGTGCCAGAAATTCGTTTCTTCTACGATCAATCCTTAGTTGAAGGGATGCGTATGTCTAATTTAGTGACAAACGTGGTACGTGAAGACGAGAAAAAACACGTTGAGGAAAATGACTAATGTCGAGACCTCGTAAGCGTGGGCGTGATATTGATGGTGTATTTTTATTAGATAAGCCACAAGGCATGTCATCTAATGACATTATGCAAAAAGTTAAACGTGTATTCCAAGCGAATAAAGCAGGGCATACTGGTGCGCTCGATCCATTAGCAACCGGTATGCTGCCCATTTGTTTAGGTGAAGCCACAAAGTTTTCACAATTTTTGTTAGATGCGGATAAACGCTATGTGGTCACAGCAAAATTAGGTGAACGTACGGATACCTCTGATGCTGAAGGACAAGTGGTAGAAACGCGCCCTGTCAATGTGGAAACATCACAAATTTTGACTGCACTTGAACAATTTCGTGGTGATATTTTACAAATACCGACCATGTTTTCTGCATTAAAGCACAATGGAAAACCGTTGTATGAGTATGCTCGCGCAGGCATTACCGTAGAACGTGAAGCCCGTCCTATCAGGATTTTTGAGCTAAATTTTATCGAGTATCAAGCACCTTTTCTAACTTTAGAAGTGCATTGTTCGAAAGGAACTTATATCCGTACATTAGTGGATGATTTAGGTGAAGTGTTAGGTTGTGGCGCTCATGTGACAGTGTTACGTCGAACTGCGGTTGCAGATTATCCAACAGAAAAGATGATGACATGGGATGCTTTGCAGGCGCTTGCAGAGCAAGGAGATCTTGCACCACTTGATCAACATCTTTTACCGACAGATACAGCGGTCAGTAAATTACCCGCATTACAGCTAAATGCCGAGCAAAGTAAAGGTATCGGCTTTGGACAACGCGTTAAATTTGCTAATGAAGCAAAATTACATGGTCAAGTGCGGTTATTTTCTGACGAGAATATCTTTTTAGGTGTAGCACTTGTCGATGATAACAATGTGATTCGTCCACAACGCTTGATTACGCAATCTCTCTAACTATTTGTCTTTCTTTTTTAATTCCAGTAATCTCACCTGTAACCTTTTAATTGCAATCATGTAAATAAGATATTACAGGTGAATTATGGATGCCCTTAACCATTTACGTCAGGAAATTAATGCGCTCGATCGTGAACTGATTCAACTTTTTGCTAAACGTCTCGAATTAGTAAGCCAAGTAGGCGAAGTAAAGCACGAAAAAGGTTTACCGATTTATTCACCAGATCGTGAATTAGCCATGTTACAAGCACGCCGAGAAGAAGCGGCTAAAGTAGGAATCTCTCCACAGCTTATTGAAGATGTGCTACGTCGCTTTATGCGTGAATCTTATTCCAATGAAAATCAATTTGGTTTTAAAACCCTGAATCCAGCCATTAATAAAATTGTTATTGTCGGTGGTTACGGAAAAATGGGGCAGTTATTTGCCCGTTATTTGCGTGCTTCCGGTTATCCTATTTCTATTTTAGACCGAGATGATTGGGATGTAGCAGAACGCATTTTAACGAATGCGGATGTTGTTATTGTCTCAGTGCCGATTGATCACACATTAGAAACAATAGAACGTTTAAAACCCTATTTAACGGAAAATATGCTACTGGCAGATCTCACCTCTGTGAAACGTGTTCCATTAGCTAAAATGTTAGACGTGCATAAAGGGGCAGTGGTTGGGCTGCATCCAATGTTTGGTCCCGATATTGCTAGCATGGCAAAACAAGTGGTTGTGCGTTGTGATGGGCGCTTTAGTGAGCGTTATGAATGGTTGTTAGAGCAAATTCAAATATGGGGTGCAAAAATTTATCAAATTGATGCTGCAGAGCATGACCACAATATGACATACATTCAAGCATTACGTCACTTTTCTACCTTCGCGAATGGTCTGCATCTTTCCAAACAACCAGTCAATTTAAGCAATTTATTGGCATTATCTTCCCCGATTTATTGTTTGGAATTAGCCATGATTGGTCGTCTATTTGCCCAGGATGCGGCACTTTATGCCGATATTATTATGGATAAGCCAGAAAATTTAGACGTGATTGAAAGCTTGAAGCAAACGTATGAAGAAGCGTTACAATTTTTTGAAAAAAGCGATCGCCAAGGGTTTATTGATGCTTTCCATCAGGTGAGGGAATGGTTTGGCGAGTATTCCGATCAATTCTTGCAGGAAAGTCGTCAGTTATTACAACAAGCTCACGATTTGCGTCACGTATAAAGCCCAAAGTGCGGTTGATTTTCACCGCACTTTTGTTTTGTGATTTATTGTCTTGCCAAGCGTAAATTTTGCGGAATTTCCTCAAAGTTAGAACGGAATGGATTAATATCCAATCCACCACGACGCGTATAACGCGCATAGACGGTGAGTTTTTCTGGTTTAGCGTAATGCATCAAGTCACAGAAAATACGCTCGACACATTGCTCGTGAAACTCATTATGTTGACGGAAAGACACAATGTAGCGGAGAAGTTTTTCGCGATCGATTTGTTTACCTACATAATGAATTTGCACGGTTCCCCAATCGGGCTGACTGGTGATCAGACAGTTAGATTTCAATAAATGGCTTACTAAGATTTCTTCCGCCACATTATCGGACGTACAATTTTGCAAAATGTTTGCATTAAATTCGTAGCTGTGGATTTCGATATCCTGATCATCAATGCAATCGCCCGTGAAAGTATCAATACTTTGTCCTTGATAGTGGGATAATGGATGTAAACGTACTTTGACTTCGCCTTGAGCGCAAGCACTGAGATCTTCTCGCATCGTGCGCTCTACGCTAGCAAAATCAGCAAATTGACTTTGGTTAAAGCTGTTTAAATAGAGTTTAAAGCTTTTTGATTCAATTAAATTTTCACTGCGATAATCAATTTCCACATCAGCAATGGCGACTTGCGGCAAACCTTTTGGATTTAACCAAGAAATTTCATAGGCTGTCCAAATATCAGCGCCTTGAGTAAAAGGCTGTTGTTCGGTAATGCCTAAGCCATCACGATTGAGTTTACGAGGCACGGGTTGTAACAAAGTGCGGTCATAATTCGCCGCATATTCTGTTGCTTGACCGAGTTTTAAAGATTGAAGACTTTTATCTTGATAATTCATTTGTTTTCCTAAATGACGAAAGCGTTATAAAAAGTTCCACGACACATTCGAGACTAATCGACATTGGTCGCATTTAAAGTAAATCACATCAAATAGCGGCGCGTTTAATGCCCAATCTCCACCACATTGCGGGCAACAGCGTTGCTGTTCCGATTTTAAAGAATGGCCTCCGACACGGTATAAATAATAATAGGTCGGTATGCCGCTTTCTTTTTCAATTTCAGTAGCAAGGTAGCGTCCATGTTTGCTGAGCGTGCTATTAACCTCGGCGATTTCGTTTAACGATTCTTTTTCTAAAACCGAACCATTCATTTGCAGCTGATCGCAAGCCTGCCAATTTTCCTGCCATTTAATCAAATCTTGGCTTAAATGAGGTTGATTTTTTAGCTGTTTATAGAGCGGAATTGGAGAAAAATCATCTCCACTATGCAAGGGGGAGCTAGATTGCAAATGTGTAGTATAGAGAATCTGCCATGCTGGTTGGCTACATTCTGCGGTGCTGTCTGCATTTAAATCATCGGCAATAATTTGGAAACCTTGAAAATGTAGACCGCACTTTTCAGCATTTTCCATCGCCAGATTCACAGTTTGGTTATTATTCTCGGGTAAAAGGCTATCTTGCTCAGGGCAAATGACGCGCATCGCAAAACCTTGTTCTCCCTCTTCTTCTGTTAAATAAAGCGGGATTTCACGGCCGATAATTTGTCCGTTATAACGCCATTGGTCGATGACTGCATTGAGCAAACGGCTTTGTTGGCCGATATCATTTTCTAAGGCGCCTAATTTAAAAAAGGGTTCGATCAGATACATAATTACAGATTGTGCAATATTTCTTCGATTTGTTTTAAACCATTCAAGCGAGTTTCACTTAAGCGAGAGGCAATACCGAACTCATCAAAAAATTGACGAATATTAAATTGTTGTAGTTGATTATTGGTTTGTCCATTGATGTTTTGTAACAACAACCATAACAAACCATTCATAATGCGCGCTTCGCTGTAAGCTTGAAATTGAAACGTGCCGTCATTTTGTGGAATGGTCTTAAACCAAAGCCCTGCTTCGCAGCCTTGAATCGATTGCATTTGAGCTAATTCATCTGGAGAGGGTTGAGGAAGATGCTTACCGGCTTGAATAATGAAACGGTAACGATCTTCCCAATTTTTTGCCTGTTTAATGTTTTCTAGCATGCTAATAACTCTAAGGATTTATCTAATGCCGCAAAAAAAGCATCCACATCTTGCGGGCTATTGTAAGGCGCAAAAGAAAGTCTTAATGTAGTACGCTCACCAAGACGGGCTAAGTAAGGTTGGGCGCAATGTTCGCCAACTCGCAACGCAATTTTTTGTTCGCTCAGGAGCGTAGCAAGATCGGATGCCGCAATCCCATCAAAAACAAAACAAACTACTGAACTCGGTTGTGGTGAATTGAATAAACGACAATTTGGATAGTTTTTCAACCGCACTTTACTTTGCTCGGCAAGCTCAATAGCATGCGCCTCGGCAGCCTGAAAATCCCATTTTTTGAGCCAATCTAGCACTGTACCAAAGCCAATCACGCCCGCAATATTTGGTGTACCGGCTTCTAATCGATAAGGTAAATCGGCAAAGGTAATACATTCATGGGATACGCGGTCAATCATTTTTCCACCGTAAAAAAGTGGTTGTAGCAGGGAAAGCGAGCTTAATTTTCCGCTTAATACACCAATGCCGTTTGGTCCATAAATTTTGTGTGCAGAAAAGGCAATAAAATCCGCATCTAATGCCTGTAAATCAATCTGTATATGGCTAATAGCCTGAGCGGCATCTACTAAAACGAGCGCATTGCTATGTTGGCGGATTAGTTGAATTAAATGCTGGATATGTTGTTCCGTTCCCGTTACGTTGGAGACAAAATTGAGTGCTACTAACTTAGTTTTTTCATTCAATGCTGCAATCAAGGCATTTTCATCAATTAACCAATTATCCGAAATGTGCAGCACTTCAATTTTCGCTCCGCATTTTTTCGCTGTTTCATGCCAAGTAACATAATTAGCATGATGGTCTGCTTGGCTAATTAAGATTTCATCTCCCGCATGTAAAGAGGGGAGTAAACCGTTGGCAACCAAATTAATGCTATGAGTTGTTCCAGACGTCCAAATTACCGCTTTTTCATCTTCTGCATTAATTAAGGTTTTAACTAGGTGACGAGCATTTTCATATTGTGCTGTCTGTGCCGCTTCGTACTGACTACGATGTACGGAGCCTGCCGATTGATAAAATGTAGTCGTTGCATCAATGAGTGCTTGAGGTTTTAATGCCGTCGCTGCATTATCCAAATAAATCACGGCATTTGGCGATTTAAAATAAGGGAATTCATTTTTAAATGATTGATAATCAAAAGCCATGGTTATCTCCGTGTTTGAGTGTTTTTTTCTGTTTACGCCATTCATAAGGGGCAATAGGGGTGGGATCTCGCCATAAGCCGATTTTTTGTTGTTGGGCAAAATCTTGTGCCTGAAAGTAGATTGGATTTTTAGCATATTGCGGATAAACCCACGCCATACCATTTTTCACCATTTCTAAGTTAATGTTTTGTTCTTGTAGATAAACCGTTGCCAAAATACGTTGGTAGCGATCATAACCAGAAACTGACAACGTCACATTTTGTTTGAAAACAAGCTGTGAAAGATATTGTTTGGCTTTCTTACCAAATGCCTGACCTTTCTCAGGGGCATCAATTTCTTGTAATCGTACTTTGAATTGTTTTTTAGTGGGTAAGAGACAAGTTAGAGTATCGCCATCACTGACACCCACCACCCAACACGCCATTTGGCGTTCCGCAGAGACTGAAAATTGACCCCAAAGTGCGGTCAAAATTATGGTTAAAAATAATAAGAATTTCTTAATCATTTTGAATTTCTTTGATCTATATCGCAAAATTTAACTAAAAAGAGGGGGTAATTCTAACAAAAAAAGCGTAAAATAAATTTGAATTATTGTTAAATAAGTTGAAAGAGGAAATATGTTACTCCAAAAAGGCGTTCAACTTGTTCGCTCACTCGTGATTTTATACATTATGTTGCTACTCGGCAATTTGATTTCGCACTATGTACCCGTTGGAATTCCTGGCAGCATCTGGGGATTATTGATACTTTTTATCGGATTAACCACTCGTATCATTCGCTTGGAATGGATTTATTTGGGTTCTAGTCTATTGATTCGTTACATGGCAGTACTTTTTGTGCCGGTGAGTGTAGGCATTATTAAATATTATGATTTACTTGTTGCTCAATGGAAAATTTTACTTATTCCAAATATTCTTAGTACTTTTCTGACGCTCTTCATTATCGCATTTCTTGGGAATTATTTGTTTTACAAACAATCCTTTACCCATAAACGTCAAAAAGTATTAGAAAAACGTAATATTCAAGCAGAGTAAGGTTTCATTATGCAATATGCAATTTATCTTTATACCGGTTTAACGATTTTCGGATTTTGGCTCGCATTGCAAATTAGTAAACGTTGGAAATCTATGATTTTCAATACCTTCGTCCTAACGGTATCAATTCTCGTGCTGATTTTAGAAATTGGGGATATTTCTTATGATGATTACATGGCGGGGAATACACCAATTAATAATTTGCTTGGTTTAAGTATTGTGGCGCTTGCCTTGCCATTGTATGAGCAGCTTCAACAAATCGCGAGACAGTGGAAAATCATTCTTTCTGTGGTGATATTAGCTTCTTTGCTTTCTATGTTTACTGGCGCTATTTTGGCAATTATTTTAGGAGCGAGTCCTGAAATGGTGGCGACCGTATTACCCAAATCAATTACCACGCCAATTGCGATGGAAGTGTCTTCTCATTTAGGCGGTATTCCAGCCGTTACAGCCGTAGGCGTGATTGTTGCAGGTTTGCAAGGTTCGGTTTTTGGTTATCTCATCTTGAAAAAACTCGGTATCAAACAACAAGAAGCGGTGGGGTTATCTGTTGGTGCAGTTTCTCACGCACTCGGCACAGTAAGCTGTATGGAAGCTGATCCGAAAGCGGGGAGTTATAGTTCGATTTCTTTGGTACTTTGCGGTATTATGAGCTCAATTTTAGCCCCCTTAGTATTCCATGTTATTCGTTTATTTTTATGAGAACCCAATTAGCTGATTTTTGGACTGAACGTTTCCTTCCTGATCCGCCTCGCGAAAAAGATCACCGACCACCATTTCGTCGTGATCGCGGGCGGATTTTACATTCTGCTGCTTTCCGTTGTTTACAAGCCAAAACACAGATTCACGCGGTGGGTGAAAATGATTTTTATCGTACTCGTTTAACTCATTCCCTTGAAGTGGCACAAATCGGTAGCAGCCTGGTTTCCCAATTAAAATTTGCGGAAAGTTATGTTGCTATTTCAGACCAGCTTCATATCGAAAAAAGTGAATTACAGAAACAACTCAAGCCTTTATTACCAAGCAATGATTTAATTGAAAGTTTGTGCTTTGCACATGATATTGGTCATCCACCGTTTGGTCATGGTGGGGAAGTGGCGCTCAATTATATGATGCGTAATCATGGCGGCTTTGAAGGCAATGCGCAGACATTTCGTATTATTACTAAACTCGAGCCTTATACTGAAACAGCAGGGATGAATTTAACGCGTCGTGCTATTTTAGGTGTGGTGAAATATCCGAATATTTTAGACTTATCTTCCCCGCAATATGCCCAGTTGCCGCATACTGAAAACGCTGATCCGCGTTATGTCAAAATTAGCGATTGGAAGCCTGGAAAAGGGTTATTCCGTGATGACGTCACAATGTTTACTTGGTTGTTGCAAAACCTTTCTGAAAATGACCGCACTTTGTTTGGTTCATTTCAAAAAGTGCGGTCAAATCCTGCTGAGTTTTTAAAAACACAATTTAAATCATTAGATTGCAGCATTATGGAATTGGCGGATGATATTGCGTATGGGGTACATGATTTAGAAGATGCGATTGTGACTGGTGTAGTAAATCAACATCAGTGGCAAGAAGCATTGGCTGAACTTAAAACAATTCCTTCAGATTGGTTGGCAAAAAATATAGAGCAAGTTAGCCAACGATTGTTCTCCAATCATCATTTTGAACGTAAAAATGCCATTGGGGCATTAGTGAATTTCTTTATCACCCATGTGCGTTGGAAAGTCACCGGCAATTTTGATGAACCTTTGTTACGTTATAACGCAGAATTACCACAAGATGTGATTGCGGCATTAAATGTGTTCAAAAAGTTTGTGTGGAAATATGTAATTCGCCATGTGGAAACGCAACGTATTGAATATAAAGGACAACGTATTCTCACAGAAATGTTCCAGATTTTTGAGTCTGACCCAGAACGTTTATTGCCAACGAATACCGCTAATCGTTGGAGAAATGCACCGGAGCAGGGTAAAAAACGTATTATTTGTGATTATATCGCGGGCATGTCAGATGCCTATGCCTTAAAGGTTTATCACCAGCTCTAAAGTGCGGTTATTTTTATTGATATTTTGAATTTATAGGACAATTTTGTGGCATTAATTAGTTTAACTAACGCTTATCTTTCTTTTAGTGATCATCCTTTACTTGATCATGCTGAACTTCATATTGAACCCAATGAGCGCGTGTGTTTAGTGGGGCGCAACGGTGCAGGTAAATCGACTTTATTAAAAATTATTGCACAGCAAGTCACCATGGATGACGGCAAAGTGCAGTATGAAAAAGATTTAGTGGTTTCACGTTTAGAACAAGACCCGCCTCGCCATGCTGAAGGAAATGTATTTGATTATGTGGCAGAAGGCATTGAGCATTTAGCGGACTTGTTAAAGGAATACCATCATATTTCGCAAGAGTTGACACAAAATTATAGTGAACAAACTCTTAACCAACTGGCACAAGTGCAAGCAAAATTAGAGCATGCCAACGGCTGGCAGTTTGAAAATAAAATCAATGAAGTATTGCAAAAACTCGAGTTAAATCCTGATACTAAATTAGCCGATTTATCGGGTGGTTGGTTGCGTAAAGCCGCTCTTGCTCGTGCATTGGTGTGTAACCCCGATGTCTTGTTATTAGATGAACCAACCAACCACTTGGATGTGGATGCAATCGAATGGTTAGAAAACTTCTTATTAGAATTTACCGGAAGTATTGTATTTATTTCCCACGATCGTTCTTTTATCCGCAAAATGGCGACCCGTATTGTGGATTTAGATCGCGGGAAATTAGTGTCTTATCCAGGTAACTATGATTTATACCTCACCGCTAAAGAGGAAAGCTTACGTGTCGAAGCATTGCAAAATGACCTTTTTGATAAGCGTTTAGCGCAAGAAGAAGTTTGGATTCGTCAAGGGATTAAAGCGCGCCGTACGCGTAATGAAGGCCGTGTGCGAGCTTTAAAAGCTATGCGTGAAGAACGTCGCCAACGTCGTGAAGTGATGGGCGCCGCCAAGTTACAATTAGATAACTCAAGTCGTTCTGGCAAAATCGTATTTGAAATGGAAAATGTGAGCTATGAGATTGAAGGCAAACAGCTGCTCAAAGATTTCAGCACGACCATTTTACGTGGCGATAAAATTGCATTGGTTGGTCCAAATGGCTGCGGAAAAACCACCTTTATTAAACTTTTATTAGGTGAAATCAAGCCAACGAGTGGCAGCATTCATTGTGGTACAAAATTAGACATTGCTTATTTTGACCAATATCGTGCCGATCTCGATCCAGAAAAAACGGTGATGGATAACGTTGCCGATGGCAAGCAGGATATTGAAGTCAATGGCATAAAACGTCATGTCTTGGGCTATTTGCAGGATTTCTTATTTCCCCCCAAACGAGCTATGACACCCGTAAAAGCGCTTTCAGGTGGTGAACGTAACCGTTTGTTATTGGCTAAATTATTACTGAAACCTAATAATCTATTGATTCTCGATGAACCAACCAATGACTTGGATGTAGAAACCTTAGAATTATTAGAGGAAATTCTCACGGATTATCAAGGCACCTTATTGATTGTCAGCCATGATCGTCAGTTTATTGATAACGTCGCAACGGAGTGTTATTTCTTTGAAGGTGACGGCGTATTGAATAAATACGTAGGCGGTTTCTTTGATGCAAAAGGACAACAAGCTAATTACTTTGCTATGAAAGCAGAGCAAGAGACCCAAAAATCCAAAAAAGAAGCACCAAAAGCACAGGAAAGTGCGGTTAAAAATGACGCTGTTTCTCAAAAGCCAAAATCCGTTAAACTTTCTTACAAAGAACAACGTGAGTTAGAACAGCTACCGCAATTGTTGGAAGAATTGGAAGAGAAAATTACTGCACTTCAAGCTGAAATTGGTGATCCTCACTTTTTCCAACAAGCCCATGATGTAACAGATGCTAAGCTTAAGGAATTATCGGACACTGAAGCGGAGCTTGAAACGGCTTTTCTTCGTTGGGAAGAACTTGAAGAGAAAAAAACTCAAGCTGAAGCAAAATAGAGGATAGATAAAAAGAAACCGAGCTAAATAGCTCGGTTTTTTTATTAAATATTACTGATAAAAATCACCAAAATAATCACTGGAACCACAAATTTAACATAGTTAAACCAAATTGTGGTGAAGCGTGAATTTGGTGTTGGAGAGAGCTCTTTTTTTGCATCGTCTTTTAACACGAAACCAACGAAAATGGCACAGCCAAGTGCGGTCAGCATAAAGAGAATATTTCCGCTAACAAAATCGAAGGCATCGAAAATGCTTTTACCGAATATGGTGAAATCTTTCCAAAGGTTATCACCTAGAATAGATGGCACGTTACCTAATAAGAAAATCCCCATTAAGGTAACAAAAATTGCTTTGCCTCGGCGCATTCTGAGTTTTTCTTGTAACGCGGTGATGATGACTTCGTAAATCGTAATTGACGTGGTTAATGCTGCAATAAGCAATAAACCGAAGAACACGATAGCAAAGAATTTACCCGCCCATAAATGTGAGAATACAATTGGTAAACTTTGGAAAACCAAGGTTGGCCCTGCGTTAGGTTCAATGCCGAATGTGAATAATGATGGGAAGATCATAAAACCACATAACACGGCGATAATGGTGTTAGTAAAACCCGTAATAACGGCTGTTTGAATAAGGTTTTCTTCCTTGTTCAAATAGCTGGAGAGGGTAATCAATACACCGAAACCAAGGCTTAAAGCGAAGAATACTTGCCCTAATACGAAGATGAATAATTTAGGTGTGATTTTGCTGAAATCAGGCTTTAAGTAGAAAGTCACACCTTCCATTGCGCCAGGTAAGGTGAGGTTACGAATTACCATGCCAATTAGGAAGATAAAGAGCAATGGCATTAAGTATTTCACGGAACGTTCAATCCCACCAATGATACCTTTCGCTAAAATGATGTAATTCACCGCCACAAACAGGAAGGTATAAAGCATGATTTCCCATGGACTGTTGCTGATATGTAAATCGTAGAAATCTTTGGCTACTTCTTTTGTTATTGGTGCAGAAATATCAAGGGTGTTATTAATTAGGCTGATGATATAAGACATCACCCAACCACCAAGCACCATATAATAGGCCATGATACCAAATGCGCCGAGAAGCCCCATGTAGCCGAGAATCTTCCAATATTTGGAGATGTTTTTACCTTTATCTTGGATTTTATCGCCAAAAGCATCAATGGAATTCACACGCAAACGGCGTCCGATAACGTTTTCCACTAAAATCATCGGGATACCAATCACAATCATCGCAATACAAAAGAGGAGTACATAGGCACCACCGCCATTTTCACCCACTAAATAAGGAAAGCGCCATGTTGCCCCAAAGCCAACTGTCGCACCCGCTACGGTGAGCACATAAGTTAGTCGACTAGACCACGTTTGGCGAGATTGATTGTTTGTTGTCATAATATATTCCGTTTGATTTTATTCGTTTAATATTCTGTTTTTTCTTTGTATTCGCAGAGATCTTCAATAATGCAAGCACCGCAGCGAGGTTTTCGTGCGGTACAAGTATAGCGCCCGTGTAAAATAAGCCAGTGGTGTACATCTACTTTAAATTCTTTAGGCACAACTTTGAGCAGTTTTTCTTCTACTTTTACCACATCTTTACCAGGGGCAAAATTCGTGCGGTTGCATACGCGAAAAATATGGGTATCCACTGCAATAGTCGGGTGGCCGAAAGCGGTATTTAATACCACATTTGCTGTTTTTCTACCGACACCCGCAAGGGCTTCTAAGGCTTCACGGCTTTCAGGTACTTCGCCGTTGTGTTTCTCAACTAAATCACGGCAGGTTTTAATAATATTTTCTGCTTTGCTGTTATAAAGCCCGATGGTTTTAATGTATTCTTTTAACCCCTCTAAGCCAAGATCTAAAATGGCTTGTGGAGTATTTGCTACAGGGAATAATTTTGCCGTCGCTTTATTGACACCTTTATCGGTGGCTTGGGCCGATAAGATCACGGCGATGAGTAATTCGAAAGGCGAATTATACTCTAATTCCGTGGTGGGACGCGGGTTTTGCTCCCTAAGTCGAGTGAGAATTTCAATTCGTTTAGCTTGGTTCATTTTTTCATATCAATTCGGTTTTTAATCGCCAATAGGATGCCTAATCCAATAAAGGCACCTGGCGGAAGAATAAAGAGTAAAAAGCTACTGTCAGCGTGATAAATATGTAATGTAAGGAATTTCGCACCTTGACCAAATAAGTTTTCAATCCCTTCGAAAAGGGTACCTTGACCTAAGATTTCACGTAATGCACCTAATACGGTGATACTTAATGCCATGCCTAACCCCATTGAAAAACCATCCCAGGCAGCATGTGCTACGCTATTTTTAGAGGCAAAGGCTTCTGCACGGCCAATCACAATACAATTGGTGACGATTAAAGGAATAAAAATCCCGAGAGCTTGATAGAGTGTATAGGTATAAGCATTCATTAATAATTGCACCACCGTTACGGTAGTCGCAATAATCATCACATAAATCGGAATACGGATTTCATGAGGTATTTGCTTACGAAAGAGTGAAACAATTGTATTGGTGCAAGTTAAAACCAACATAGTTGCAAGCCCTAAACCTAAGGCATTTGTTGCCGTACTCGAAACAGCTAAGAGCGGACAGAGTCCTAATAATTGCACGAGAGTTGAGTTGTTTTTCCACACACCCTGAATAAAGATTTCTTTCCAAACAGAAGGCGTTTGCGTTATTTCTTCTGAATTTTCAAGCGCACTTTGCTTATCAAGTGCGGTCGTTTTTTCGGTTAAATCAGTCATAATAAATATCCTATTGCGCGTATTTTTTTGCCATCTCGTTGAGTAATGCTTCATTTTCAAGCATCACGAGAGCAGAGCGTTTTACTTGATTCACAATCGCGCGCGGCGTAATAGTTGCGCCAGAAAATTGATCAAATTTACCACCATCTTTTTTGACCGCCCAATCTTTTAGGCTTTCTGGTACGATAACTTGGTTTGTAAAACTTAAAATCCAGTCAGAAATGCGAAGTTCGATTTTATCGCCTAATCCTGGGGTTTCATGGTGTTCAATCACACGCACACCTAAAACTTCACCTTTTGGTGTAATCCCTACTAATAAACGGATATTTCCCGAATAGCCATCTGGCGCTGTCGTTTCATAAGCATAGGCTGTTAGCACATGATCTTTGATCGCAAAATAGACTTTTTGAATACCTTTGAGTTTATCTTGCTCAGGTATTTCAACGCTTTCAAGCAAGTTATTATTGAAATACGCTTGAGGGATGACTTGAAGCAATAACGCTTTTTGTTGTTCAGCCATGGCTTCATCAATTTTATCTTTTGTTAGCATATAAATGCCCGCAGAAACTGCTGTACAAAGCAATGCGATGAAACCTAATAAAAGACCAAAACGGGAGGTGACTTTTAAAATACCCATTATTTTCTCCCTTTTGTAAAGTGCCCAGCTACGCGAGGACGGGTGTAGTAGTCGATAAGTGGCACACAAATATTACTTAATAAAATCGCAAATGCCACGCCGTCAGGGTAGTTTCCAAAGTAACGAATGAGGTAAACCAATAGTCCAACTAATGCACCAAATACAAGCTTACCACGAGGTGTAATAGAAGCGGTGACAGGGTCAGTCGCAATAAAGAATGCGCCGAACATCATGGCACCGCTAAAGAGTTGGCTAATCATACTTAAATGATGATGACCTGACATCGCAGTGATTGTTGCTAAGGTTACAAAGGTCACGAGCATTGAAACGGGAATTTGCCAGTGAATTTTTTTCTTTAAGATTAATACAATCCCACCAAGCATGAATGCCAGATTAACCTGCCACCAACCTTCAGCGAAGTCAGTCCCGTTTTGTAATAAAATCGGTAATTTTACAAAATCATGGAATACGCTTTCATCGCCTTGATGTAAGTTATAGAAGATTTTTGCGCTGTCTAATGGTGTCGCTTGTGTAATTCCATCAATGGAATGGACGAGTTGGCTTAAGCTAAAACCATCAGTGGTTAAGCCTGTGAAAATTAAAGAAAGCGAATCTGCAAATGTTGGGGGTTCATTTAATAATGAAATCGGTGGCATCCAACTAGTCATTGGTAGTGGGAAAGAAATCAATAGCACCACATACCCCACCATAGCCGGATTAAATGGGTTTTGTCCTAAACCACCATAAACATGTTTACCTAGAATAACAGCAGAAAGCGTACCAATTAAAATTACCCAATAAGGTGCATAAGGCGGAATCGCCATCGCTAAAATTAAGGCAGTAAGCACCACACTAAAATCTGAAATATAGACAAGATTTGGCTTATTGCGCAATTTGGTCACAATAAACTCAAGCAATAATGCGAAAGAAATAGCCAAAGCGGATTGCACCAAAACACCCATTCCAAAATAATAAATTTGTGTGAGCAGAGCAGGCAACATGGCTGCAATCACCCATAACATAATACGGGCGGTTAATTTGCCTGAATGGGTATGAGGCGAACTCACCATTTTCTTAAACATAATCTTTTCCTGCGTTATTCTATTTCTTTGGCAGCTTCAGCCGCCGCTTTTTTTGCTTTAGCTCTTGCTATGGCTGTTGCGATAGCGGCTTTTTTCGGATCAAGCGCGGTTGAGTTTTCATCTGTTTTTTCGACCGCACTTTCAGTTTCATTTATTGTAACTGCTTCACTTTGAGCGGCAACTTTCTTAGCTTTAGCTCTCGCAATGGCTGCAGCTACCGCGGCTTTTTTCGGATCAAGCGCGGTTGAGTTTTCATCTGTTTTTTCGACCGCAATTTCAGTTTCATTTATTGTAACTGCTTCACTTTGAGCGGCAACTTTCTTAGCCTTAGCTCTCGCAATGGCCGCAGCTACTGCCGCTTTTTTCGGATCAAGTGCGGTTGGGTTTTCATCCGTTTTTTCGACCGCACTTTCTGTTTCATTTGTTGTAACTGCTTCACTTTGAGCAGCAGCTTTCTTCGCTTTGGCTCTTGCAATGGCTGCAGCTACAGCCGCTTTTTTCGGATCAAATATGGTTGGATTTTCATCTGTTTTTTTGACCGCACTTTCAATTTCATTTGTTGTAACTGCTTCATTTTGAGCGGCAGCTTTCTTCGCTTTGGCTCTCGCAATGGCCGCAGCTACTGCAGCTTTTTTCGTATCAAGTGCGGTTGGATTTTCATCTGTTTTTTCGACTGCGCTTTCAGTTGCATTTGTTGTAGCAGTTTCACCTTGAGCAGCTGCTTTTTTTGCTTTTGCTCTTGCTAGAGCTGCAGCAACAGCTGCTTTCTTCGCCTCTTTTTCGTCAGTTTGTGACGTTGTTGCTTCTGTCACAGTGCCTGTATCTGCTTGTGCTTGTTGTTTAGCTAGGCGACGGGCTTTACGTTGCTCCATGAGCTCATGGTTATCCGGTAAGATTTCACCTTTCTCAGATACAATAGTTTTTGTTTCTTTATTTGCTGCTGAACCCGCTTGTTTTGCTTTCAAGCGTTCTAACGCCGCTTTAACCGGGTCTTCACCTTTTTGTTTTGCAAGCTCTTCACGGCGAGCTTCTGCCGCACGTTGTGAACGTGCTTTACGCTCTTGTTCTTCACGCTCCATACGAGCTTGTTTGGCTTCAAAACGGATTTTAGCCTCTTCAGCTTTTTTTGCTTTTTCTTTAATTTCCCAAATTTTGGCTTTTTCCTGACGGAAATATTGGATAAGTGGAATATGGCTTGGACAAACATAAGCACACACACCACATTCAATACAATCTTTTAAGCTGTATTCTTCAGATTTTTGATGATCTTCACTGCGAGCATACCAATAAAGTTGCTGTGGCATTAAATTGACTGGGCAAGCATCAGAACAAGCAGAGCAGCGGATACAAGATTGTTCCGGTTCGGGTTCACCATATTCAAAATGATCAGGTGCCAATAGACAGTTACTTAATTTGGTGACGGGGGCATTGAGATCTGAAAGTTGCAAGCCCATCATTGGCCCACCTGCAAAAACAGGGAAGCGTTCGTCATATTGATAGCCAACTTGTGCCAATAAGTGGTCAACTGGTGTACCTAAGCGAACCCAGTAGTTGCCTTTCTCGGAAATTTTATCACCAGTCAGCGTGACGACACGCTCAATTAACGGTTCGTCATTAATGACCGCTCTTTTTATCGCAAAAGCCGTGCCGACATTATGCATTAATACGCCAATATCGTAAGAGCGTCCACCGCTTGGCACTTCTATACCGGTAAGTAAATAAATCAGTTGTTTGGCTGCACCTGATGGATATTTAGTCGGAATAACGCGCAATTCAATGTCATTTGCACCCTGTAGTGATTGTTGAATAGCCTGAATCGCTTCAGGTTTATTGTCTTCAACCGCAATCACCACTTTTTCAGGGCGTAAGATATAACGTAAGATGCGAATCCCTTCGATCATTTCATCGGTGTAATCACGCATTAAGCGGTCATCACAGGTAATATAGGGTTCACATTCTGCACCGTTAATAATTAAGAGTTTAACTTTCTTTTCAGCCGATTGGATTTTGGCTGCAGTCGGGAATACCGCACCACCTAAGCCGGCAATGCCAGCTTGGTAAATACGATCAATAAGTTGCTCTACCGGTTGTGTAAAAAATTCTTCAAGTGGAAATTGCTCACGCCATTTATCCAAACCATCCGCTTGAATATGAATCATGTCTTCGGTTAAACCAGAAGGATGAGGCGCAACATGTTTTCCGATAAATTTTACAGTACCAGAAGTTGGCGCATGAACAGGCAAGGTTCTTAAGCCATCGCCTTGTGTTAAAGGCTGGCCTTTAAGGACATAATCGCCTTCTTTAACTAATATATTTCCTGCAGTGCCAGCATGTTGTTTAATCGGCACATAAAAATCATGAGCAAGTTTTGATTGCTGAATAGGGGATTGGTTTGATTGAGATTTCATTTCCGGAGGATGAATTCCGCCTTTAAAATCCCAAATTTTGCCGGAGTTAAATCTTGTTAATACATCAGCCATGTGATTCCTACTCCCCAACCACTAATTTTTTCTCGATTTCTGTGGTATTTACGACTGGAATGACTAATTTAGGATCAAACTTCCAGTTCCAATTATCAATATCTTTTTTCACTTTAATCATGGAGATGCAATCTGTTGGGCAAGGTGCAACACAAAGTTCACAGCCAGTACAGAGATCAGGAATAATAGTATGCATGGCTTTGTTTGTGCCGATAATCGCATCAACAGGGCAGGCTTGAATACATTTGGTACAGCCAATACACATATTTTCATCAATAAAGGCAACCATTTCTTCTGGTTCTGCCACATCATCCATTGCGGGTACATCAACGCCCATGATTTCGGCTATTTTTACTACCGTTGGTCGACCACCCGGCACACATTTTGTGATAACGTCACCATTGGCAATCGCTTCGGCATAAGGCTTGCAACCAGGATAGCCGCATTGCCCACATTGGCTTTGCGGTAAGATGGCATCAATTTTTTCAACGATAGGATCAGCTTCGACTTTTAATTTAATCGAAGCAACGCCTAAAATCGCACCAAAAATTAAAGCGAGAACGGTTACTGAAATTAAGATAAACATTATTTTTTAGTGTTATTCCAAAATAAGCCGAGAAAAATCACTGTTACAGTAATAAACATCAAGAGATAAATCATTTTACTAATCCGGCGAAGCCCATAAAGGCGAGAGACATCAAACCGGCCGTAATTAATGCGATAGACGAGCCACGAAACGTAATAGGTACATCTGCAGCAACAAGGCGTTCACGCAATGCTGCAAATAAAACTAAAACCAGCGCAAAACCTAAAGAGGCGCCAAAACCATAAATGACAGACTCGGTTAAATTGTGTGCCAAATTGACATTTAATAATGCCACACCGAGAACTGCACAGTTTGTGGTAATCAGTGGCAAGAAAATCCCTAATAAGCGATAAAGTGATGGACTCGTTTTATTGATCACCATTTCAGTAAATTGAACCACAACGGCAATCACTAAAATGAAGACTAACGTGCGCAAAAATGTGGCGTTTAGCGGCATTAAAATATAATTATCGACTAAATAAGAACACAGTGATGCTACAGTTAATACGAATGTCGTAGCAAGCCCCATACCAATCGCCGTTTCAATCTTTTTGGATACGCCCATAAATGGACAAAGTCCTAAGAATTTGACCAAAACGAAGTTATTGATTAATGCAGTACTGATAACGAGTAGAATATAATGTGTCATTGCGTCTAAATTTATTTTATATAAGTGAGGTATTATCCCTGTTTATCGCCTTGAGAACAATAAAAAATTCGGGGTAGTGCGGTCAGTTTTTCCTTTGTTTTTTATTTGTTCATTGGTTCTACCTGGCTATGTTGGAAATAGCGATATAGCTGAGGTAGCAATTGAGAAATCAAATTAAGTTGCTGGTATGGCAAAGCAAAGACCGCATTGTTTTTGGCTTGGGTTTCATCCCACTGAATTTTTTTAAGGCTTTGTTCAATACTATTTTGGAGCTTTTCAAAAATTTCAGGACGAAGTTTTTCGATATTTTCCAGTGTATATAAAACCTTTTTCGCAATAGGATAAAAGTCTGACAAAAACTCGGTAGTTTGTTGTAATTGCGCCATTTTATTGCGATATGCCCCTAAAGCAGAAATATAGCTTAATAGGGAATAATTCATTTTTAACAAGTCAAAACCTTCCTGCAAATAGGCCTGATATTTCTTCGGCTCATTATTCATATTGGAAAGCGTTGTGCTTAATGCTGCCGCATATTGATGAGCGTTACGGCGTGCAATACGGTATTTTAAATTATCGCTTTTACCAAATTGCAGTTGGCTAATAATGTGTAAGAAATACTGCGCATCACTTTGCATCGCTCGGCGACTCACTTTATCGAGTTGCAGATATTTCCAATCCGGCCATAAATAAGAAACCGCAAACCATGCAATGGCTGAACCTAAGACTGTATCAATGAGGCGAGGGAAGAGCGCCGATTGTGTGTCAAATCCCATCACATCGAAACTGATCAATACCTGTAAGGTAATAAAGAACGTTGAGAAACTGTAATTATTACTGCGGAAGAAGAAAAACAGCGTACTGGTGACCACCATTAAACCCAGTTTCATCTCTAATGTGGGGTTGAGATAGGGCAATAAGGAGCCAATAATTACCCCTAAAATCGTCCCAATAATACGCTGACGTAACCGCACTTTGGTTGCGGAATAGTTTGGTTGACAAACAAAGACCGCTGTAAGCAAAATCCAGTAACCCAAATTAAATTGGAAGAATTCAACAATAGCACAACACAAAAACACCACGATAGACAAACGCACGGCATGACGGAAAAGTGGTGACTCAAAGGTAAAATTACTTCTGATAACTGAAAGAATATTTTTTAATCCCGTAATTTGTTCGGTATGGATTTGTGCAGTTTGCTCATTTTCAGTGGTTTCTTGCTCAAGCTGACGTAACTGCCAGTTAATGCTTTGTAGGTTATCGATAAGTGTTTGAAGGGCAAGTAAAACATTGTTTTGATTGGTATGTTCTTTGCTATAAAGCTCAAGAGATTGAATAGTGCCCACCAAGGCTTTTTCTACGCGAATATTATAGTGATAAGGCGTATTTTGACGGAGACAAGCCGTAATATCATGACAGGCTTGTGCTTGCAGTTCGAGCAAGCGCTGAATGCGAAAAATTAAATCTGTATTTTTGAGTTGTTCAGCAATTTGTTGATAATCAAAATGTGTGGAATTTGCACGCTCATGAATGTCTTGCGCTGCAAAATAATAGCGAATCATACGTTGTGTGCGAGCATGTCGATGTTGTCCACGAATACGATAGAAAAGTGCTGTTCTAGCTTGGTTAAAGGCATCCACCACATTGGTATTTTTCATCGCGAAATTGAGGTGTTTTTTCTCGATTTCATCAATTTCATCAGGAGCAAAAAATTCTGATTTGGCATCTAAATAATTACCTAATGCACAAAAAGCTTTCGCGACACTTTCTTGGACAGGACGGTTTGGGAAAAAGAGATAGACGATGATGGTCACAATACTGTAGAGCAAAGTGCCTAATAAAATCATTACAGGATTAATAAACCAACTTGCAGAATTATCTGGTGTATAAGTGAGGGTGGTATAAATGGCTACCACCAGCGTACCGAATGCAATGGTGCGATAACGTTCACCTACGGCGCCAACCATCGTAAATAAAAAGGTGATGATGGTCATCAACAATACATATTGGATGGGTTGACCAATATTAAGCTGAACGATAAAGGTTGAAATGGCAAAGGCAATTAATGTGTAAAAAATATTTTTTAATCGTCCAGTCAAACGATTATCTAAATCCACTAAACCACCTGCAATAATGCCCAAAATTAACGGCATGGATTGCGTAGAAATATCAAATAACCAAACACCAAATGCGGCGATATTCACTGCAATAAAAATAGGTATTGAAGCGATTACTTTTGCATTAAGCCATTGATTCATATTTGTATTCTCGAATATTTCGTCGTTAAATATTAAATAGAAAAGAAGTGAGAGGAAGGCTCACTTCTTTTTTCTAATGTATGGTTAAAAACACTTATTTTTGTTTTTTCGCCCAGTTTAAGAAACGAGTTTGGGTTTCTTTATCGGCTTGTTGGAACCAGTATTGTAACTGTTGTTCAGCAACATTTTCACCTTGTACAACCACTTTGCCTTTCGCAGCTTTTCCTGACGCTGCAGGCATCATTCCAACTGCAGGTGCAGCTAAAGCTGAAACCGCCGCTGGCGCATTTGAAGCATTATATTCAGCTAAATCGTTAACAATATTAGCCGCTGGGAATAAACCTTCTTGTTTTAAAGTATCGATTTTAGCATCAATCACATTACCTGATTTCGTTTTAACAG
The DNA here is from genome assembly GCF_054332375.1 of Haemophilus sp. SZY H53. NCBI lineage: Bacteria > Pseudomonadati > Pseudomonadota > Gammaproteobacteria > Pasteurellales > Pasteurellaceae > Haemophilus > Haemophilus sp. SZY H53. Next base: position 214,818 of record NZ_JBTGNV010000001.1, read on the forward strand.
TAATTTGTGGTTGGGCATTGAATTTTTCACCCTCTTCTTTGGAGCGAATTTTTTCTGCAGATACCACAACATCATTAGCAGGGCTTTGGAAAGTCACAATAATTGGGTTAGATTCAAAAAGCGCTTGGCTAGAGCCTGAGCCTACGATTTCGCCTAAACGAACAACAACTTGTTGTGTTTGGTTTGCTTCAGCGTTGAATGATTTTTTTTCTTTTAGAAGGGATTTGCTGGCTTTTTGGCCGTTGATAGCAAGAAACTCAAGATTTGATGAGGCTGTGACCATGCCGGCTAAGCTGCTCGCGCTGACTGCAAGGGCAACAACCCCTAAAGCAAACTTACATAATTTCATAATTACTCCTTTTATTTTTTGAATGAAATTAGATGGTTGTAATGCTATGCTAAATTTAAAAAAATGGGAATAGGAAAGTGCGGTTAATTTTTAAAAAGTTTTTGTAATAAAGGAGCAAATCATGGCAAAACGATTTGTGGTATATGGCCGAGTTCAAGGGGTAGGATTTCGCTATTTTACTTGGAAAGAAGCGGAGAGAATTGGCATTAAAGGCACCGTAAGAAATTGTGTTGATGGAAGCGTGGAAATTGTTGCCGAAGGCAATAACGATCAACTACAGGATTTTTATAATTGGTTAAAAGTCGGCCCAAGAACTGCAAATGTTGAACGAGTTTTAGAGGATAATATTGAAAATAAACACTATCCTGACTTTTCTATTATTCACCGTTAAAACTGACCGCACTTTACAGCGTTACTTGATGCTCGTAGAATACGCCGCTTATTTATAAATAGGAAAAATTATGCGTAATCAAACAAAACTTCACCTTCAACAATTACAGTTTGCTATGCAAAAGCTTGATTTATGGCAAGTCACGCCTCCTGCACAAGACGCTTTTTTAAGCCAGGAGCCTTTTGCGATTGATACCATGTCGCCAGAAGAGTGGTTGCAATGGATTTTCATCCCAAGAATGTTCGCCTTACTTGAAAGCGGGGCAGATTTACCTTCACAAATTGCGGTATCCCCTTATTTAGAGGAAGCATTTAAAGAAGCAGAAGAAGATTTTTTAGTGGAATTATTAACACCGTTACGTGAATTAGAAGACTTATTACAAAATCAATAAATGTTAGAAATTTTATACCAAGATGAATATATTGTCGCCGTCAATAAACCAGCAGGCATGTTGGTGCATCGTAGTTGGCTTGATACGCATGAAACGCAATTTGTGATGCAAACCTTGCGCGATCAAATCGGGCAGCATGTTTTTCCTATTCATCGATTAGATCGCCCTACATCAGGTGTATTGCTATTTGCCTTAAATAGTGAAATAGCAAATTTAATGTGTCAGCAATTTGAACAGAAAACGGTGCAAAAATCTTATTTAGCGATTGTGCGAGGGTATTTGCAAGGGGAAGGACGGATTGATTATCCCCTTAAAATCCAATTAGATAAGATTGCGGATAAATTTGCGCAAGAAGATAAAGCGCCTCAAGAGGCGGTGACGGATTATGAAGGCTTAAAAATTGTGGAAATGTCTTATGCGGTAGGGCGTTATCAAACCGCGAGATATTCATTGGTGAGGTTAGTTCCTCAAACGGGCAGAAAACACCAGTTACGACGTCACATGAAGCATATCTTTCACCCTATTTTAGGTGATACACAATATGGTGATTTACATCAAAATCGTGCTTTAACAGAATATTCTGGCTGTCAGCGTTTATTTTTACACGCAGATACACTTATTTTTGAGCATCCTATTCATTTTACCAAAATAGAAATTAAGGCTGGTATAGATGAACAATGGAAGCGTGTGATGGAATTATTTAATTGGTCAATTTAACGAGAAGAAATCATGTTAGACATTAATTTAACCCATGAACAACAACAAAAAGCCGTAGAACAAATTCAGGAATTAATGGCACAAGGAATGAGTAGCGGCGAAGCCATTCAAATTGTGGCAAAAGCATTACGTGAAATTCATCAAAAAGATGAGAAATCGATTTCTGAGAGTAAATAAATAAAATTTTTGTGATCAATGTATCATTTTTTAAGTTTCCTTGTTGCATAAAAAAATAAAATGTTTGAATATATTTCCAATTTAGGTGATAAGGCATGAGTCTTATTGTTTTTAGGTATTAATGGCGAAGCCTATAGAGGTCTACTATGGAAATTGGTGTAGTAAAATGGTTTAACAACGCAAAAGGATTTGGGTTTATTTCTGCAGAAGGCGTGGATACAGACATCTTTGCACATTATTCAGCGATTGAGATGGATGGTTACCGTTCATTGAAAGCAGGGCAGCGTGTGCAGTTTGAGGTGATTCACGGCGACAAAGGATCTCACGCTACAAAAATTATTCCGATTGTGGAATAGATGGAACGCTAAAACGTTTCAAAATTTTCTCTATTTAGCATAATCAAAAGCCAAGGTTTCGACTTTGGCTTTTTTTCATCTTATTTATTGAGCAAATTTTTTAAACCGGCTTTCATTGCCGTCATTTGGCTTTCATATAATGCTTTGCTTTCACGTTCATCAATCATATAAGTGATAGTTTCAGAAAGTGTCATTTTCATTTTGCGTGAATATTTAGATAAACGAAGCCAAACACCATATTCTAAATCAATAGATTTTTTCTTCGTTGATTGTTTTTCAGCATTAAAAAAGCGTTTACGTCTTGCACGAATAGCCTGGTCAAGTTTAATAGGTAAATCAAGAGAAAGGTGATTTTTAATCCATTCCTCTATTTTTTCAGGATAATTCTGACATTCTATTAATTCTTGAACTTTGCTTTCTTCTAAGCTTTTTTCTTCATAACGGGTAATTTTTTCCCCTTCGCGATATTTGCGAATGAGATAAATCCATTTCCAGTTTGCTTCTTGGTTTTCTAATTTCTGATATTTCATCGTTTTATTATGCTTTTTAGTGACGTGGTAACCTCATAAATATACGCGCTTTAAACAAAATTTTCCAGTAGATTTTTATAACGGATTTTCACTTAGGATGAAGTGTGCGATAATACCGCCAATTTAATTAAAGCGAGATATGTCGTGACTTCAACATCTTCGGAACAAGCCTTAAATTGGCGAGCCTTACAACCAGAATTATCGATTACTGAACTTTCAGCTGAAAAGGCTGATTTTTGGTCATTACAAAAACATGCCACAAAAGCGATTTCTTTATTTTTAAAACAGCCTCGTCGCTCTCTATTGGTTTTAAAAGCCGATGATCAAGCAGAATATGCAGATTTATTAGCGGAACTTATTCGCCAAGAACAGCCAAAAGAGCGGTCAGTTTTTGGGGTGAATTATGTAGTTGAGCAGGGAGATTCTTTTTCTTTCCCTCGTATTTATACTGAGCCTGCCCAATCTCTCGCTGATAATTTTGCTGCACAAGGTGATGTACTGAAGGCATTACATGCCGATCAATTTAGTCTTTTTGGTAGTGTGCGAGTTCACCCAAGTTCGCAAGATATTTTGCTTACACCAGGTTTAGTGCATCAAGCCAATGGGGGCGTTTTGATTTTAAGTGCAGCAACGATGCTAAGCCAATTTGATTTATGGCAACGCTTAAAACATATTTTACAAACGCAAACTTTTGATTGGTATTCAGCCCATCCATTTAAAACCTTGCCTTGTGATATTCCAAGTTATCCACTTAATTTAAAAGTGGTGATTTTAGGCAATCGCACTGAAATTGCGACCTTAGGTGAGTTAGAAGAAGATCTTTACAGCTTGGCTGATTATGCTGAAATTGAAAGTTATTATTCTGTTGCACAACCTAAAGCACAAGAAAATTGGGCTAATTATGTGTTGGCATTAGCCTCAAAATATGAGCTCGATTTAGATTTAACCGCATTAAATAAACTCTATCAGTTATTGGTGCGTGAGAGTGAAGATCGCTTTTTAATTAACATTTCACCGTTAAAAATAACAGAAATGTTGCTTAATGCCGCGACGTTGTCACAAAAACAAACCTTAAGTGCGGTTGATTTTGAACAAGCTTTTAAACAAAAGAACGAACAGCACGGTTTTTTACGTGAACGTACTTATGCGGATATTCTCAATGAGCAAATTTATGTGGAAACCAACGGCGAAATTGTTGGGCAGATTAATGGCTTGTCTGTGATTGAATATCCTGGTACCCCCGTTTGTTTCGGTGAACCTTCTCGTATCAGTTGCTTAGTGCAGTTTGGTGATGGTGAAGTTGTGGATGTGGAGCGTAAAAATGAATTAGCGGGCAACCTCCACGGAAAAGGCATGATGATTTCTGAAGCGTGCTTGGCAAGTATCTTAGAGTTGCCATCACAGTTACCATTTTCTGCTTCTTTAGTATTTGAGCAGTCTTATGGTGAAATTGATGGTGACAGTGCGTCTTTAGCTATTTTCTCCGTATTGGTCAGTGCGTTATCTGATTTGCCGTTGCCACAAAATATTGCCATTACCGGTACCATTGACCAATTTGGTTTGGTGCATGCGGTAGGTGGTGTGAATGATAAAATTGAAGGCTTTTTCACTATTTGCCAACGTCGTGGTTTGACGGGTAAACAAGGGGTGATTATTCCTGCAACAACAATTCAGCAATTAAGTTTATCTGATGAAGTGGTTGAGGCGGTGAAAAATGAGCAGTTCTTTATCTATCAAGTCGAAGATATTTATCAAACAGCCAAAATCCTATTTGACCGCGATTTATTGGAAGAGAAAGAAGAATATGCGAAGGGCAAAGAGCCTATTGCGCGTTTAATTCAAAATCGAATTGCTTTCCGCTCGGAAACGCCGAAAAAAAGCTGGTTAGATTTCTTTAAATCTTAATTTTCTTAAAAGCGAGCCTTGTGTTCGCTTTTCTTTTATCTTAATTTCACTGACTGATCCGACAAGTTGAGCTAACAAGTGTTCGCTGTTTACATTTCTTATAAATCCCCATAAAATCCTTACTTATTGGTTGTAACCAAGTAAAACTATGTATACAAGGAAATAAAAAATGGAAAACACCTGTACACCAAATATTAAAAGCAGCTATACCTATGAAGATTTATTAGCTTCTGGGCGTGGTGAATTATTTGGTAAAGAAGGCCCGCAACTTCCAGCACCAACGATGTTGATGATGGATCGTATTGTAAAAATGACCGAAGACGGTGGTGCGTTTGGTAAAGGGTATATTGAAGCAGAATTAGATATTCATCCAGATTTACCGTTTTTTGGTTGTCACTTCATTGGTGACCCAGTCATGCCAGGCTGCTTAGGCTTAGATGCGATGTGGCAATTGGTCGGTTTCTTCCTTGGCTGGGTAGGCGGTAAAGGTAAAGGCCGTGCATTAGGCGTTGGTGAAGTGAAATTTACCGGACAAATCTTACCAAGCGCGAAAAAAGTGGTTTATCGCATCAATATGAAACGCGTAATTAATCGCAAATTAGTGATGGGAATGGCTGATGGTGAAGTGGAAGTAGATGGTCGTGTTATCTACACTGCAACTGATTTAAAAGTTGGCTTATTCCAAGATACATCAAGTTTCTAATTTAAATAAACACAACATCATAAAAAAGATAGCCCGATTTACTCGGGCTTTTCTTTTCCTATTCTTCGTCAATGATATCGACAAATTCGGCATTCAGTAATTTAGCTAAATCTTGTGGGGCCAATTCGACGCTTAATCCGCGTTTACCACCTGAAACAAAAATCGTATCAAACTCAAGTGCGGTCGAATTTATCACTGTTTTTACACGTTTCTTTTGACCTAATGGACTAATGCCACCGACTAAATATCCCGTGCTTTTTTGTGCCGCATCTTTATCGGCCATTTCCACTTTTTTGACACCAATGGATTTTGCCGCTTTCTTTAAACTCAACATATTTGCCGTGGAAAGTACAAAACACGCTAATTTTTTCTGATCACCATTTTCAGCGACTAAAAGTGTTTTAAAGGATTGGTGCGGATCAAGCCCAAGTTTTTCAGCGGCTTCATCGCCAAAATGCGTATTGTTAGGGTCATGATCATAGGTATGGAGAGTAAAAGGAATTTTATTTTTCTTTAGTAAATCAATTGCCGGTGTCATCTGATTTCCTTATGTATTTATTAGTCTTTTTTCTGTAGAATGAATCGGTTCAGAACATTTTACAGCGGAGAGAAAAATGGACGCAAGCCTAAATATTGCTATTGCAGCAGAATTTGATCTATGTGAAAAAATTGCCGAAGCCCTTGAACAAAGTGAGCTAGATGTTGGCAAGGTTTCAATTGTAGAAATTTATCCTTTTGAAGAAGAGCAAGCAGTACGTTTTCGCAATAAAGCCGTTGCTCAATTAGCCACCGATGAGATTGAGTGGGATAGCATTAATTATCTTTTCTTCGCTGGCCAAATTGACCAAGCCCCCTTATTAGCTCAAGCCGCAGAAAGTGGCTGTGTGGTGATTGATTTAAAAGGGATTTGTGCTGCATTGTCTGATGTACCCGTCGTGGTCCCTACAATCAATGAAGAAAATCTGACTGAGTTAAGACAACGTAACATTGTGAGTTTGCCCGATCCGCAAGTGAGTCAATTAGCTTTATCTTTATTACCAATCGTTCAACAAACAAATTTAACTCAAGTTTTTGCAACGTCACTTTTACCGGCTTCTTATACGGATGGTGAAACCGTGAATAAACTTGCTGGACAAACCGCTCGTTTACTGAATGGTATGCCATTAGAAGAAGGTGAAACTCGTTTTGCCTTTGATGTGTTTCCACAACAAGCGGCAAATTTAAATCTGCAATTACAAAAAATCTTTCCACAGTTAGGCAATGTAATTTTCCACCAAATTCAAGTGCCAGTCTTCTACGGCATGGCACAAAAAGTGACCGCACTTTCAGATTATGAATTTGATTACCAGCCACAACAAAGCGAATTGGTTGAATTACACGATAGCCTTATTACGCCTGTGATTAACGGTGAAAATGAAAATGGTGAAGACAGCGTAAAATTGCATATTAGCCAACAAAGTGCGGTTGAAAATGGCATCGAATTTTGGACGGTTGCAGATGAGCAACGTTTCAATATTGCCTTATTAGGTGTGAAATTACTTGAGTCGATTTATCACCAAGGTTATTAATTTAAGTTAAGGGGAAGACAATGCAACAATCTTTACTTGAACGCCTTTTTTCCATTAAAGAAAAGGGCAGTACGACCAAAACCGAAATTATTGCCGGTATTACCACCTTCTTTACCATGGTGTACATCGTGTTTGTGAACCCATCCGTATTAGGTGATGCGGGAATGGATAAGCAAGTTGTTTTCGTGACTACCTGTTTAATTGCCGCACTCGGCACCATTGCGATGGGATTATTCAGTAATTTACCTATCGCCCTTGCACCTGCCATGGGGCTCAATGCGTTCTTTGCTTATGTAGTTGTTGGCAAGCTTGGTTATTCTTGGGAAGTGGGCATGGGCACCATTTTCTGGGGCTCAATTGGTTTATTTGTTCTCACCTTATTCCAAATCCGTTATTGGTTAATGGCTTCCATTCCGCTTTCACTACGCGTGGGAATTGGTGCGGGTATCGGCTTTTTTATTGCGTTAATTGGCTTTAAAAATATGGGATTGGTTGTAGCGAATCCTGCAACCTTAGTGGCATTAGGCAATTTACATGATCCGAAAATTCTGCTTGGCGTATTAGGTTTCTTTATTATCGTAGTTTTAGCTGCACGTAATATTTTCTCTGGTGTTTTAATTTCTATCGCAGTAGTCACTGGTTTAGCCCTTTTTATTGATGATCAAGTGACTTTCCACGGCATTGTTTCTATGCCTCCAAGCTTAGGTACGGTTGTGGGTAAAGTGGATATTGCAGGTGCTTTAGATACCGCTTTGCTCGGCATCATTTTCTCTTTCCTTTTAGTAAACCTATTTGACTCATCAGGCACGTTATTAGGTGTGACTGATAAAGCAGGTTTCAGCGATGAAAAAGGTCGTTTCCCGAAAATGAAACAAGCCCTTTATGTAGATAGTATGAGTGCGGTAGTGGGTTCTTATATCGGCACATCCGCTATCAGTACCTATATTGAAAGTGGTGCAGGAGTTTCTGTCGGTGGTAGAACTGGCTTAACAGCGGTGACAGTCGGTGTTTTATTCTTACTTACCATTTTCTTCTCGCCACTAGCTAGTGTGGTACCGGCTTATGCAACCGCAGGGGCGTTAGTCTATGTAGGGATTTTAATGGCATCTAGTCTTATTCGTGTACACTGGGATGATTTAACCGAAGCCACGCCTGCTTTTATCACTGCAGCGATGATGCCATTTACTTATTCAATTACTGAAGGTATCGCATTTGGCTTTATTAGTTATTGCGTTATGAAAGTTGGAACAGGTAGAATCAAAGAAGTAAATGCGCCTGTTTGGGTTGTATCTTTATTATTTATCGCTAAATTCATTTGGGTTGGCTAAATAAAGGGGAAGCAATATTTCTTCTCCTATTTTAATCACAGTTTTTACAACAAGGAGTACGTTATGCAAAATATTCTTTTTATCGTCAATGATTCCCCATATAGCGGAGAAAAAACATTCAACGCTGTTCGTTTCGCTATCAATATGAAAGAAGAGTACAGCAAGGATGTGAATATTAAATTATTCTGCTTTTCTGATGCGATTTTATGCGGTATTGCTGGGCAAAATCCAAACGAAGGTTTCAATATCCAACAACTTATCGATATTTTAGCGGCACAAGGTGCTGAAATTAAATTATGCACCAGCTGCGTAAAAGCACGTGGTTTATTAGACGCTAAATTAATTGATGGCGTGACCCTTGGTACCTTAGATGATGTATCCGAGTGGACATTATGGGCGGATAAAGTTTTAACGTTCTAATTTCTGATATAACTGACAAAATAAAAAGGTGCAATCAATAGATTGCACCTTTTTAATTCTATATAGTTGGTTTAAGTTTTCAAACCTCGCCACCAATCCCAACAAACTTCTCAACAAAGGCAACGATCTTTTGGAAAATGCTTTGTTTTTTCGTGAGATATTGCGGATTAAGCGGACTCATTTTCGGTAGGGCATCATTTAAATCCGTACCTTGTTCACTAGCATATCCGCGTTTTAAGGATACGTTAATATAACGCTTCGCGGCATCAATATTCAGCCCTTCACTGCTAATTAATTCGTCAGCTTCTTTCTGTTGCTCTTTTTGGGCAAATTGGAAGAAAGATTCAATAATACCGGCTTTATCAACTATGCTATCTAAGTCCGTTTGATTGATAAAATCTACGATTAAACTTTCTTTGGCTCGATTACCTAGACTCGCTCGGATTGTGGTTCGAATTTCATCAATCAGCTCAGATTTATTTTTCATTTTCTTGTTGTGTTCAAAAATCAATTCTAAGATGTAATCTAGATTGATTTCTTGGGATTTTAATAAATCCACTTCAAACACCACATCGTCCCAATCAATGGTCGATTTTGCTTTTTCCTCACCATCTTTTTGACGACGGAGCCAATCCCGAATATCGTTGTAAGTTGAACGGTAATTCTGAATGCTACGTTCGCTTGGCATATCAATAGGTTGCATTTCAGCAAAAGCTTCGTCCGTTAAATAATATTTTTCTTTAAAGTCTTCAACGGCTTTTGCATCGCTGGTATCGAGTGATTGAAATACTTGTAAAGCAGCGAACTCATCATAGTTTTGCAGAATGTTTTCAACCCGCAAATATTCACCAAATAATTTCACAAAGTCTTTTTTGTCTTTTTCCGTTTGAATTACATCTGGATCTGGGAAGCGTTCTTGCAATTCAGCAATAACCTCTAAATAACCACGACGGGCAACACCCGCATCGGTGAAGCCTTCCATATATTCTTGGTAACTTTTTTCCAAAACGACATTGCGCGTATTGGATTTACCGAAAAGGGTAATCGCATCAATGGTATCTTGTTCCAAGTCGCGGAAAGTGACGATATTGCCGAAACTTTTGGTGCTGTTGTAAATACGGTTTGTACGAGAATAAGCTTGAATCAAACCATGATAACGCAAGTTTTTATCTACAAATAACGTATTTAAGGTTGGGGCATCAAAACCAGTTAAAAACATTCCAACGACAATCAGTAAATCCACTTCTTTGTTTTTGACGCGTTTGGCGAGATCACGATAGTAGTTTTGGAACGATTTTGCATCCACATCATAATTGGTGGCAAAATAGCCGTTGTAATCATCAATGGCAGATTTTAAAAATTCCTTAGCAGAAGAGTTCATTGCCTCTACTTCAAAACTTTCATCAACAATATCGCCAATCGCATCTTGTTCTTCATTCGAGGCAAACGAAAAGATTGTTGCAATTTTAAGTGGATTTTTGACCGCACTTTGTAACTGTTTAAACGTTTGATAATAAGCTTTAGCAGCATCTACGCTACTTACCGCAAACATCGCATTAAAGCCATTGTTACCCGCATTAAAGCGATGTGTCTTTTGTTTGAAATTATCTAAAACATATTGGGCTATTTGCTCGATGCGTTTAGGCTGTAAAAAGGCTTGTTTCTTCTCAAGTGCGGTCAGTTTTTCAAGATTTTTTTCGGTTTCAATGCTCTTGAATTGTGGTCGTACATCATTGTAATCCACTTTAAATTTCAACACTTTTTCATCACGAATCGCATCGGTGATAATGTAAGAGTGGAGTTCGATGCCAAAAACACTGGCTGTAGTTTCGGCACCTAATGCGTTAGTTGGAAAAATAGGCGTGCCGGTAAAACCAAATTGATAGTATTTTTTAAATTTTCTCGTTAGATTTTTTTGCGCTTCACCAAATTGAGAACGATGGCATTCATCAAAGATAAAAACGACCTGTTTATCGTAAATCGGTAATTTATCTTCCGATTTCATCAGGTTGTTGAGTTTTTGAATGGTGGTAACAATGATTTTATTGTCGTCTTTTTCGATATTGCGTTTTAGCCCAGCCGTACTTTCCGAGCCATTCACGCTATCCGGTGAAAAGCGCTGGTATTCTTTCATAGTTTGATAGTCCAAATCTTTTCTATCTACTACGAAGAATACTTTTTCAATAAAGTCTAATTCTGTTGCAAGACGTGCGGCTTTAAAGCTGGTGAGCGTTTTGCCTGAACCTGTGGTATGCCAAATATAGCCACCACTTTCTTTATTGCTCCAGCTTTTTGCTAAATAAGAACTTTTGATTTTCCATAAAATACGCTCGGTGGCGGCAATTTGATAGGGGCGCATAATTAATAGGGTGTCGGAAACATCAAACACGCAGTAATTCACCAACACATTGAGCAGGGTATGTTTTTGTAGGAATGTCGCCGTAAAATCCTTTAAATCTTTAATCAGAGTATTTTTTGCCGTTGCCCAATTCATTGTGAAGTCGTAGCTGTTCTTATCTCGCTTGGTGGTATTGGCAAAATATCGGGTATCTGTGCCATTAGAAATGACAAAAATCTGAATATATTTAAAGAGAGAATTTTCTTTATTGAAACTTTCTTTGCTGTAGCGGTGAATTTGATTAAAGGCTTCACGAATCGCCACGCCACGTTTTTTTAGTTCGATATGCACAAGCGGTAAACCATTGATCAAAATCGTCACATCATAACGATTATCATAGCTACCGCTTTGCTCAAATTGATTGATGACTTGCAGAGTGTTATTGGTAAGATTTCTCTTATCTAGCAAATAGATATTCTGAATGCGTCCATTATCAAACACAAAATCATAAATATAGTCATCATGAATTTTACGGGTTTTTTCAATCAGACTATCGCTCGATTTATCCAAATATTCCTCTAAAAAACGTCGCCATTCCGCATCAGAGAAAACCACGTTATTTAAGCGTTGTAATTGTGCCCGTAAGTTTTTAATCAACGCATCATGACCATTGATTTCTTGTAAATACTCATAGCCTTGCGCCTGTAAATCACGAATAAACTCACGCTCAAGGCTACCTTCCGTTTGATAACCGGCATTAGGTTCTTCAACAAACTTATTATATTGATCTAAAACGATAAAATTATTAGATTCAGCGATAGTTTTGTATTGGGTCATAAGTAGTTCCTTAATGCTTTTGCTTTTTAGTTTTTGTAGGGTGGGCTTTAGCCCACCGTTTTATTTATGATTGTTAATTGGTGGGCTAAAGCCCACCCTACAGTATTGTTATATATCACCTTTAATTTTCAAATCTGGGTTGCCTCCCCAATCTTCAGGATAAATCTCTGCTTTCACATCACGATGGAAGGAAGAATACGGCCAATCTTTTACTACCTCAACATAGCCGTGTTTCACAGGATTGTAATAAATATAATCTAAATGATTCGCTAAATCTTTATCATCACGAATTAAATGCTCCCAAAATCGGCGTTGCCAAATACCTGATTCTCGATATTTTTGTCTATTTTTATTAAATTGTCGGCATTCTTTTGGAAGTTGTCGTGTAAATTGTGTTTTTAAATATGCGATGCGTATTGCGTAATTATCATCATTTTCAGGTAATTGCATCAGTAAATGAATATGATCGGGCAAAATACAAATTGCTACTGTTTCGAATGGATAATGTTCACAAGTTTGTTTATATGCAGATCTAAATTCATTGATATAGTCAGTTAGATAAGATTTTGTTCTATCTTGTAAAACAATTGTGAAAAAATATAATCCACCTTTAGTAAAATTGCGACGATAATTAGACATATATTATTCCAAATTGTCGTTCGTAGGGTGGGCTTTAGCCCACCGTTTGTTGTGATTAATTGGTGGGCTGAAGCCCACCCTACGGGTTACGAGAAATTTAATAGCAATTCTCGGTAATATTCATACCGCTTTTGGCTTTGTTCAATCGCTAAAGGCAAGCCTTCGGTGATGGAATTAGTTAAGGTTTCAAATTTATCGAGGATTGAAACGATGCGGTGTTGTTCTTCGAGTGGGGGAACATCAAACTCATATTGCAAAATTGCAGTTTTATCCCCTCGAGGCATTTTTGCACCTTTTGAATATTTAACGTTATATTCAAAGAAATGTTCATTTGCCAATATATGATAAAGATAATGTGAAATAATGTTTTCATCTGTCAATCGTATAACTAACACATCACCATTTGTTCCACCTGTTTTATCTGCTAACCAGATTTTTCTTAAATAGGGACGAATGTTTCCAATTAAAATATCATTAGGAAGATATTCAATAAATGAGCCTTCAGTTGGTACATAATTGGAACTTGTTTTACCCAGTTTATTTTGAAGTAAATTTTCTACCCCTATATAATTTTCTTTATCCAATTTATCAGTCGAGATGCGTGATTTTGCATAAATAGCCACATCAATAAGTTTCTTCTTCCCCCCCCCCGAATTTAATTGTTCTAAACTATCAAAAGATAACAATTTTTCCCGATAGTATTCATATTGTTTCTGGCGTAGTATAAGCTCGCTGGTAAGCTCGCTGGTAAGCTCGCTGGTAAGGGCTGTCAATGCGTCCAAAATTTTTACGATTTCGGTTTGGACCGAGAGTGGGGGGATGGGGACTAAATATTTATCTGTATCAGGTGTTGCAATCTGAGGCATTTGCATCTTTGAACCTAAATTTTGGAAATAGGGTTCCTGATTTTTCAAAACATAATAAATGTATTTAATATTAATATTTTTATCATTTGAATAATAAGACCACATTTCATTTTTATGAGAAAAAGGCTTATCGTAATATTCAAATTCAATAATTCCTCGAGACTTTACAATAATTGAAGGATTTTTATTGATGTCTTTTTCAGGGATATCTTCAAAATTTACTAATGCAAATGTTTTCCCGCCAGCAAAAATTTTTAGTGGTGCATTGTCTTTATGCAATACTTTCATTTCAGCAGCTGTAATTTTTGTGCCTTTAGTTCTGATTAGAATGTCTTTTAGAGGCTTCCACTCAACCTTAGCCCCATCCAATAATTTTTCTAAAAAAGTGCGGTTGTTTTTCATTGTATTTTTGTTGCTTCTCGTAGGGTGGGCTTCAGCCCACCGCAAGTTATCGTAAATTGGTGGGCTGAAGCCCACCCTACGGTTTGCTGTTATTTTTTAATCTTATTGGTGGGCTAAAGCCCACCCTACATTTTATCCCTCAATTTCTGCCACAATCTTGTCAATCTCGGCACGCAAGCAGTCAATATTGGCAACAGTTTCACGAATTTGCGCATTGAGCTCATCGATATCAATGACTTCGCGGGTGTCTTTTTGCTCCACATAAGAACTCACCGCAAGGTTGTAGTCATTTTTAACGATTTCTTCAAAGGAGACTGATTTTGCCAAATGCGGTACATTCTCTTTATCGGCAAACAGTTTGAGCATTTGCTCAATATGTTCTTCTTCTAAAATGTTGTTATTGGTGGCGGATTTAAATAAACCGCTGGCATCGATAAATTGGGTTTGAGTATCGGGTTTATGTTTGGAAAGCACCAAAATATTCACCGCAATACTGGTGCCGAAAAAGAGATTTGGAGCAAGCGCAATCACGGTTTCCACATAGTTATTATCCACCAAATATTGACGAATTTTTTGTTCCGCACCGCCACGGTAAAAAATGCCGGGGAAGGAGACAATCGCCGCACGGCCTTTTGCTGAAAGATAACTTAACGCATGTAAAATAAAGGCAAAGTCCGCTTTGGATTTTGGTGCAAGCACGCCAGCAGGGGCAAAGCGTTCATCGTTAATTAGCGTTGGATCGTCTGAGCCAATCCATTTCACGGAGTAAGGTGGGTTAGAAACAATGGCATCAAAGGGCTTATCCTCGCCAAATTGCGGATGCATTAAAGTGTTGCCAAGGGCGATATCAAACTTGTCGTAGTTGATGTTATGCAAAAACATATTCATACGAGCAAGGTTATAAGTGGTGTGATTGATTTCTTGCCCAAAGAATCCTTCTTCAATGATGTGTTCATCAAATTGTTTTTTCGCTTGCAATAATAAAGAACCTGAACCGGCCGCAGGGTCGTAAATTTTATTGACCTTCTCTTGTCCATATAAAGCCAGTCGAGCAATCAGCTTGGAAACGCATTGTGGCGTAAAGAACTCGCCACCCGATTTACCGGCATTAGCAGCATAGTTGGAAATTAAAAATTCGTAAGCATCACCGAATAAATCAATATGATTATCTTCAAAGTCACCAAAATCTAACTCGGCAACGCCTTTTAATACGGCAGCGAGACGGCTGTTTTTATCGGCAACGGTATTGCCCAAGCGGTTGCTGGTGGTATCAAAATCAGCAAATAAGCCTTTGATATCCTGTTCGGAAGGGTAGCCAGTAGCGGAGTTTTCGATAGCTGTAAAAATGTTTTTTAGGTCTGTATTTAAATTCGGATTAGTGTTGGCTGTTGCCACGACATTTTTAAATAATTGGCTTGGGTAAATAAAATAGCCCTTGGTTTTTATCGCATCTGTTTTAATTTCTGGCGTGATGATGTCATCAGATAAACCGGCATAGTTCACACTTTTATCACCACCTTCAATATAATTAGCAAAGTTTTCGCTAATAAAGCGATAGAAAAGTGAGCCCAAAACGTATTGTTTAAAATCCCAACCATCGACAGAACCGCGTACATCATTAGCAATTTGCCAAATACGGCGTTGAAGTTCGGCGCGTTGTTGAATTGCTGCTGCCATAAAATCCTCAGAATATTTTGTGTCATTATTAATGATATAAATGCTCCAAATTATACAAGAAATAAATAATAACTAAATGAATTTCTATGGAAATTCCTCTACAATAAGAACACACTAATGTTTCCAAAAAAATAAAAAATGAGCCAAAAATCAACCGCACTTAATGCTATTTCGTTGCCCTTAAATCAAGTCAATTTAATTGAAGCCTCTGCAGGTACAGGGAAAACCTATACCATTGGTTCTATCTATCTTCGTTTACTTTTACAGGCTGGTGAGAATTGTTTTCCTCGTCCGTTGAATGTGGAAGAGATTTTGGTGGTAACCTTTACTGAAATGGCGACAGAAGATTTAAAACGCAAAATTCGGGAACGTTTAACGGCGGCAATTTCGGTTTTTTCTGAATATTATGAAAAGCAAGACAAGGCGATTTTTACTGGAGAACATCAATTTTTAGCGGAATTGTTGCCTTATTTAGGGGATATTCCGACTGCACTTCGCCGCTTAAAGCTGGCCGAACAAAATTTAGATTTAGCCTCCATTTATACCATTCACGGTTTTTGTCGCCGAATGCTGATGCAACATGCTTTCAATTCAGGCGTGCATTTCAATTTAAAACTTCTCAAAGATCAGTCTGATTTACTCAAACAATTTGCAAATGAATTTTGGCGGGAGCATTTTTATGATTTGCCTTTTCATTTAGCTGCATTTATCTCAAAAGAATTAAAGTCGCCAGAAGATGTATTGAATGATTTAGGCTCAAACATTGGGAATGATTTTTCTATACAACTGAATAAACCAGAACTATTAGAACTGTCATTAAAAGAATTTTTGCAAAAAGATATCACTAAAAATGCGGAAATTATTGAAAAGATTAAAGATACTTGGTTAGAAAGTGCGGTTGAAATACGAAACCTTTTTGATGAAGAAGTCGTGAAAAAAGAGAAATCTTGTTTAAATGGAAAAACACATTCAAGTAAAACAATTTTATCTCTTGTCGATGAAGTCACCTCATGGGCAAAAAATAGAGCAGATATCACCTTAAATGAAACGCTAGTAAAAAAATTTACGCAATCGGCTTTAGATAACGCGGTCAACGCACCTTTCAAGAAAAAAGGAGTGAGAATAACACATCCAGCCTTTGAAGAGATTGAGGCTTTAATTGAAGAAATTCAACCAAGTGATTTATTTAAAAAAATCATTCTCTATCACTATCGTCAAGGTATTCAAAAGAAACTCCTTGAATACAAAGCGAATCATCCTGAAAAATCCTTTGATGATTTATTACGCTTATTGAAAGAAGCACTATATGGTGAGGGCGGAGAACAGTTAGCGGAATTAATTCGTTTTCAATATCCCTTTGCCATGATTGACGAATTCCAAGATACGGATGCGTTACAGTATCAAATTTTCTCGAAAATTTATCACAATGAAAGCGCGTCTGGTAATGTTGGCTTTATGATGATCGGGGATCCAAAACAGGCGATTTATCGTTTCCGTGGTGCCGATATTTTCACTTATCTAAAAGCAGCAAAAGAAGCGAACGAGCGTTTTAACTTAGGCACAAACTACCGTTCATCCCAACCTTTAGTGGAAGGGGTAAATCGGTTATTTGATTTTGAAAATGATCCCTTTATTTATGAAAACATCGAATTTTTAAATGTCGGTGCAGCCAAGAAAAATCTTGTTTTTCAGTTGAATAATCAACCTGAACCAGCCTTCCGTTTTTATATTAACGATAAAGACAAATCCACCCAGCAAGATTATGCGAAAGCTTGTGCGACATCGATTCAGCAATGGTTAAAAAGTACGGCTGAAAATCCGGTTGTTTTTCCGAATGAAAGCAAAGCAGAAAATCAAACATTGCGAGCAGAAAATATTGCTGTTTTGGTGCGTGGTTATACTGAAGCAGATCTGGTGAAAAAAGAATTGCAATCACTCGGTATTGCTTCGGTTTACCTTTCGGATAGGGGAAATGTCTTTGAGAGTAATACAGCAAAAGAACTGGCCTTGATTTTGCAAGCTTGTTTGAGTGTGACGGAACGCCCAATTTTGAATGCAATTGCGACCGCACTTTTCGGCTTAAATGCAGCTGAAATTCACCAAATTCACCAGGATGAAATTCAGTGGCAACGTTGGGCAGAAAAATTTGCAGAGTATCAACAAATTTGGCAACGCCAAGGCGTATTGCCGATGTTGCACCATTTACTTTTAGCTGAAAATATCACAGAAAAACTCTTATCTCGGCCTGATGGCGAACGAAAACTGACGGATTTATTACATTTAGCTGAAATTTTACAGCAAGCAGCCGCATTAAATGAAAGTGAAGCGGCATTATTGCGCTGGTTTGAAAAGCAAATTCAAGATAATGGCCGTCAAGAAGCACAAATTCGTTTAGAAAGCGAACGTCAGTTAGTGAAGATTGTGACTATCCATAAATCCAAAGGATTGGAATATGATTTGGTTTGGTTGCCATTTTTAGGTAATGAAGCAAAAGACCCAACAAAATCAGGTAAGCAGAAGAAACTGTTTAATTTATATTACAACAGTGATGAAGAGAAAACCTTGTGGGATATGCAAGATCAACACTTGGATGATTTAACAGAAGAAGTTTTTGCGGAAGAATTGCGTTTGCTTTATGTAGCATTGACTCGAGCAAAATATCAAATGGCCTTTGTGTTACCGAAAGCCTTTGATAAAAAATGGAATGCTTTATTGTATGTTTTAACGCAAGGTGAAATTGGTCGAAAACTCGATTTGCCAAATAATTGGGATACTCAACCATTATTGGAAAAATTTAAGCAACTTTTACCTAATGATGTAGAGATTGAATCAACCGATGTGTTACAAGCCAGTGAACCACTTACTTTAAATGTTTCTCAAGAAAATTTAAGTGCAGAAATTTTCCAAGGTGAAATTGAACAAGATTGGCGAGTGACGAGCTTTAGTGGCATAGAACAAACCCATCAACGCAAAGCTTATTTGAATGAAAGTGCGGTGAAAAAATCGCTCATTTTTGATGACGCGAAAGATTATGATGCCTCGATTTCAACAGAAAATATCCCTGAAAATCTGACCGCACTTGCTCATGATAACGATGAAATGGTTTTAGATTTCCCACGGGGAACACAAATCGGTACGTTATTGCATCGTTATTTTGAAAAGGTGCCTTTTGCTCAACTAGCTGAGAAAGAAAATATTGAAAAATTATGTCAGGATTTGAATCTTGCAGAAGAGCAATTTGTAGCAGTTCAATACTGGTTTGCACAAATACTCAGCACGCCAATTTTGCCAAACGATGATTTTACCCTTGCACAAATTAACGAAAAACAATGCTTAAAAGAGTTGGCATTTTATCTCAATATCACAAGCCATTTTGATGTCACAGGTTTTAATCGAGCGTTATCAACCTTACATCATTTGCCGTCAGAACCGTTACAGTTTGATGATATTCAAGGCATGGTGCGAGGCACAATGGACTTAGTTTTCTGTCATCAAGATAAATATTATTTGCTTGATTACAAATCGAATTTCTTAGGTGATACATTAAAGGATTACGATCAAGCTGCATTGAAAAAAGCCATGTTAGAGCATCATTATGATTGGCAATACTTGTTGTATGTGGTGGCATTACACCGTTATTTAAAAACACGTTTGCCTCACTACGATTACAACCGAGATTTTGGTGGTGTGGTCTATGCATTTTTACGAGGAATGAATGGTTCGCCGCAATCGGGCATCTTTTTTGATAAACCAGATTGGCAATTAATCCAACAATTAGAGGAATTATTTTAATGTTAAGCCTATTAAAATCCTTGCAAGAACAAGGTGTGATTACTCAAGGCGATTATTATTTTGCTCAATTAATTGCTGATAAACAAAAAGATAAAGGCTATGCAGAGACCGTACAAAATTTAGCGATTTTATTAGCCGCACTTTGCAACTGGAGCTATACGCAAGGCAATACTTGTTGTGTGTTAGATCGTTTCTTAGAACGTAATTTATTCGGCTTGGCTTATCGTCATACTGAAACGGATTTTTTGTCACTGATCAATGAAAAGATTGGTTCGCTTCCTGTATCAAAATGGCAATCAGCCTTAGCGGGACATATTGCTTTTACACAAGATCCTGAAAATCAGATTGCGCCTCTCGCATTTCAATTTGGGGCGATTTATTTCTATCGAGCTTGGCAAGATGAATTCCGCGTTGCGCAATATATTAAAAACGCCTTGAAAAATGACCGCACTTTATCGGTAGAGCCGCAACAAATTCGGCCATTATTAGATCGTTATTTCCCTCAACAACAAGCGCAAGTTGATTGGCAAAAAGTAGCTGTCACAACGGCGGTAAAAAGTCCATTTTCTGTGATTACAGGTGGACCGGGAACAGGGAAAACCACGACAGTCACTCGCTTGTTATGTGTATTACAGGAATTATTTGGTGGCAAACTTCACATTAAATTGGTCGCACCAACAGGAAAAGCCGCAGCTCGTTTAACGGAATCTATCGAAAACGCTTTGGCACAAATGCCGATTTCAGATGAGTTACGCGCATCCATTCCTAAAACAGCAGAAACGTTGCATCGTTTACTAGGCGTTCGACCTTTTACCGATAGCGTGAAATATCATGCGCATAATCCACTGCAAATCGATGTGCTAGTAGTGGATGAAACCTCGATGATTGATTTGCCGATGATGGCGAAACTGGTGCAAGCGTTGAAACCCGAAACGCGTTTGATTTTATTGGGTGACCAAGCTCAATTAGCTTCAGTGGAAGCGGGAGCGGTATTAGGGGAAATAGCACAGTTTTTAACGCAAGATTATAGCCCAGCTCAAGCTGATTATATTCATGCAACAACAGGCTATACCGTTCCAACTTCAGATGAACATAGTCCGTTGCGTGATGCCATTTGCCATTTAACCTTTAGTCGCCGTTTCCGAGATGATTCGGGCATTAAACAACTTGCTGAGCAAATTCAACAAGGAAAAGGTGAGGGCAGTGTGGCGACTTTTGCGGAATACCCAGAAGAATTGCATTTCCATCATTTTGATGAAGAACAAGATATTAAAGAATCGGTTCGCCAAGTGGTGAAAAGTGCGGTCGAAAATTACCGTGTTTATTTAACCCAGCTTCAAACTTATTTTGCTCAGAAGAAAGATCTTAATGCAAAATTTATAGATGAAAAGGGCAATGAGAAAACTTATGCAGAAGCGATTTTAGACCGTTTTAATTCGGTGAGATTTTTGACCGCACTTCGTGCTTCGGCATTAGGTGTAGAAGAGTTAAATCGAGAAATTGCTTTGGTATTGCGTGCTGAGAAATTACTTTGGTTCCGTCAAGAGGACGATTGGTATATTGGTAAACCAATTATGATTACGGAAAATGATCATAATGTGAAACTGTATAACGGTGATATTGGCTTGTGTTTAGCTAAAGGCAAAGTGTGGTTCGGCAATCGAGAAGTTTCGACCAGTCGTATTCCCGCTCACGAGCCTGCGTTTATGATGACGATTCATAAATCCCAAGGTTCGGAGTTTGAACATACCGTCATGGTGTTACCAACAGAACCTAATCCAGTGCTTTCACGAGAGCTGGTATTTACCGGTGTTACCCGTGCAAAAAATCAGCTTTCTGTATTTGCCAATGAAAAAATTTGGCAAAGTGCGGTCAGAAATACCGTGAAACGACAAAGTGGATTAGGCAAGTTATTACAGGAAAAAGAGGAGTAAAAAATGAAATTATATGTTTACGATCATTGCCCATTTTGTGTGCGAGCTCGCATGATTTTCGGTTTAAAAAATTTGTCGGTAGAGCTTGTAGTGCTCGCGAATGATGATGAAGCAACGCCAATCGGTTTAGTGGGGAAAAAGGTTGTACCAATTCTTGTCAAAGAAGATGGTGCAGCGATGCCAGAAAGTTTAGATATTGTGCATTATGTCGATGAACATTTTGGTGAAAAAATCTTATCTGAACACGTTCGTCCTGAAATTGAAGCGTGGTTAAAAGAAGTCGGCAGTTATTATGGTCATCTTACGACTGCACGCTTCACGCAAATTGGCTTAGCAGAATTTGAAACCCAAAGTGCGGTCGATTATTTCACTAAAAAGAAAACGGAATTTATTGGGGATTTTGCTGAAAATATTGCGAAGACTGAAACCTATCTTACTCGCTTAAAAGGGGATTTAAAGAAATTAGCTGTATTAATTCAATCTGAAAATGCCTTAAACGGCCAACTTTCTCTTGAAGATATTATCGTTTTCCCTGTATTACGAAATCTAACTTGTGTGAAAGGCATCGAATTTCCACCAGCAGTTTTAGCTTATATCACGAATATGGCTAAGTTAAGCAATGTGCCGCTATATTTTGATAAAGCCATTTAATCACTGCTGATTCATAGGCATTGGAAATACTGAAGTTTTGACTTGGATCATAGGTGCGGTCATTTTTTCAGTATTTTTTATTCATCGATCTATAATCTCTACGTTTACTTTAATAAGAGCGTAGAGATATGGATCAGGAATACCAACGAGCGGTTACCCGCATTTGTGTGGAAACCGCTTTGTTATTGTTACAGCATGGAGCAGAAAGTGCTGTTGTCGTACAAATGGCACAGCGATTAGGTGTAGCTTTAGGCATTGAAAGCGTGGAGTGTGCTTTAACGGCAAATGCCGTCTTATTGACCACACTTTCTAAACAACATTGCATTACCACAGTGCGTAAGAATGTCGATAAAGGCATTAATATGCAAATCGTTACGGATGTTCAGCACATTGTGGTTGCCGTAGAGCATCATTTGTATGATTTGTCTATGGCACAAAAGAAATTGGATAAGTTAAAACCACTAAAATATAACCGTTATTTGGTGGTGTTTATGATTGGTTTATCTTGTGCCTCTTTTGCTCACCTTTCTGGCGGAGATATGACAATTTGTGCGATCACCTTTATTGCTTCTGCCATTGCCATGTTTATTCGACAAGAAATTTCTAAACGTCATTACAATCCACTCATCGTTTTTGCCATTACCGCGTTTGTTGCTTCACTTATTTCAGGTATGAGTTTGAAATATAGTTTAGGCAACGATCCCCATATCGCATTAGCGTCTAGCGTTTTATTACTCGTTCCAGGATTCCCATTAATTAATTCACTTGCGGATATTTTAAAAGGGTATGTCAATATGGGAATAGGACGCTGGACCATCGCTACGGTTCTCACTTTTGGTGCTTGTTTAGGTATTGTCTTTGCGTTAAATCTTTTAAATATTGTTTCTTGGGTGGGGTAATAAGATGTTTTTACTGAATTTACTCGATGATATGCTTTTTGCTGCCATCCCCGCAGTAGGATTTGCTTTAGTATTTAATGTTCCGCCTAAAGCCTTAAAGTATTGTGCGATTTTAGGTGCACTTGGACATGTCACACGAACTTTATTACTACACTTTGGTGTCCCAATTGTTTTTGCCACTTTTTTCGCCACTTGTGTAATTGGTTTTATTGGGGTGCATTTATCTCATCGTTATTTAGCCCATCCGAAAGTCTTTACTGTTGCGGCAATTATTCCAATGATTCCAGGTGTTCATGCTTATAAAGCGATGATTGCTATCGTACAAATTCACCATTATGGCTTTTCCGATAAATTATTTGAGCAAATGATCAGCTCTTTTATCAATACCAGCTTTATTTTGGGCGCTCTTGTTTTGGGCTTAGCCTTACCAGGACTATTGTTCTATCGACAAAAACCGGTCGTGTAGAAAATAAAAAAGCCGACATGAATCGGCTTTCGCATTTAATCAATATTTAATTAACCATGGCAAGTTTGGCAAGCGGCTTGGAACATCCAAACAAGTTTTTCTTGTTCTTTGATGTAGTCGCTCATTTGAGAAGCGGTACCTTCATCATCAGACTCACCCGCTAATTCAAGGATTTCACGTTGTTGTTCAAGTAGTACTTTTAATCCTTCTAATGTGCCTTTTAAGCAAGATTGCGCATCACTTACCCCTAACTCTTCTTTAATACGTGAGTGTTGGAAGTATTGTGAATAACCGTTATGCGGTGTGTAACCTAAAGTTAAGATACGTTCTGCCACTTCATCTATTTTTACTACTAAATCTGTGTAGATTTCTTCAAATTTTGCGTGTAATTCAAAGAAGTTTACCCCTTTAATGTTCCAGTGGTAACCGCGCACGTTGGTATAGAATACTTGATAGGTTGCTAATAATTCATTTAATTTTGCTGCTAATTTTTCAGATGCTTTTTTATCTAAACCGATTGATGTTTTTGACATAGTATTTTCCTCTTTATTGTTAATTAAAATATTGTTCCCTTGCTTAGGAAGTGTGGTCATTATAAGCATCATTTTTTCTGATAGCTATTTCATATTATCTAGTGATTTAATAGTTAAAACCTATTTATAAAAATTATACATAGTTAAAAGTTTTTATTTTAAGGTGCGGAAAAAAACTCTGTGAAGTAGATCACACATTCAATATTTCCCCTTTGACAGAATGAAGCGAAGATGACTATGATTGATGCAAATCATTTTGTTCTAAGATTTGATTGCTTTACTTCATTTTCGAATGAAATGTTTGGCTAGGTTTAAAAACCCAAAATATGATTTTATTACTCATCAGGAGTTTAGTATGACAAAGCATTTTTCCTTTGAAACGAATGAATCTCGTCGTCATTTTATGAAACTTATGGCTGGCGTGGGGGCGGGTCTTGCATTTAGTGGTACATTAGGCACATTTGCACCAAAAGCCTTTGCTGCAGAAATTAAAGGTAAAACTATTGAAGCGGGGATTGCTTATCCGCTTTCTACCGGTTTTGACCCAATGACATCAAGTGGCGCTTCACCTTATGCAGCAAACTTGCACATTTTTGAAGGTTTAGTGGATTTGCATCCTGCAACTCGTGAACCTTATCTTGCTTTAGCAGGAAAAGAGCCAGAACAAGTTGATGAAACAACATGGCGCATTACTTTACGTGAAGGCGCAACCTTCCATGATGGCGCACCAGTCACCACTGAAGACGTTGTGTATTCTTTCAATCGTATTATGGATCCAGCCAATAAATCTTTATTTGTGATGTTTATTGATTTCATTGAAAGTGTGAAAGCTGTGGATGATAAAGTGGTGGAATTTAAATTGAAATATCCATTTGCTTTATTTGCTAACCGTTTAACTTGTGTGAAAATTGTACCGAAACATGTAATCGACAAAGTCGGTCAATCTGCATTTGATGCGCACCCAGTTGGTTCTGGTCCATTCAAATTTGTTTCAGCTGTGAAAGATGACAAAATCGTCTTTGAAGCGTATGAACCTTACAATGGTAAATATCCAGCGCAAGTTGAAAAAATGTCTTGGTTATTACTTTCTGATGCCGCAGCTCGTGTGACTGCACAAGAGTCTAAACGTACTCAAGCAATGGAAAGCGTGCCTTATTTAGACATTAGTCGCTTGAAAAACAAAAAACAACAAGTGCAATCCGTTCAATCTTTCGGCTTGCTATTCTTAATGTTTAACTGTGAAAAAGCACCGTTTAATAATCCAAAAGTACGTCAAGCGTTACACTATGGTTTAAACACTGACAAACTGGTTGATATTGTATTTGATGGTAATGCAGAAGCTGCAACATCATACTTACAAACGACTCACCCAGATTATATTAAGGCATCAACTCAATATCCTTATGATCAGGAAAAAGCCGCGGCATTATTAAAAGAAGCCGGTGTAACTGAGCTTAAATTTGAATTGCTCGCAACCGACCATGACTGGGTGAAAGAATCTGCACCGTTAATTTTAGAGTCTTGGAATAAGATTCCAGGTGTGAAAGTGACTTTACAACACTTACAATCTGGTGCGTTATACAGCAACAACGTAGATCCAGGTGTATATGAAGTGGCAATCGCACCGGGTGACCCATCAGTGTTCGGTAATGACTTAGACTTGCTTTTAAGCTGGTGGTATCGTGGTGATGTATGGCCGAAACGTCGTTTCCGTTGGAGTAATACCCCTGAATTTGCGAAAGTGACTGAATTACTCAATGCAGCAGTGAGAGCAAAAGATCACGCTGAAGCGAAAAAATCATGGGAAGAGGCGATTAACATTATTGCGGCTGAAGTACCACTTTATCCGATTGTTCATCGTAAACTTCCTTCAGCATGGGATGATAGTAGCCTTGAAGGCTATCAACCATTGGCAACAACCGGTTTATCTTTCCTCGGTGTGGGCCGTAAATAAAAGTGCTTTTTAATTTAATGTTTTGGCTGTTGAGCAATCAACAGCCTTTTTTCTTTCCTTTTTATCTCAAAGTGCGGTCATTTTTCTCTCTGTTTTTCAATCATTTTTTCTCTCAATTTCATTTCAAAAAAATCTTTGTGAAGCCGATCACAGATTTGAATTTTGCTCTATGTACTTGGATTGACAGGGCTTGAGCTGAACACTATGATTACTGTAATTCATTTTGTTTTTGAATTTGATTGTTTTGCTTCATTTTTGAAGCGAACGAATTTCTCAAGCTAGAACAGGAGAAGTTAGATGGATATGATACTTCGATTATTGTTACGTCGATTGATGGCTTTGCCAGTCATGATTCTAGGTGTAACAGCACTCGTTTTTGTGGTGCTTCAATTTACACCAGGTGATCCCGCTACGGTGGCACTAGGCGAAAGTGCGAGTGAAGCAGCAAAACAACTTTACCGCGAATCACACGGCTTAAATGATCCACTCTTTGTTCAATATTTTCGTTTCTTAGGTCATTTACTTGTATTGGATTTTGGTGTGACTATGCCACCAGAATTACCAATCAGTAGCATGCTAGCGAAATCTTTCCCAATCACGTTACAACTTACCCTAATTGGTGTGGTGTTTGCGGCAGTAGTCTCTTTTTCATTAGGTGTACTGGCCGCGCTTTATCGTGATAGCTGGGTAGACCAAGTGATTCGTTTAATCTCTGTTGCAGCGGTTGCGACCCCCTCATTCTGGTTAGGTATCTTACTTATTCAATGGTTCTCTTTGGAGTTAGATTGGTTGCCTTCAGGTGGTTTTGTGCCATTCAGCGAAAGCCCGATGGGGTATATCAATTCCATGATTTTGCCATCTCTTGCACTTGCCGTGCCGGTATGTGCGTCATTAATTCGTGTGGTGCGTACAACCATGGTAGAAGAAATGGATAAAGATTATGTGAGAACGGCGATTGGTAACGGTGTGCCTTATGCAACTGTTATTCGTCACAACGTATTACGTAATGCATTAATCACACCAGTAACAGTATTAGGTTTACGCGTAGGCTACTTACTTGGTGGTGCGGTAGTTATCGAACAAATCTTTGACTTACCGGGCATGGGTAAATTGATTTTTAACGGTATCGTCAATCATGACTTACACTTAGTACAAGGGGTGGTTCTGACAATCGCCTTTACCTTCGTTTTAGTGAATATTATCGTTGATATTCTCTATGTGTTGATTAACCCTAAAATTCGGAGTCTATAATGTTTCGTCAAGGTTTAGCAGATCGATTAGCTGCAAGCGGTGCGAGATTCCGAGCACTTTCCACCGCATCAAAAATTTCATTATTATTCTTAGTTTTCGTTGCTTTAGTGGCGGTATTTGCCCCTTGGGTAGCAACACATGATCCATTAGAAGTGATCGCACGTATGCGTGCTCCAAGTGCGGAATATTGGTTTGGGACTGATCGACTTGGTCGTGATATTTTCTCTCGTATTGTTTATGGTGCCCAAACGTCCTTATTTATCGGTTTAGGTGCGGTAGCTTGCGCCATTATTTTCGGTAGTGTTTTAGGTGCAACTGCAGCCACATCCGAGAAATGGGGCAATGAAATTATCATGCGCTTAATGGATATTTTAATGGCCTTCCCAGGTATCGCATTAGCGGCAGTGTTATTAGCAACCTTTGGTAACTCAGTGCCGGTCATTATCATCACCATTGCCGTGGTTTATACCCCGCAACTTGCTCGTGTAGTTCGTGCGAATGTGGTATCACAATGGGATGAAGACTATGTGCGTGCTGAACGTGTTATTGGTGGTAGCCGTACTTATATTCTTCTCAAACACGTTGTACGCAATACCGCGGCACCGGTTTTAGTCTTCGCGACCGTAATGGTGGCAGATGCTATTGTGTTTGAAGCCTCGCTTTCTTTCTTAGGCGCAGGTGTACAACCTCCACATCCTTCATGGGGTAACATCCTTTCTGAAGGTCGTAACATCGTATTAAACGGTGCATGGTGGGCGACAACCTTTGCGGGTGTGATGATTCTTTTAACCGTATTAGCCTTAAATATCTTAGCGGAAGGGCTTACCGATGCCTTGGTTAACCCGCGCTTGAAAGGCGGTAAAAAACCAGAAGGTAAATCAGATGAACGTCTTTCTACTGACGTACAAGAAGCGCTTTCTGAAGGTCTTGCATTAAAACGTTACTTGCTCAAATTACATGAAAAAGAAATCACCCGTACGAATCGTATGCAATTAGATCCAAATGCAAAACCGATTTTACAAGTGAAAAACTTATCAATCCGTTTCCCGAATCGTTATGGTGAAATTCCATTGGTTGATAACATCAGCTTCACCGTAAATGAAGGGGAAACCATGGGGTTAGTAGGAGAGTCCGGTTGTGGTAAATCTATTACAGCATTCTCTATCATGGGCTTGTTACCAAAAACAGCTAAAATTACTGGGGAAGTGCTTTTCACAGACCGTAGCGGAAAACAACACAGTTTGCTTAACGCTAACAATCTAAGTGAATTGCGTGGTTCTGAAATTGCGATGATTTACCAAGACTCTTTAAGTGCATTAAACCCATCAATGCGTATCAAAGATCAAATGGCACAGCTCATCAAACGTGGTAGCCACCATACCGCAGAAAAATTGCTGGAATGGGTACACCTCGCTCCAGAAAAAGTGTTGAACCGTTATCCGCATGAACTTTCTGGTGGTCAACGTCAACGTGTGGTGATTGCAATGGCATTAACTCGTGAGCCGAAATTATTAATCGCCGATGAACCAACAACCGCATTAGACGTAACCGTTCAAGCTGAAGTGGTGAAATTATTGAATGAATTACGTGAAAAACTGGGTTTTGCTATGGTATTTGTCAGCCACGATTTAGCATTAGTTGCACAATTAGCTCACCACATTACGGTAATGTATGCAGGTCAAGTGGTTGAAATGGCACCAACATCCTTATTGCTTGCTAATCCAACACACGAATATACCCGTGGCTTATTGGGTTCTGTCCTTTCAACCGAAGTCCGTGCGAAACGTTTATATCAAATTCCGGGCAGCGTACCATCACCTTACGATTTTGCTGCCGGCGACCGTTTTGCAAGTCGTTCATTGCGACCAGATGCTAATCCGGATCAAAAATTGATATTAACCGCCGTGGAAGGTGAGCCGTCTCACTTGTGGGCTTCTCATTTAGCTGAGCCTGTAACGGAAGCGAAAGGAGCATAATATGAGCAGTAGTATTAAAGTCATTAAAGAACAAAACATCATCGATTTAGAAAATATCGTGGTGCAATTTCCTTCTCGCGACGGTTCATTGTTTGGACGTAAAAAATTCACAGCGGTGAATAATGTGAGTCTTGGCATTAAAGCGGGGGAAACCATTGGTTTAGTAGGGGAGTCTGGCTGCGGGAAATCTACCCTAGCCAATGTAATAATTGGACTTCTTAAACCAACATCTGGTTTAGTGAAATTCAACGGTTTACAAATGCAATATGGCAGCTCAGAAGCGAGAAAACAATTCGGTCGCCAAGTATCGGTCATTTTCCAAGACCCAGCAACCGCACTGAATCCTCGTATGAAAGTGTTGGATATTTTGCGTGACCCAATGGATATTCACAATGTGTTACAACCTCATGAACGGGAAAAACGTGTGTATGACTTGCTTTCTCGCGTCGGTTTACCACGTTCTGCAGCACAAGTTGAGCCAACTCGTTTATCTGGCGGGCAAAAACAACGTGTGGCGATTGCACGTGCTTTAGCGCTGAATCCAAAACTGATTGTTGCGGATGAACCGACTTCTGCGTTAGACGTATCCGTTCGTGCTCAGGTATTAAACTTATTGGCGGACTTGAAAAAAGAACTCAATCTTGCCATGGTGTTTATCTCTCACGATATTCAAACCGTACGCCAAGTATCTGACCGTATTGTCGTGATGTACGGCGGTCAAATTTTGGAGACCGGTAGCACTGAAGATATTTTCAACCACCCAACCGTGGATTACACCCGAAAATTACTTGGTGTTGCCCCGTCATTGTTATAAAACGAGTGAATAAAACATCTTAATTTATGACCGCACTTTAAAAGTGCGGTTATTTTTTTGAGCATTTTTTGTTTTAAGGTGTTGATAAATTTTAGAAACATATTCCGAAAGTCTTTTAGAGTTTAGTTTTTTTTCTCAAATAGCGTAGAATGGGCATATAAAAATGAGGAGATTTAACATGCAACAAAAAATTCAACAAGCATTAGCAAACTCGCCACTTTCAAATGCAATTCTTTCTGCGTTAGAAGAACAAGAATGGAAAGGCTTTTTACCGGCTGAAAAAGTGCGGTCAATTTGTGATGAATTTAAGCTTACGCCTGTTCAACTAGGGTTGGCACTTTTGCCCGTAGCGGCTTGTTATAGCCATACACCCATTTCAGAATTTCATGTTGGCGCGATTGCGATTGGTGAAAGTGGTGATTTTTACTTTGGTGCGAATCAAGAGTTTCAGGGTAGTAGCATGGCTCAAACCATCCATGCTGAACAAAGTGCGATTAGCCATGCATGGTTACGTAATGAACCTCGAATCACTGATATTGTAGTGAATTACACGCCTTGTGGTCACTGCCGTCAATTTATGAATGAGCTTTATCAAGCGCAAGATTTAAAAATTCATTTACCACACAGCCAAAATAATCCACTTCCTCAATATTTACCCGATAGCTTTGGCCCGAAAGCTTTAGGCGTTGATTTGCTTCTATTAAACAAAGAAGAACAAGGTTTTACTTTGACGACGGAAGATGAAGTGGCAAATAAAGCGATTTTAGGGGCAAACCGAGCTCATTCACCTTATTCTAAAAGCCCTCACGGTGTAGGCATTTTATTTAAAAATGGGGAAATGATTTGTGGTCGATATGCAGAAAATGCAGCATTTAACCCAAGCTTACCGGCTATGCAAACAGCGATTAATTTTGCCTACTTAAATCAATTGGATGTATCGAAAATTGAGCGAGTAGTATTTGCAGAGAAACCGTTGCGTTTAAGTCACCGCAAGATGGCAGAGCAGTTATTGAAGAGCCTCTGCAAGGTGAAAATGGAATATATTAGCCTGTAAGCACGGTCAAAAATGAATTAGTTTTTGAACGAAAAGAAAGAGGCGAACAGAGATAATCTTTCATGTTCGCCTTTCTTTTTACTGATTTTATGCTAATTCAGCACGTAATTTTTTCGTGACATCAACCATCACTTTTAGTGCAGCAATCGTTTCTGGCCAACCGCGAGTTTTTAATCCACAGTCTGGGTTCACCCATAAACGTTCTTTCGGCACCACTTGTAATGCTTTACGAAGGAGGTGTTCAATTTCTTCTGCTGTAGGTACGCGTGGACTATGAATGTCATATACGCCAGGACCAATATCATTCGGGTATTTGAAATCACCAAATGCGGTGAGTAATTCCATGTCAGAACGCGAGGTTTCGATAGTAATGACATCGGCATCTAAGGCCGCAATAGCCGGTAGAATGTCGTTAAATTCGGAATAACACATGTGCGTATGAATTTGGGTATCATCTTTGCAACCCATTGAGCTTAAACGGAAGGCTTCGCCCGCCCATTTCAAATAAGCATCCCAATCTGCACGTTTTAACGGTAAACCTTCACGAATAGCCGGCTCATCAATTTGAATCACTTTGATACCTGCTTTTTCTAAATCTAATACTTCATCAGAAAGCGCTACCGCAATTTGTTTGCAGACTGTTTCACGAGAAATATCGTTACGCACGAAAGACCATTGTAAGATCGTGACCGGACCAGTCAGCATGCCTTTCATCACTTTATTGGTAAGGCTTTGGGCATATTGTGACCAACGTACCGTCATGGGTTCTGGACGAGTAACATCACCGTAAATCACAGGCGGTTTTACGCAACGTGAACCATAACTTTGTACCCAACCAAATTTGGTGAACGCAAAACCATCGAGTAATTCACCGAAATATTCCACCATGTCGTTACGTTCTGCTTCGCCATGTACCAATACATCTAAGTCTAATTTTTCTTGCTCACGTACAACGAATTCAATTTCTTTTTTCATTGCAGTTTCGTAATCAGTTAAGCTGAGTTCGCCTTTTTTGAAGGCAGCACGAGCATGACGAATGGCTGTCGTTTGTGGGAAGGAACCAATATTCGTCGTTGGCAGAAGTGGTAAATTTAACCATGCATTTTGTAATTTAATGCGTTCCGCAAATGGCGATTTACGTTGGTCAGCATTTTCCGGTAAGTTTGCTAAACGTTCAGCTACACAAGTGCGGTGAATTTCACGCGAGTTTTTACGAGCATCCGCAGCTGCTTGAGATGCAGCTAATTCCGCTTGAACGGCTTCACGACCTTGTTCTAGAGCGGTCTTAATAATGCGTAATTCTTGAATTTTTTGTAACGTGAAAGCCAACCATTGATAAAGCTCAGGCTTATTTGCTTGGAGTTGCGTTTCAACTTCTAAATCATAAGGTGTATGGAGGAGAGAGCAGCTTGGCGCAATCCACAAACGATCACCTAATTTCGCTTTTAATGGTTCAACCACATCTAACACTTGATTCAAGTTTGCACGCCAAATATTACGGCCATCAATGATGCCTACAGATAAGATTTTGTCATAATCCGCGAAGGCAGCAAGTTGTTCTGGTGCGCGCACTAAATCGATATGTAAACCTGCTACAGGTAAGGCTTTTAACAAATCAGCGTGTTCTGCCACAGAGCCGAAATAAGTCGCAAGCAATAATTTCGCTTTCACTTGTTCAGCAAAAGTGGCGTAAACCGCTTTATAAGCAGAAATCCATTCTGCCGGTAAATCTAAAGTGAGAGCAGGTTCATCAATTTGAATGTATTCAACACCTTCTGCAGCTAATGCATTTAAGATTTCAACATAAACCGGCACGAGTTGTGTTAATAAATCAAAGCGATTAAATGCTGCACCTTTTTCTTTCCCTAACCAAAGGAAAGTGAGTGGACCAACGATAGTTGGTTTAACATCATACCCAAGCGCTTTAGCTTCACGGATTTGTGTCACATAATGAGTTGGATTTGCTTTAAATTGCGTTTCTTTATGGAATTCAGGAACAAGATAATGGTAGTTGGTATCGAACCATTTTGTCATTTCAATCGCAAATTGAGTTTTATTACCACGCGCTAATTGGAAATATTGATCGAGTGTTAAATTTTGGCTATCGAAACCAAAGCGAGTAGGAATCGCACCTGTTGCCACTTGTAAATCTAAAATATGATCGTAAAGTGTAAAATCAGCCACTGCGATAAAATCAGCATTTGCCTTGGCTTGGTGCTGCCAATTTAGTTCACGTAATCTTTTTGCAATATCTAATAAATCCGCTTCCTCAATTTCGCCACGCCAGTAACGCTCTTGAGCAAATTTAAGTTCACGCTTTGCGCCTACGCGCGGAAATCCTGCTAAATGAAATGTTGTCATAATTAATCCTTCTATTGTTTAGTTTAGACGTCTAAACGTCTTTTCATGTATAGAATGCAATAAAATAAAAGATTATACAACTTCATAATTTTCAGGTTTTATATGAATAAAATTAATAATTAAGATTTGCTGTTTGATTATTTTCTTTTTCCTTCTCCAAATAGTAGTAACTCTCCATCGTTTTTCTGCATTTTATGATGAAATTTCTCATAACTCATATTTGTTATTTACATATTTATATAACGATGTAATATGAGGCCTTTATATCTTTTTTTATATAATGATATTTAAGGATAACCCAATGAAAAAACAACATAAATTAAGTCTGTTAGCGATATTAGTGATTTCGAGTACAGCGTATGCTGAAGAAAAACTTGAAGCTATTAATGTCACAGCAGAAGAGCAAGTTAAACAATCTCTCGGTGTTTCGGTGATTTCACAAAAAGATTTAGAGCGAGATCCAATTGAAAATGATGCCTCTGAAATTATTGCTAAACAACCAGGGGTCACATTAAGTACAAATGCGCCTGGCGGTGCCCGCGGTAATAAACGTCAGGTTGATATCCGCGCAATGGGGCCGGAAAATACGCTGATTTTAGTAGATGGAAAACCTGTAAAATCTCGTAATTCAGAACGTTATGGACGTAATGGCACACGCAATACACGTGGTGATACAAACTGGGTGCCGGCAGACGCAATCGACTCTATCGAAGTACTACGAGGTCCCGCTGCTGCACGTTACGGTTCTGGTGCAATGGGTGGTGTGGTTAATATCAAAACCAAATCACCAACAAGCGAATACCATGGTAGTTTGAATTTATTTACAGAACAACCAGAAGACAGCAAAGAAGGTTACACTAATCGTCTCGGTTTTAATTTCAGCGGTCCACTAGTTAAAGATGTATTGGGCTTCCGTTTATACGGCAACATTGCTAAAACACAGGCGGATGCGCTAGATATTAACTCGGGAGAGGATTCTAGTACAAATAATAATGCAGCAACGCAAGATAATACACGCTATGCAAGTCGTGAAGGGGTTCGTAACCGCGATATTGCAGGACAGTTAGTTTGGAACTCCGGATCAAAAGTTAACCTTTGATGCAACATATAGCAGACAGGGTAATATTTATAATGGTGATACTCAAAATAGTTCTGTTTTACTGACTCAAGCGATGAAAACGAGTCGTGATCTTGCTTTACAAAAAGCAGAAACGTCAACACTTTATCGCCAAAGTTACGGCTTAACGCATGAAGGAAAATGGGGGGCTTTCGATAACCGCACTTATTTTACCTTTGACCAAACCCGCAACTATCATTATCCAGAAGGTTTATTAGGTAGTACGGAAGGCGCTTATAACGGTTTAGAAAAATCGGTTGGTTTGTTGCGAAATTATCGCTTTAGTAATGAGCTTTATATTCCGTTTATGACCGGTCGTACTGGACATATGTTAACCGTTGGTTTAGAAGGCTCTCGTTCAGAATTAAACGACGCGGCCTCTATGACGCAAACCATGCAAGTTTACGCACTTGTACCTTGGTTAGCTGATAAAGGCCGTAGCGGTAAAGTGGCACAAAATGAATGGGCAGCGTTCTTAGAAGACAATATTATATTGCCGAATGAGAAAACTATTTTAACCCCAGGTATTCGTTTTGATTCTAGTACGAACTCTAAATCAAATTGGAGTCCCTCTCTGAACTTCTCCCATCAAGTTAGCGATAACTGGAAAATCAAAGGTGGGGTAGCTCGAGCTTACAAAGCACCAAATCTTTACCAATCTTCACCAAATTATTTGTTAATTAATGCAAGTAATGGTTGCCCGATTGATAGTGCTAATAACTGGAATAATCCGAATGCATTAACCTCAACAGGTAGTATTGTTAAGACAGATGCAAAAGGTAAACAATATACCGTTCTTCAAAATAGCAATGCAAAAGGCTTTGATTGGGGACGAGCTTGTTACTTCTTAGGTAATGAAAATATTAAGCCAGAAACAAGCTGGAACAAAGAGATTGGTGTGGAATATGAGAAAGATGGTAAGTTATTCTCTTTAGCTTATTTCCATAATGATTACCGTAATAAAATTGTGTCTAACGGTGAATTCTTGACAACGATTGATGCACCAGCTGGTGGTTATGATCGTGAAATTCGCCCAAGCAATACACCAAATGGAAAAGCAATTTACCGCAACTACACAGCAACTAACGTTTATCGTTGGGGAAATACACCAAGAGCAATCATTGAAGGGTTGGAAGGAAATATTACATTACCATTCTTAGATGATGCGCTAGTATTCAGTACCAATTTCACGTATATGCTCAAAAATGAAAACAAGAAAACCGGTAATCCGATCTCACTTGTACCGAAATATACAGTGAACAGTAATCTTAACTGGAAAATCAATGACCATTGGGATGTGAATACCTCGTACACCCGTTATGGCAGACAAAAAACGGTAGAAAATGCTGAAAACTTCATGCAAGTGATTTACACCACGGGTGAAAGCCTTGTTACGCAATATCAACTTGGTAGCTATGGTATTTGGGGAGCTAACGTGGGATATAAATTCAATGATAGTTTAAGCCTACGAGTTGGTGTGAATAACATTTTAGATAAACGTATTTATCGTAATGCAGGTACAGCTCGTACTTATAATGAACGTGGTCGTTCTTACTTTGCTAATTTAAAATACAGTTTCTAAGCTTTCTTTTCTCTATCATCGTTAAACAAAGTGCGGTCAATTTGACCGCCTTTTTTATATTTTAGACAAAAAATAACCGCACTTTTAAAGCGCGGTTATAGAGAATTCTGAACAGTTTAGTTGAGATTATTCAACACCAACCATTACAGAAGTTGCTTTGATAATCGCATATGCTTCTTTACCAACTGCTAAACCTAATTCTTTTACTGCATCGATAGAGATAGTAGAAGAAATTACATTACCGTTACCGATATCAATGTGTACGATTGCGTTCACAGAACCAGTTTCGATTGATTTTACAGTACCTTTAAGTTGGTTTCTTGCACTAATTTTCATCAAGTATTTCCTTATGTTTGAGTTAAAAAAAAGAGCGCGCATTATAACGATAAATGCTTCAAATGAAAATACTACTTAAGAGGTGCTAGGCCTTTCAAGATTTGTTCAGCATTTTCTTTGCTTAATGTATAACCGTAATATTTTTTATAGAAACCTTGCGTTTTTTCCACCATATTTAAGTCTTTAAATTGCTCTGGGTGGAAGAGTTGAGCCGCCCAAAGAATTTGTAAGGCTTCTTCTGCACTGTAGCGGTCCCATGGGAATGTGCCGGTTGGATTCGCATAAATACGATTATTTTTGACCGCACTTATAGACTGCCATGCTGGATCAGCTTTGATTTTTTCGATTGCGGCTTGCGCCTTATTACCACTGCTACCGATGATAATAACATCTGGATTCGCTTGTAAGATAGCTTCCATTGTAACTGTCACCATATTCGCTTCATCCGGTAATACGCTCTTACCGCCGGCTAATTTAATCCATTCACCAATCATCGATTTTCCGCCGTCAATCATCATTAGATCAGAACCTTTAGTGATGTGTAATACGGTTGGGCGTTGTTCATCTTTAAGACCTTTAAGACGTTCTTCAACAAATTTAATGTTACCGTCTAATTCTTTGATATAGCTTTCTGCGATTTCAGGCGCTTTATCACCTAAAACTTCAGCGGTAATCCGTACGGTTTTCTTCAAACCATCAAAATCTTGGAAACTTACACGCACGCCTTTTAATCCCGCTTGTTCCACTTCAGTTAACATGGATTTTTTCGAGAGCAATACGGCATCTGGCTTATGGCTCAACAATTCTTCTGTTTGAATGGTTTCGCCATTGGTTAATACTGGTACGTTTTTGATATTTGGATACACTTCGCTATACCAAGGATTGGCCGCGATAGATGTGGTCGTGCCAACCAGTTTATTGGCACCGCCTAATAGTAAGACAATTTGGTTATTAGCATGCCAAAGATCGGCTACACGTTGTACGTTATCTGGTAATTCAACTTTGTTTCCTTCAACGTCGGTTATGATCTTAGCTTGTAGTGGCATAGCAAAACAAGCGGCAAGAGAGAGGGCGATTAGGCCTTTTTTTAGAGAATGTTTCAACATATGAATGTCCTTCTAGTGGGTTATAAATGAGTAATTGCACAAATTTGTCGTTGTAGTGCAGGCACATCTACTAAACGCAAATCTGTTTGATAAAGCGCTTTTAAGTTGGCTTCAGTAATAATTTCCGGCGCTGTACCGGTTTGTAATCTGCCTTGCTCGTTTAAGATGCTTACACGGCTGTGGGGCAGTGCGCTGTGTAACAACATGGGATGATCGGGATTATGTGTTGTCATCACAATGGTAAAGCCTTGCAGTGAGAGCTCTTTTATTAGGCTTAAGGTTTTAAACACATTGCCGTAATCTAATGCCGAGGTAGGTTCATCAAATAAAATCAGTTGCGGTTGTTGCACCAAAATACGCGCAAGATTGACCAGTTGCTTTTCACCGCCGCTCATTTGCATATAAATTCGGTCTGCAAAATGACTGATGCCAAGTTTATTTAAAGCCTCATCGACTAATGCAAAATCAGCTTCACTTGGCTTATCAAAAACACCTAAATGCGCAGCACGGCCGAGTACCACATAATCACGCACGCGATATTGATAGGTTTGTGGACTGTGTTGCGAGACATAAGCAATTTTTTGCGCAATTTGCTTGCTGCTCATTTCGCTTAATTTGCAATTATCCAGCAAAATCTGACCGCTCTTTGGTTTCAAAAGCCCCGCAATGCAGTTTAATAACGTTGATTTACCACGACCGTTTGCACCAAGAATAGTCAGCAATTCACCTTTTTGTAGGATTAAATCAATGCCATTGAGTAACGAATGTTCAACGTTGTGCCAGTAATAAAGATCGTTGATTTGCAACATTAGTCCACCACCTTTTGTTTAATCAGCACCCAAGCAAAGAATGGCGCGCCAATAAAGCCGGTGAGAATGCCGAGAGGAATTTCTTGAATGTATAAATTGCGAGCGAGAGTGTCGATAACGAGCAAGAAAATCGCACCGATAAGTCCGGCAAGCGGTAAACTTTTGACATTGTTATCACCAATGAAAAGTCGAGCTAAATGCGGAATCACTAAACCAAGCCAACCAATTGTCCCGCTTAAACAAACCGATGATGCCGTCAGCAATGTGGCACAAACCACCATTAATCCACGTTCTAATCGAATATTGGCACCGATTAATTTTGCTTCACGATCCCCCAATGAAAGCACATTTATACGCCAACGCATTAAAAATAAGCCAAGGGTAGTAAGCAAAATAATAGGAGAAAGGATGAGCAAGTTGTCGTAGTTGGATTTGGTTAGGCTACCTAATTGCCAATACACAATATCGGCCAGCTGGGTTTCGGGATCGGCGAGATACTTTAGCAAGCCTAGTGTCGCCATCATAAAGCCCGAAACGATAATGCCGGAAAGGACTAATACAATGGTGGAGTCACGTTGAATTAAACGCGGTAAATTCATGGTGAGCAAGACGGCAATCAAACCACCGACAAAGGCAAGAGCTTGAATACCCAGCATCCCCGAACCGAGTAAAATCGCCAATGCAGCACCGACACAAGCGCCATTAGACACGCCTAAAATATCAGGTGAAACCAATGGATTACGAAAAATACCTTGATACACAACACCCGCAATAGCCAATGAGGCACCGACAAGTATGGCTGCAATCACACGAGGTAAACGAAGATTAAAAATAATGTTGTTTTGCACATCATTGATATTATTGCCAATCAGACTTTGCACTACATCCTCAAGCGGAATCGCAAAACGCCCCCAAGAGAGCGAACATAAAATGAGCCCAATAAGCAAGCACAGTAAAAGGGGAAAGGTAAGGGAGGATTTGTTCATATACTTAGACTTCGTTGTTTTTATAAGCATATAGCGATTATATTTTTTTGTATATAGCGAAATTTGGGTAAAAAAATAACCGCACTTTATCGTGCGGTTACGTTATTTTATAAGCATTTAGCTGGTTTTGGTAGCCCCGCTAGTTTGGTTGCTTGCTTAGCTGGTCCGTCAGGGAAGAGTCGTTGCAAATAGCGGCTATTGCCTTTATCTGCACCTAATTTTTCTGACATTGCTTTTACCAGCATTCTAATTGCAGGGGAGGTGTTATATTCTTGGTAAAAATCACGCACAAAATAAATCACTTCCCAGTGAGCTTCGGTCAGTTCTACATCTTCTAGCTGAGCGATATGTTTTGCTACATCTTCATTCCAATCAGCAATATTAAGTAAATAGCCAAAGGCGTCGGTTTTGATTTGTTTTCCTTGCACGGTAATCATATTAATTCACTTCTTTAAAGCTGATCATTTCGTTATCGGAGTAATCAGACGTATCTTCATCATCAAATTTTATTGGTTCGATACGTTCTTCATCAAATGCGGTATCCCCTTCAATGCCATCAAGTGATTGGCCATGTTTAATGCCTTTGAAATCGAAGAGTTTTGGATCACATAAGTGTGACAACGTAATGTTTTGTATCGCACTAAACATGGTTTCTAAGCGACCTGGATATTGACGGTCCCAAGTATTTAACATTTCTTTTACTACTTGACGTTGTAAATTAGGTTGAGAACCACATAAATTACAAGGGATAATTGGAAATTCTTTGGCTACGGCATATTTTTCAATATCTTTTTCTTTACAATAAGCCAATGGACGAATCACGATTTGCTTGCCGTCATCTGAAATTAATTTCGGTGGCATCGATTTTAATTTTCCACCGTAGAACATATTCAGGAACAGGGTAGCCAACATATCATCACGATGATGACCAAGTGCGATTTTTGTTGCACCAAGTTCTGTTGCTGTACGGTATAAAATACCACGGCGTAGACGAGAGCAGAGAGAGCAAGTTGTTTTGCCTTCTGGAATTTTCTCTTTCACGATGCCATAAGTATTTTCTTCAACGATTTTATAATCCACACCAATACTTTGCAGATATTCAGGTAAAACATGCTCCGGAAAACCAGGCTGTTTTTGGTCTAAATTGACTGCAACGATATCAAATTTAATCGGAGCGCTTTGTTGTAAATTCAACAAAATATCAAGCAGTGTATAGCTGTCTTTACCACCAGAAAGACAAACCATTACTTTATCACCATCTTCAATCATGCCAAAATCAGCAATTGCATTGCCTACATTACGACGAAGGCGTTTTTGCAATTTATTGAAATTATAAGTCTGTTTTTTATCTTGGTTTTGTTCTGTCATATTGATTAACTTTAGCTAATAAAAAAGCCCTGAATCAACTTCAGAGCTTATAAATTCTGTGGTGCCTAGGGTCGGAGTCGAACCGACACGGTTATTCACCGGCGGATTTTGAATCCGCTGCGTCTACCAATTTCGCCACCCAGGCATTTGGGTTGTTTTGAATTATACGTTTATCTGACTTCGTTGCAAGTAAAATTTCATTAAAAACGTGTGGTTGTTTTAAATTTCATCAACTTGTATTCAAAGATAAAAAGGAAGTTTAAAAATAATTTGATACATTGTCACAATTTATGAGTAAAATAAAAGCTTAGTATTTCTACTAAGCTTTATGATTATCTAATTAAGCGGTTTGACCAGCAAGGTTACCTAAATCTTTATCAATTAAGAATAAGCCTTTGCCATCTTCGCCAAGAAGATTTAATTTGTCTAAAATACCGCTGAATAATTTCTCTTCTTCGTGTTGTTCTGCAACATACCATTGTAAGAAATTGAATGCAGAGTAGTCTTTTTCTTCAAAAGTTTTACCCACTAATTCATTGATTTTACTTGTGATCAATTTTTCGTGTTTATAAGTTAATTCAATGATTTCTTTTAATGATTTGTACTCATGCGCAGGTGCTTCAATTGCAGTGATTACCGCTAAAGCACCAGTTTCATTCAAATACGTGAATAATTTACGCATGTGTTGCATTTCTTCTGCAGCGTGTTCTGATAAGAATTTAGCTGCACCTTCAAAACCATTTTGTTCGCACCATGCACTCATTTGTAAGTAAAGATTTGAAGAGTAGAACTCAAGGTTCATTTGATCATTTAATAATTTGATTACGTTTGCTGATAACATTTTGTATTCTCCTTCTAAAATTATAATGTTGCTAAATCACGATCGATAAAGTAAAGCGAACGACCGTCTTCACCCAACAAGTTAAATTTATCAATAATGCTATTGAATAATTTTTCTTCTTCGTGTTGTTCTGCAACGTACCATTGTAAGAAGTTAAAAGTAGAATAGTCTTTGTTTGCAAAAGTCACTTCAACTAATTCATTAATTTTAGAAGTAACGAGTTTTTCATGTTCAAGTGTGGTTTCAAATACTTCTTTAAGTGATTTATAGTCATTTTTAGGTGCATCAATTTTACCTAAAAGTGGCATACCACTAGTTTCATTTACGTATTGGAATAATTTTTGCATATGCTCTAATTCTTCATCAGCATGACGAAGTAAAAATGCTGCAGCACCTTCGTAACCGTGTTTACTACACCAAGAACTCATTTGTAAATAAACATTAGAAGAGTAGAACTCTAAATTGATCTGCTCATTTAACTTATCTGCGATTGCTTTATTAAG
This sequence comes from Haemophilus sp. SZY H53, assembly GCF_054332375.1. NCBI lineage: Bacteria > Pseudomonadati > Pseudomonadota > Gammaproteobacteria > Pasteurellales > Pasteurellaceae > Haemophilus > Haemophilus sp. SZY H53. Next base: position 256,745 of record NZ_JBTGNV010000001.1, read on the forward strand.
CATAACCAACTCCTTTCCTTATTAAGTAGAGATTAAAAATAAAAACAAGACTGCTTAACTTGTCATCGGTGTGCATTCTAATTCCACAAATGAGAATAATCAAGCATTTTTTTTAAAATTATTTTTATAAGCCACTAATAATAAAAGAAAAATCAACGTTAATTATTCTCATTTATGTAAAATGTATAAAATAAATTCTCATTATCAGATCAAAAATGATGAAATCTGCAGAATTGATGTACGCAATTGTATTCAGAATTCACGTAGCGTTATCTCAAAATTTCATTCTAATTTAATTATTCCATCACAAAGACATCCATTTATTTCTTTTATATCCATAACCGCAAATCACCTTATTTTGACCAGAGCATGAAAGTAGGATAGTTATCTATTTTGATTTGTAACATATTTACATGTTCGATTTAACATAATATACATTATGCGAAATTAGTTATCAGGTTAGCGGAAACTACGGGTTAAATAAATCACAGGGTTATACACAAGGTGCGAATATCACTCAAACGATGCAAAATCTAGCTTCACAATACCTTGCAATAAGATTAAATAATGATTTATACACTCTAAAATTGTTATGTAAGGAAAAAATAAAGAAGTTTATATATATCAAATAATGACAACGCTACGTGAATTCTGCGTTATTTTATGAGGTGAATATCATCAGATTTGAAAAAGAAAAACGTAAATCTTAGGGAATAAGATTTACGTTTTTGATGAATAGTATTCGTGTGACTATGTCACGATATGTATAAGATTAAGATAACAGTTTTGCTCCGTATTCATAAATCTGTTGCAGTAAATTTAGCTTAATTGGATTATCCGAATATTCCTCTACTAACCGTTGTAAACTTTCTTCAAATTTAACCGCACTTTGTTCTAATTTACGTTGGCGGTATTTTTGCCATTTGATTTGCTCTGCACGATTTAGAGTTTTATAAAAATGTCTTGAGCGATAATGGAACAACAATTCAGGAATCCGTTTATCTTCAAATGCTAAACCATGATCAGCTAATTTTTCAGGTGGTAAATCACGTAAAATAGCCATATTGTTTTTATCGGCATTGCTAAAGAAACCGTTATAAAGTTCCGTTTCTACATTATCACTCGGCTCAAATTCGCGTTCTTCTGAGAAGATTTCAATAACTTTCTCACGAATATCTAAGGATTGGCGCAATTTTGCTAAATTAACTAAGCAATGTTGTCTGTCTATCCCTAAACGAGCTGCATTTTCCGGCAGTAACGTTTTTGCAGGCGCCAAAATTGGACATTTATTAATATGAACCAATTTTAATGGAACTGATGAAACTCCCCTTTCTTCTAGCTCGCTTTTCTTGGTATATAAATCTTGTCGCAAATCAACCGCACTTTTATTGAGTAAATTATCAATATCACCTGATAAATCACAGACGATTACAGCATTTTGATTAGTTGGATGCCATGCTAATGGTGCTACCCAAGCACAATTGCCACGATAATTCCCCAGCATGCCAGAAACGTGCACTAATGGTGTCATTTCAGCTGTGTCAATCAATTTCTCAATTTCCTTTTTACCTCTATGCTCAAAGAAGAATTGAAATAATTTAGGCTGCTTTTCTTTGATTAATTTAGCCATAGCGATGGTTGCATACACATCCGCCATCGCATCATGGGCATTTTCATGCTCAATACCATTTGCTTTGGTTAGCTTTTCTAAGCGAAAGCTTGGCATACCATCATCGTCATAAGCCCAATTTATCCCTTCTGGACGCAGTGCATAGCAAGCTCGGACCAAATCCAGTAAATCCCAACGAGAATTACCATTTTTCCAGCTATATTCATAGGGATCAATGAAGTTACGGTAAAAGGTATAACGAGTCATTTCATCGTCATAACGAATGTTGTTATAACCCATCACACAAGTATTAGGTTGTGAAAACTCAGCTAAAATTTTTGCGGCAAATTCAGGTTCAGGAATCCCCTTTTCATTACATTCTTGTGGCGTAATTCCTGTGACCATTACGGCTTCCGGGGCGGGCAAATAATCATTGGTTTGCTTGCAATACAACATAATAGGCTCACCAATGATATTTAAATCTGCATCGGTACGAATACCAGCAAATTGAGCTGGACGATCACTTGCCGGATTGATACCAAAACTTTCGTAATCGTAGATAAAAAAACTAAAATTGTTTATCATAATTAAGCCAAAATTTTATCTAAATAATATAAGCAGAAAATTGCTGAAAGGCTGATAAGCACACCAAACCAGTTGATTTTGCTGATTTTTTCTTTGAAAAAAAATGCGCCGGTGATGGTGCCTAAACAAATCACACCAATATTCATTCCCGCAAAAACTAAGGTTGGGTTTTGTCCAAAACTTTGGTGTGCTTTAATGTAAAACAGGATATTGAAAAAATTCAATACACCTAAAATGATTCCACCAATAAAGCTTGGCACTGTCCACTGAGTGCGTTTTAGGAATAAATACAGGAACATGACACAAGCGGCTAATGAGAAAGCAATGAATAATGTGGTTGGGAATGCTCCCCCGCTTTTGGCCACTTGTTTGAATAAGATATCAATGGTGCCATAACCAAACCAAACACCGATTAAGCCTAAAATACCTTTAAAAGTGACCGCACTTTGTTCATTTGATTTGTTCAAAATACAGAATAAACCGATGAATGCCAAAATAATACCAACAATTTTAGGCTGACTTAATGTTTCATGGAAAATAATAAAAGAGGCAACAATCGGTAGAAATAATGATAAGCGTTGTGCAGCATCAGAACGCACGATGCCAGCAAATTCAACCGCTTTAGACATAATGATAAATACGGTTGGTAATAAAATCCCTAACGCCAGGAAAATAGGTGTGCTATCACTTTGTGCTAGATATTCAGTAAATTCTAATCCTTTAAAATCAAGTTTGAGTAAGAAATAGCTTAATGAAATGGCGACAATATAGTTGAACGCTATTGCTTGTTCAATAATGATGTTTTTCTTGCGGGCAACTTTGAGTAACACCGATACGGCAACACTACATAAAATAGCAAAAATGAGGTTGTGCATAATTTGTCCTAAATTCTCATAAAAATAACAATGAAAAAAGCGGCCAATTGCGTTGGCCGCTTTAAAAAACTACTCTGCGCCAAAGCCACGCAAACCCACCACATGAACTTGCTCTTGGTTGCCGGCGATTTTACGCACGAGTTTATAGGTTGTCCCTTTTTCAGGGCTGATATTCTCTGGCGCTGCGATAAGTAATTGCATATCCAAACGTTTGCAAAGTTCGAACAAGGTGGAAATAGATTTACCATCTAAACGCGCCGCTTCATCTAAGAAGAGTAAACGACATGGTACGATGTCTTTACCGCGAATACGTCGGCTTTCCTCTTCCCAGCTTTGTACAACCATTAATAGGATTGACATACCCGTACCAATTGCTTCACCAGTCGATAATGCGCCACTTTCAGCACGTAACCAACCATCTGCACCACGGAATACTTCAACTTCTAACTCAAGGTAATTACGGTAATCCAATAATTCTTCACCGATAGTTTGTGCTGTGCGTTGCCCCATATCAATATGCGGGTTAATGCGTTGATAAAGTTTCGCAATGGCTTCAGAGAAAGTAATACGATTATCGCTGAATAAATCTTGATATTCTTCCTGTTTACCTGACAGCGCATCAAGCAACATCGCATGTGTATCGCGAATATTGACCACTAAACGTACCGATTTCACCTGACCGAAAGCAATATTTTGTAGGCCTTGGTTCAACATGCGAATACGGTTTTGTTCACGTTGAATGGTTTTACGCATAATATTCGCCACACTTTCAGAACTGATCGCCAATTTTTTCTCACGGCCAGTCAATTCTTCTGTTAAGCGATTAAGCTCAATTTCCATTTGCTCAATTGCATCAATCGGATCATCTGTTTTAATAATATCCTGACGAATACGTTCACGAAGATGTTGATAGACAGCAATAAAGAAGCGGACTTTATTTTCTGGTTTACGGCTATCTTCAGAAATACGCAATGCATCGCGTAGATACTCATTATCTGCCACCGCAGTACGTAACGCACCTAAGGCTTTATCCGACATTGAACGTAACTCATCAGCAGATAAATAAGCTAACTCACGACGATTGAGTCGTTTTTCCACATCGGAATTACGAGATAATCGGAGAACCACGCACCAGCTGGCTTTCGCTGCCACAACTAATTCACGTTGAGTTTTATAATCACGTTCCGCTTTGCGAATACGTTTATTTAAGTTCTCCGCTTCGCTTTCAATAAGTGTTAATTGTTTTTCAACATAAGAACGACGTTGACGACTGGTTGAAAGTTGTTGATACAACTCATCACGGCGATTTCTCGCACGTTCCTCTGCCCCTTCATCAACTCGCACACCCAATTCACCAATCTCAGCAATTAATTCTTTTAACAATTGATTTTTACTATCATAAGAACTTTGCAAGTGGATAAATACTTGATTGTATTGTGCAAATTGGCTTTGTTTTTGACGTAATTGTTCACGTTGAGTATCACGTTGTGACTGCAATTGTTCCAAACGTTGACGAAGTTGCTCATTAAGCTCTGACGTTTCTGCTTGACCTGCATCTTCATAGCTGAAGTGATTTTTACGTTGTACTACATCCGCTAAAGCAAATACACGTTGTTGTACTTGTTTTTGACGTTCAACCGCTTGAGTTAAATCAGCTTTTAAGCGTTCATAGTTTTCTGGATCACTTTGTAAGGTATTGGCAATCGGTTCTAATTGTGACAACGCAACGCCATGTTGACGAATAAAGCTTTCATCTTGCTCTGCGATGTCTAATTGTTCGCGGCACTCTTCAATGCGATCAAGTAATTCTTCATCAGCGAGCAAGTTAAGCTGTGGCATTAACTTATTCAACAATTGCATTTTTTCTTTGGCATTATCCAATTTAATGCGAATTTGTTGTTCGGTGCTTGAGAATTGATTGAGCTCGCGATCAATTTCATTGCGTTCTTGATTGATTTCCGCCATCACCTCTTCTGGGTTTGGTTGGAACGCAAGGGCTAGATGTAAGCCAACAAACTGACTAAAGTGTTCGTGTAAACGTTGACATTTTTGTACGTCAAAGGCGATTTGTGCGTATTCTTCCGCAATTTCATCACGTTTAGCTTGTAATTCTTCTAAATGTTTTTCACGTGCTGCACGGCCGAATAATGGAATTTGCGGGAATTTTGAATAGCGCAATTCACGATCAGAAACTTGCACCACAACGCCCATTTCAAGCTCTTGAGCTGAAAGAACACTGTCATCAAAGGCATTTGGGTCACCTTCGATTAAATATAAATCGTCTGGACAGTCTTCTAAATTAGCTAATTGTTCGCGTACCGTGTTGAGATCATGAACGACAATAGCATGACGTGCAGGACCATAAAGTGCCGAGAAATAAGGTGCATCTTCAATTGGTACATCATCATATAATTCAGAAAGCAACACACCGCCAAAACGTTCTGCAAGCACATTCAAGCGAGCATCTTCTGAACCATCTGGCTGGCTTAAACGAGAAATTTGCTCATCTAATTGTTGACGTTGCTTCTCTAAATTGTCACGTTGAATAGTCAGCTCACGTTCTTTCACCAATTGTGATTGCATAAAATGCATCACATCTTGGCTATGCTCGAAGGTTTCCCCACTTTGCTCTTGTAAGCGTTCTAAAGCGGCTTGAGCAGTTAACCAAGCCGGTGCTTTACGAGCATTTTCTTCGTAAAGTGCGGTCAAACTTTCACGTTTTTGACGTAAGGTTGAACGGTGTTCTACTTGCTCAGCAAGTTCTTCATTCAAACTTTCAATGAGTTCTTCTTGTTCAGCGTGGTATGCTTCGAGTTCATCAGCGGTTTCTAAAGATAAATCAGCTCGTTGGTTAAAATCAGCCAATAATTTAGCCGCACTTTGTTGTTGAGCATAGCGCTGCTCTAACTCATGTAATTTCGCGCGTAATTGCGGGGTTTGTTGGGCTTGAATTTTTTGTGTTGGATATTCACGCAATAATTCTTTAGCGCTTTCCCAAGCACTTGAACGCGGCATATCACCAGCAATTTTGCACACCAACTGATAGGCTTTATCAAATTGTGATTTAGCCGCTTCAGAAATTGACATTTTATGTTCTAACTCAAGCACTTGCTCGGTAAGGCTTTCAGCATGAGCAGCAAATTCCGCTTGATAATCTTCCGCATTTTTCACGCTTAAATCTGCTAAACCACATAAGGTTTTCGCTTTTTCAAGTGCGGCAATCGCTTGTTGATATTGCAATGCACGGGTTTGTTGTGCATCTAATGCTTGTTGATAATCCGCAAGTTGCGCACGTACTTGGTCAATTTCAAGTTCCGTTTGCTCAAATTGTGCTTGGCTTTCTTCAAGCTGTTCGGTTGCGGTTTCCACAACCATTTTTTGTTCTTCTAATTTTTCTGTAAGCTCAGCCACATCTTCTTGATAGCGCGATACTTTTTCTTGATGACGTAACGCATTTAATACCAAGTTCAAGTGGTCTGCCGCACTTTGGTGATCGACTTCTAAAGTACGTTCATTTTCTGCCAATTCTGCAGCTTCACGGCTTAAGTCAATTAAGCGATGTTGTGATAACGCTTGCTCAGCTTTTGCTTTATACCAATCATGACGGAAACCTAGAGCCGCTTCGATATTACCGCGGCGTTCATTGGCATTACGCATATAATCTGATGCCACATAATTAGTGGTTTCAGTGATTAAATGTTTGAATAAATCACGGTCAGATTGGGTAACTTTAATTGCTTCAAGGGTCATACGGTTTTCACGTAATGCACTTTCCATATCTTGGAAGGCTTTACGCACACCAAGGTTTTCCGGTAATAAGTAATCACGTAAAGAACGGGTAATAGCGCTGGAAATACCACCGTATAAAGAAGCTTCGATTAATTTATAGAATTTGCTACGGTCTGAGGCACTACGTAAGCGTTTTGGAATAATACCCAAATCAAACATCATGCCGTGATAATCGGTGATGGAATGATATTGCTTGAATTGCGCACCAAGATTTTCAATTTTGTCTTTTAATTCATTTAAATTAAGTACGCGCGCTTGACGTTCACCGACTGTTTCGGTGAAAAGTGCGGTCGGATTTAAGGATAATTCTACACCTTGAATCGAGAACGTTTTTAAATCCACTTTCTTATCACGACCGGCGATTTGTTGCAGACGCACACCCACGAGAATTCGTTGGTGACGAGAGTTGATGGTATCTAATACTGCGTAACAAACGCCTGGACGTAATTTACCGTGTAACCCTTTATCACGCGATCCGCCTGTCGAGCCAGCTTCTGTGGTATTTCGAAAATGTAATAAGGTTAAGTCTGGAATTAATGCTGTGACAAAACCTGCCATGGTTGTGGATTTACCAGCACCGTTACCACCGGAAAGTGTGGTCACCAATTCATCCAAATCAAAGGTGCGGGCAAAGAAACCATTCCAGTTAATTAAGGTTAATGAACGAAATTTACCTCGTTCTACTCCACTATGTTGGTTTAATACAGGAGCAATAAATTCTTCTTCAACCTGTTCAGTTGATTGCTCAGGTTCGTCTTGATAGATTTCGTTTTCAAGTTCTAATACATCAGACATTATTCTTGTTCTCCTGCATCATCAAATTCTTCATCAATTTCGACCGCACTTTCTTCATCATCAAGCTCATCAGCATGACTTGCCGCTTTTGCTTGTTTTTCCAATTCGAGGGATTGCGGTGTTGCTGCTTCCCCATCACGAATTAAGCGAGCTTGTGCTTCTAACGGGTCATCACCAGAACGGACTTCAGCCCCAAAACGGAAAACTGATTCTGAAATCGTAAATTTACCGCTATGCTGTTCACCTACGGTATGAATCATGCCTAAACGGCGTAAACGACCGATCGCCGCGCGTACTTTTTCAGATAATTTTTGCTTATCTAAATCCGAACCACTAGAGCGTTGATTGACGGCTTTCAATAATTTGCCCTCGTCTGCTAAATTCAGTAATTCATCATAGACTTCTTGTGTACTGAAGATACCTTGCTGTGCCAAACGTTCTGGGCTTAAATACAAATAGCAAAGCACCTTCCCTACTAACATTTCTAATTCGGAAAGCACTGAACGGGCAATTAATGTCGTCGCTTTTGGACGTAAATAGAAAAAGCCTTCCGGTGCACGAATTAATTCCACGTTGTAACGGCGATAAAAGCCATCCAACTCATTTTGGAAATCCATCAAAAAAGCATGATTATCTAATTGATCAGTGCTGATATGGCGACCTGAACGCAATAAGCTGTCCACTGTCGGGAAAATAGGATTAGCAATGGCATTTGCCAATTTCGGGGAAATTACATCTTGAATATCTGTCATGGTTAATTTCTCATTTTATGAATTCGTTTTTGGGTAAGCCACGAAATTAATATTTATCAATCACATGCGCTTGCACTTCTGCGCCGTAATCGTTAATTTCCTGCCATTGCGGATAAATACCGGCTAAATCATCATTTGCCATACCTAAACGCACAGCTTGATCCACTATAATACGAGCCACATCAAAATGACGAGAAAGTGGATAAGCTTCTAATTGTTCTTTTAAGACTAAACTTAAATCAATTGGACGATTATTTTCACGGTATTGAATGAGTAAGCCTTGCATATGTTCGACGATTTGATCATGTAAATCAGCCAAAGATTCATATTGCAACTCTTCAGGTAATTCACCTAATGCATCATCTTCACGTAATACCATTTCTTCATCACGCAGATCGACCAAACGTTCCGCTTGAGCTGTCCATAAGAACCAAGGATGATCGAAATAACTGTGAATAGAGTTACGTAAGCGTTGTGAAAATACGCGGTTTTTATCCATATCAATGGCGGTACGGATAAATTTATGCACGTGACGGTCATAACCAATCCATAAATCGATGGCTTGTTGTCCCCAGCTAATAATGCGGTCGAGCTTAGATTGTAAATCGGTGATTAATTGTTCAATAAAATAAAGCTCATCATGGCCAATCACACAATCTTGAATACGTAATAATTGAGCCTGTAATTTATCACCTGCTGCATTTAAGGTGTCTTGTAACTCACGTAAATTGCCTGAGGTTTCATCCAATAAACGTTCACAGCTAGAAATGGCTGCCTGCCAATCTTTGGTAAGTAAATTTGCAATTTCTTCTTTAATGCTTTGTTGATTTTCATCCATCACACGTTGTGATAAATCAATGCTATCGAAAATCTCTGCTACAGAATATTTTAATGGTGCAAATACATTACGACGCCAAAAATGCTCATTTTCCCCTTTTGCAGTCCCTTCCTCTGCTGCATCGGATGCACGCTGAATTTCATCTGCCACAATAGAGAGCTGTACAGAAAGACGCAATGCAGAAAATTCACGCTGACGAATATAATAATCTGATACGCCAACACCTAATGGGGTGAGACGATAAATGGAAAGCCCTTCAGTAAATTCGCTACTGAAACGGTTAACAAAACGCTGTTTTACCAATTCATTAATAGCATTATTGGCTCGGGTAGCAATTGCGTCTGTTGATTGGTCAAAAGCATTGACGGTATGGCGGAAAATATCCACTAAATCTGCTTCTAGCATTTCACCGTCTAAACGTTCGTTGTTGTAGATGGCAATAGCCAATAAAAATACTAAGCGCTCTGTCGGCAGATTTAACGAAAATTTCCGCTCTTTCGCCCATGAGACGAGTTCAGGAATGGTTTGTGAGGTTTCGATCATTCGGTTAAAAAGCTTGAAATTGAACAAAAAATTTCTGAGATTATACAGGATTTTTTATCGATCTTAAAAATCTTCTTATAGATCGACCGCACTTTTTATGTATAGATATTATGTACAATTCATTAAGAATTCTACTCTTTATACAGTGAGGTATGATTATTCAAAAAGAAAAACAGTTTAAATCGTTCTTTGATTTATTCGCTTAAAAACATTAAAACTTGTCACATTTATCACAATACATATCGCCACACAAATGCACTAACTAAAATAATTAGCGTAATCACAATTTGTATTAAACGTTTTTTGGTTAATTTTTCTGCTGCCATACCTATTTACTCTTAGATAACTTCTTTAATTGACTATTTAGTGGTAGAATAATTGAGTTAGATCAATTTTACACTATATTTATCGATTTGAGGAACTAATGAAAACTTTTGTTTCAGAAACCAAATCAGGGCGCAGAGTTCAATCCGGCGGTTGTGCGATTCATTGCCAAGATTGCAGTATTAGTCAGCTTTGTATTCCTTTCACTTTAAATGAGCACGAGCTTGATCAGCTTGATAATATCATCGAGCGTAAAAAACCGATTCAAAAATCACAAGTTCTTTTTAAAGCGGGCGATACACTTAATTCTATTTATGCCATTCGTTCCGGCACGATCAAAACCTACACTATTAGTGAAACCGGTGAAGAACAAATAACGTCTTTTCATTTGCCTGGTGATTTAGTGGGCTTTGATGCCATCACCAATATGCGCCATCCAAGTTTTGCTCAAGCGTTGGAAACTGCTATGGTATGTGAGATTCCATTTGATATTTTAGATGATTTATCTGGGAAAATGCCTAAGCTTCGCCAGCAAATTATGCGTTTAATGAGCAGTGAAATCAAAAGTGATCAAGAAATGATTTTATTACTTTCTAAAATGAATGCGGAAGAACGTTTAGCGGCCTTTATTCACAATCTATCAAAACGTTACTCCGCTCGCGGTTTCTCTGCTAAAGAATTCCGTTTAACCATGACCCGTAGTGATATCGGTAACTATCTCGGTTTAACTGTTGAAACCATCAGCCGTTTACTTGGACGTTTCCAAAAACTCGGTGTCCTCTCTGTTCAAGGTAAATACATTACTATTAATGATATTAATGCATTGATTGATTTAACCGGTGTACATAAAACCAAAATCCAATTAGCAGAATAAATTAAAAGCGTGAGTTTTCACGCTTTTTAAACATTTGAAACAAAAAAACTTGCACGAGATCACTTTTTTGATAATCGGTTCTTGTCATCGTTTAAAATCTTTTCTATCCTATTGATATCTCATCTCTTGGAGGTTTTATGAAATTTAATAATATTCTTGTTGTTCTTAATCCTGATAATGAAAAACAATACGCACTTGCTCGAGCTGTTCGTTTGGCGAAAGAGCAGCAAAGTGAAAAAAAAGTGAAAATTACTGCGCTATTAAGTGTCTATGATTTATCTTATGAGATGTCTGCTCTTCTTTCTTCGGAAGAACGAAGTGAAATGCATAAAACTGCCATTGAGCAACAACGTCAAGCTGTACAATTTTATTTAGATAAATATGCTGATCCTGAAATTGAATTTGAATCTCATATTGTATGGAACAGTAATGAAGCCGATGCAATAAATGAAGAAGTTGAAAAAAATCAATATGACCTTGTTGTGAAATACACTAAGGATGAAGAAAGTTTTACCTCATTGATTTTCACACCGGTAGATTGGCAATTGTTACGTAAATGTCCAATCCCAGTATTGATGGTACGTGATGGTGATTGGAAACACCAACGCCGTATTTTAGTTGCGGTTAATGTGTCGGGTGAACAAGAATATCAAGATGAATTTAACCAAGAGTTAGTTTCAACAGGGATGAGTTTAGCAGAGAACTTAAACCGTGGTAACGTACATTTAGTGGCAGCCTACCCTGTTGCGCCAATTAATATGGCGATTGATTTACCTGAATTTAATACTTCAGGTTATGAAAATGGTATTCGTGGTCAACACCTTATCAATATGAAAGCCTTACGTCAAAAATTTGGTATTGATGAGGATCATACCCATGTACGCGAAGGTTTCCCTGAAGAAGTAATCCCTGAAGTGGCGAAAGAAATTGAAGCTGAATTAGTGATTCTAGGCACTGTGGGAAGAACAGGTTTATCGGCAGCGTTACTAGGTAATACAGCTGAACATGTGATTAGTAAATTAAGCTGCAATTTATTAGCCATTAAACCGTCTAAAAAATAAGCCTATTTAGCTTTTTATTTAAAACAAGTGCGGTCAGAAAAACAATCGTTTTATTGACAGCACTTTTTTGTTAAAAAAATGTGAAGTTCCTCACAAAATCAACTTTTTCTATTCGTCTCATCATTTCTTTTTCGTTATACTCGTCCGCCCTATCGAAGACTTTCTATAAATTGATTTATTGATTAAAAAAAGGAAAGACAATGAAAAAAACATTAATTGCTGCACTACTTGGCTTCTCTGCGCTCGCGCAAGCCCATGAAGTTTGGGTTGCAACCCCAGCACAACTGACTTCTAATAGCGTTTTAAAAGCTGATTTAGCTTATGGTGACTACCCTTACGTTGAAAAAATTCCTGAAAAACGTCTCGCCATTTTCCCACCGATGGAACTCATCAATCAAGATGGTGAAATGCAAACATTAGTACAAAAAGGTGAAAACTACCAATATCAATCAGAAAAACCGTTAAAAGATGGTTCATATTGGGTAACAGCGACTTATAAACCAACTTTCTGGTCACAAAATAATGAAGGTTGGAAAATGGATAACTTACAAGGCACACCAAATGCATTCTATTGCGAACAAACTCAAATGTTTGGTAAAGCCTTTACTGTAGTGGGCAAAAAAACATTAAATGCAGATATGGCAATGACACGCCTCGGTTTACCACTTGAAATCGTGCCACTTAAAGATCCGAAAACAATTAAAGCGGGTGAAGCTTTCCCTGTTCAGATTTTCTATAAAGACCAACCACTTGCAGGCGAAACGATTATCGCAACCTCTGATACATTTGTTGTAAAAGATATGGAAGCGGCAACATCTCACCGTGAGCCACAAGCCTTTTCTGGTAAAACAGACAAAGAAGGTAAAGTTAACTTTATTCCATTAATTGAAGGTGTTTGGAAACTTAAAGTGATTCATAAAGAACCATTTGAAGATCAAAAAGTTTGTCAACAATCAGCAAATTATGCGACGTTAATTCTCCCTGTTGGTAAAGCTAGAGCTAAACTCCCACCAAAACCAGAACATCATCATTAATCATAAAAAAGTGCGGTCAAATTTAACCGCACTTTTTTAATATGTTCTTAACGCTGGAGGTTGGTAATGTTCAATAAAGGTTTCGATTTCTTGAAGATTATTCGAGAATAAAATCTTCTCAAAATCACCTTGAGTAAAGAAGCCTTCTTTCACCATATGGCTAAAAAAGGACTTTAGTGAATCAAAATACCCCTTTTCATTAAACAGAATACAAGGATTATTATTTTTTCCAATTCGCGCCCAAGAAATCACTTCAGCAATCTCTTCTAAAGTGCCAGGTCCACCAGGCAAAGCAATATAAGCATCGCCAAGCTCAATCATTTTATTTTTTCGCTCAGACATGCTTTCAACAATTACGGTCTTAGTTAAATTAGGATGTGAAACTTCTCTGTCTTGTAAAAATTGAGGGATAATGCCAATTACTTTACCTTGATGAGCAAGTACAGTATCTGCAACTACGCCCATTAATCCCAATTTTCCGCCACCATAAACTAAAGTATGTTGAACATCAGCAATCCATTTTCCTAATTTTTTTGCGACAGACTGATAGGCTGAATCATTACCTAAACTTGCTCCGCAATAAACCGTGATATTCATCCTACTTTTTCCGTTCTACCCACTTTCCATCAATATAATCCACAATCCATTTTGTGGCTTTGCCATTCTTTTCAGATGTCACATATTGATGTTTTTCTTTACGGCTAAAGCGGATAATGGCTTCATTACCCTCAGGGTCTTTTTGTGGCGCATCGGCTAAATAACGTAATTTTTCTGGTAAACGATCACGATAAAGCGCTAATTCCGCCACTTTTGCTGGTCGAGTTTCACGTGATTTCGGGAAGTTATGTGCTGACATAAACACGCCACTTGCACCATCACGTAATACAAAATACGCATCAGATTTTTCACATTTCAATTCAGGGAAATGAACCGGTTCTTCTTTTGGCGGTGCAACTTCGCCATTTTTCAAAATCTTACGGGTATTATCACAGCTGGTACAGCCCATATATTTACCAAAACGACCGAGTTTTAAGTGCATATCTGAACCACACTTATCACATTCTACAATCGGACCATCATAGCCTTTAATTTTGAATTGGCCTTGTTCAACCAAATAACCATCACAATTCGGATTGTTACCACAAATATGCAATTTACGATGTGGGTCGATGATATAGCTATCCATCGCCGTACCACATTTTGGGCAACGTTTACGATCCATTAAGGCTTTGGTTTCAGAGGCCTCATCCAATACATTGAGTAATTCTGCTTCTGGAATGAGATTAATCGTTGTTTTACAACGCTCTTTTGGTGGTAATGCATAACCAGAACAACCAAGGAAGACACCAGTACTTGCTGTGCGAATCGCCATTTTGCGGCCACAAGTTGGGCAATCAATATCGGTGAGCACAAGGCTATTCGGCTTCATTCCACCTTCTAGCTCATCTAATTCAGCCGTAGAAAGTTGGGTAGAAAAATCTTTGAAGAATTGATTTAACTCAGCTTTCCAATTTTTTTCACCGGATGCAATTTGGTCTAGTACATTTTCCATGTTTGCAGTGAAATCGTAACTCATCAAATCAGTAAAAGATTGATTTAAGCGATCAGTAACGATTTCGCCCATTTTCTCTGCATAGAAACGGCGATTTTCAATGCGCACATAACCACGTTCTTGAATAGTCGAAATAATTGCCGCATAAGTCGAAGGACGACCAATACCACGTTTCTCCAATTCTTTCACCAATGCTGCTTCAGTAAAACGAGCGGGTGGTTTGGTAAAGTGTTGGCTTGGCGAAACCGTTTTTAGTGCTAATGTTTCGTTTAAACTCACAGTCGGTAAAATTTGGTCTTCTGGATTTTTACCTAATTGTGGCAAGACTTTTGTCCAACCATCAAAGCGTAAAATACGGCCTTTGGCTTTCAATTCATAATCGCCAGCCATTACAGTGACGGTTGTACTGTCATATTGTGCAGCCGGCATTTGACAAGCCACAAATTGACGCCAGATTAAATCATACAAGCGTACTGCATCTTTATCTATGCCACTTAAATGATCTGCGAGCATTTTCACATCAGAAGGACGAATGGCTTCGTGTGCTTCTTGTGCGTTTTCTTTACTCGAATAGAAATTCGGTTTAGCGGGCAAATAATCTTTGCCAAAATGGCTTTCGATATAAGCACGTGCCATATTTAATGCATCTTGGCTCAAGTTGGTAGAGTCAGTACGCATATAAGTGATATAACCAGCTTCATATAAACGTTGTGCCAACATCATGGTTTTCTTTACTCCAAAACCTAAACGCGTGCTTGCAGTTTGTTGTAAGGTTGAAGTAATAAATGGTGCTCTTGGTTTAGAACCTGTTGGTTTTGTTTCTAAATCTGTGACAACGTAGTGTGATTTATTTAAAAAATCGACCGCACTTTGAGCTTCTTTTTCATTTTTCGGCTCAAATTTCTTGCCTTTATATTGCACCACATCCAAACGCAAGCCTTCTTTCTTAGTCGTTTGGGTTAGCGCTTCAATTTCCCAAAACTCTTCCGGTTGGAATGCTTTGATTTCACGCTCACGTTCTACCACCAATTTTACGGCAACAGATTGTACTCGTCCTGCAGATAACCCACGTGCCACTTTCTTCCATAATAATGGTGACACCATAAAGCCTACTACGCGGTCTAAGAAACGACGGGTTTGCTGAGCATTAACCTGGTCCATATTAATGTGAGCAGGATGCTGGAACGCTTTTTCAATCGCTTTTTTAGTAATCTCATTAAATACAACGCGACTAAAACGACTATCATCGCCACCGATCACTTCACGTAAATGCCATGCGATAGCCTCTCCTTCTCTATCCAAGTCGGTTGCGAGATAAATATGATCGGATTTTTTAGCAAGGGATTTTAATTCGGCGACCACTTTTTCTTTGCCAGGTAGAATTTGGTAATTAGCTTTCCAATCGTGATAAGGATCAATCCCCATACGTTTAACTAAAGCGGAACGCTCTTTCTCTGCTTTAATTTTTGCTTTTTCTTCTGTACTTAATCCTTTTGTCGAAACTGGCTTAGCCTTTTCGCCAGTACTACTTCCTGATGTCGGCAAATCACAAATATGCCCTACGCTGGATTTCACCACATACTGGCTACCTAAATATTTATTGATGGTTTTCGCTTTGGCTGGCGACTCCACAATCACTAAAGATTTGCTCATTTGCTTACCTAAAATATAACTAGAATTCTCTAAAATAGCCGATATACTGCAAACTTACGCCGATAAAATCAAGCTTTTTTTCAAAAAGGATTTATAAATGGATAAACTCAATGCAATTTCGGTTTTCTGCAAAGTGATCGAAACGCAAAGTTTTACACAAGCCGCAAACCAACAGAATATTTCTGTGGCAATGGCGAGTAAATTAGTTTCACAATTAGAAGAACATTTAAAAACACGATTATTACAACGTACAACACGAAAAATTATGCCAACTGAAGCCGGTATGCTTTATTACCAACGTTGCCAAGCCATTCTATTAGATTTAAGTGAGGCAGACTCTAGCATCAGTAATATGGCAACGAGCTTACAAGGTAATTTATTAATCTCTATGCCACGTGATTTTGGCTTACTTTATATTTCACCTAACTTGCCTAAATTTATTGAGCTTCATCCCAATTTACACGTAGAAATTGAATTTGAAGACAAGCGTGTTGATCTCGTTGCGGAAGGCTATGACTTAGCATTACGTATCGGTTATATGCAAGACAGCTCACTTGTTGCGCGTAAAATTAGTAGCTCCCTTATGCATTTTGTTGCTTCTCCAAGTTATTTAGAAGCGCGAGGCACACCGCTTACACCTGACGATTTAGAATATCACCAAGGTTTACTTTATAAATCATCGTTAAATCAAGTGCATTGGCAATCAACAAAAGCCAATCAAATTCAACGTTATAAAATTCAATCTAAAGTGGTTTCTAATAATGGTATGGCGTTGTTAGAAATGACAAAAGCGGGTTTAGGCATCAGTAATGCACCGAATTTCTTTGTAAAAGATGCGCTTGCTTCAGGTGAATTAGTTGAAATTTTGTCTGAATATAAACAAAAACCTTTAGATATTTATGTGCTTTACCCAAATCGTCGTCATTTACCGGCTAAAGTTCGCGCATTTATTGAATTTCTCGCAAGCCTCGGTTTGTGTGAGAACAGTCAAATATAAAAAAACAGGGGCGGATTAACCGCCCTTTATTATTCAAATAATGTCCAAATCGGTTTTACCTCTTCAGGTAAAAACAAATTCTTTCCTAATTCAATCCATCCGCAAGGAAAATGAAAGTCTGACCCTAAAGAGGCGGCTAAGTCATATTCATTGGCTAAACGCGCAAGATATTGACGTTGCTCTTTGGTCTGTCCACTATCTGCCACTTCCATGCCATCACCGCCCCATTGTTTGAAATCAACAATTAATCGACCAATCCATTTTCCTGTCATGTTATAACGCATAGGATGAGCAATGACGGCAACGCCACCTGCCGCATGAATCGTCTCAATCGCCGTTGGAATATCGACCCATTCAGCTTTGACAAAACACGATTTTCCACCGCCTAGATAACGCTTAAAGGCTTGCCCATCATTTGAAACTTTGCCGATTTGCACTAAATAACGCGCATAATGCGCACGAGTTACTTCCCCATTGGCTAACGCTTTTGCGCCCTCATAGGCATTGGGGACGCCTGCTTTTTCTAATTTATGGCCAATTTCGACCGCTCTTTTTTCTCTCAGTGATTTTTGTTCGGCTAAAAGTGCGGTCATTTTAGGATGCGTTTTATCAAAATTTAATCCGACAATATGGATACCACGACCTTCCCAATTCGTTGAAATTTCCACGCCATTAATTAGCTCAATACCTAATTTATCTGCTTCAATTTTAGCTTCATCAATGCCCATCACGGTGTCGTGATCACATAAAGCAAGCACATTGATACCTAGCTCATGAGCTCGTTGCACAAGCTCTGTAGGCGTTAAAACACCATCTGAAGCCGTACTATGGCAATGTAAATCATATTTTTTTGTCATTTATTTAATCGCTTTCACTAATTCTTTAACTAAGCTTGGACCGTGATAAATCAAACCCGAATAAACTTGTAACAATTCAGCACCTGCTTCAATCTTCTCTTGTGCATTTTGTACACCATCAATGCCACCACTCCCAATAATCGGAATTTGACCTTTCAGCTCTTGATGCAATCTTCGAATAATTTCTGTACTTTTCTGCTGTAACGGTTTTCCACTTAAGCCACCTTGTTGTTCCGCATTTTTCAAACCTGTGACGTTGTCGCGTGAAATCGTTGTATTAGTGGCAATTACCCCATCCATTTGATGACGAAGTAACGTATCAGCAATTTGAACGAGTTCAGTCTCGGATAAATCAGGTGCAATTTTTACAGCAATCGGTACATATTTATTATATTGCTCAGCTAAAGTTTTTTGACGTTGTTTAATACTTTGTAATAAATCATCAAAATAATCACCATACTGCAATTGACGCAAATCTGGAGTGTTCGGTGATGAAATATTTACCGTAATATAATCCGCATAGTTATAGGCTTTATTTAAGCAAAATAAGTAATCATCTTTCCCCTTTTCAAGTGGCGTGACTTTATTTTTGCCAATATTAATCCCAATTACACCATCAAATTTTGCCTTTTTAACATTCTCGACCACGTAATCAATGCCATAATTATTGAATCCATTACGGTTAATAATCCCCTCAGCTTCCACTAAACGGAATTGACGGGGTTTCGCATTTCCCTCTTGTGCCAAAGGCGTAACCGTACCCACTTCAATAAAACCAAATCCCATCGCACCAAATCCATCAATCGCTTCGGCATTTTTATCTGCGCCCGCGGCTAACCCAATAGGATTTTTAAACATAATGCCCATTACTTGCTTAGGCAAACCTTGTGGACAAGCCAAAAGCTGCTTTAATAAAAATTGGCAAGGTGATTTACCCGCTAAATGCAATGATTTAATCACTAAATCATGGGCGGTTTCAGGATCAAGGGAAAAGATAGCTTTACGGATCAAAGAATACATACTCGTTTATCTCTCAGGATAGTTCACTGTAAATGGAAAATGCGGTTAAAATTAACCGCACTATTGGATTATTGCAAGGCTTTCTCTATTTTCTCAAATAGATCTTTTGAGAGATCTTCAACAGCGCTTAATCGCTCCAAGGCGCGTTTCATTAAGGTTTGACGCTGTTCATCGAAACGAGAGAAACGAATCAGTGGCTCAATTAAACGTGCTGCAACTTGTGGATTACTATCATTTAAACGAATTAAAACATCTGTCAAAAAACGATAACCAGATCCACTAATATGGTGGAAGGCTTTTAAATTATAATTTATAAAGTTTCCAACTAATGAGCGTAAACGGTTTGGATTGTTAAAATTAAAGCTTGGGTGATCCATTAATACTTGTACAATTTCCAATACGTTTTCATCAGGGCGAGTTGCTTGTAACGCAAACCATTTATCCATTACCAAGCCATCATGTTGCCATTTTTGTTCAAAATCCGCCAACAAGGCATCACGACAAGGTAACGCTGCTTTGGTTGCCATATTTAATGCCGCTAAAGTATCCGTCATATTATTAGCATTATTGTAATGTTTTTGTACCACATTATTACCTAGGTTACTGTAGGCCAAATAACTTAAACAAACATTGCGCATTGCTCGTAAAGCAATATCTTTCTGAGTCACTTGATAAACATCAAGACGAATATGCGTGTAAATCCTCAATAAATCATTTTTTAAGTATTCGGCTATTTGCACCAACATAAATTCTCTTGCTGCAGTAATACCATCAGGATCAATTGTTTTGAAACTTTCTGCAAACTCAATTTCTTTTGGAAAAGTCAAAATCAATGTAGCTAATTCAATATCTTGTTCATAATTTTCCAACACATGAGCGAGTGCAATCAAAATGTCAGGTGAGATCTCTAATCGCTCTCCTTGCTGATAATTCGCCACATTACGGCGTAATTCTTGAGTCAATAGCGTTTGTGCCGCATCCCATCGAACAAACTGATTATTAGAAAATTTAAGTAGGCTAAGTAATTGTGTAGTCGTATAATCATAATCCAGTTTAACTGGTGCAGAAAAATCACACAATAATGCAGGAATAGGTCGACAATAGAGATTATGAAATTCAAATGTTTGATCTTTTTCCGTAACATTGAGTACATCATTTGATAATTTTCCATTGTACTGTAATGTTTGCTTGTTACCGTTAGCATCATAAAGCGCAATTTTCAATGGAATATGTAAGTTTACTTTTTCCATTTGATCCGCTGTTGGCGGCGTAGATTGTGAAACGGTTAAACGATAAGTATGAGTTTGTTCATCATAGGCATCACTAATCAATAATTCTGGCGTACCAGATTGGCTATACCAACGACGGAATTGAGCTAAATCAACGTCATTCGCACGTTCCATTGCAGACACAAAATCTTCGCAGGTTGCCGCTTTACCATCGTTTTCAGCAATATAAAGTTGCATGCCTTTTTGGAAACCTTGTTCACCTAATAAAGTGTGCAACATACGAATCACTTCTGCCCCTTTTTCATATACAGTCACGGTATAGAAGTTATTCATTTCAATGACTTTTTCAGGGCGAATTGGGTGTGACATTGGGCTTGCATCTTCGGCAAACTGTACCGTACGTAAGAATTTCACGTTATTAATACGATTGACTGCTCGAGAACCTGTGTCAGATGAAAATTCTTGATCACGGAAAACCGTTAAACCTTCTTTCAAACTTAACTGGAACCAATCACGGCAAGTTACACGGTTTCCCGTCCAGTTATGAAAATATTCGTGTGCAATTACGCTTTCAATGGCGAGATAATCATCATCGGTTGCAGTTTGTGGATTTGCCAACACAAATTTAGCGTTAAAAATATTCAACCCTTTATTTTCCATGGCACCCATATTGAAGAAGTCCACAGCAACAATCATGTAAATATCTAAGTCGTATTCTAAATTAAAACGGTCTTCATCCCATTTCATCGCTTTTTTCAGGCTTTCCATTGCCCACGAAGCGCGATCAAGATTGCCACGGTCAACATAAAGCTCTAAGGCTACTTTACGACCACTTTTTGTCGTAAAGGTATCTTGTAATAAATCAAAATCACCTGCCACTAAAGCGAATAAATAGCTCGGTTTCGGGAATGGGTCATTCCATTCAACCCAATGACGACCATCCTCTAATTCACCATTTGCAATGCGGTTACCATTAGAAAGTAAGTAAGGATATTTAGTTTTATCTGCGGTAATTTTGGTTGTATAGCGAGCTAATACATCTGGACGGTCAAGCATATAGGTAATTTGACGAAAACCTTCTGCTTCACATTGTGTACAAATACCCTCACCTGATTGATAAAGCCCTTGTAAAGAGGTGTTTTGTGCAGGCTCTAGATTCGTCACAATTTCAAGTTCAAAATTAATCGCACTTTGATTGGTTAAATCTAACGTTAAACTTTCGTGGTCTTGATGATAATGTTTAAAATCTTCGCCATTGAATTTAATGGAGGCAAATTGGAAACCATGACCATCTAATCGTAGATGGGTTGCTTCATCATTTAAACGTTGGAAGGTTGTTTTTGCAGTGACAACGGTATGCTTAGGATCTAATTGAAAATCAAGGAAAATATCCGTAACCGTAAAATCAGGTTGTTTGTAATCTTTTCTATATTTCGCTTTAGCTAACATAATCTGCTCTATTTCTAAGAAAAAAACTCGTATTAGGATAAGATTTTATGACCAAACTTGCAATGGAATTTTCAGCTTTCACCGCATAGCAAACGTTTGCTTAAAAGTGAACAAATATGCTATTCTACGTATCGTTTTTTTATCAGATAATTTTTTAAAAATATGTCAAATACCGCACAAATTGCTATTGTGATGGGCTCAAAAAGCGACTGGGCAACCATGCAAGAAGCCACTCAAATTTTAGATGAACTCAATGTGACATATCATATTGAAGTCGTTTCCGCACATCGAACCCCCGATAAGCTGTTTGAATTTGCCGAAAATGCACAAAAAAATGGTTACAAAGTGATTATTGCAGGTGCGGGTGGCGCTGCTCATTTACCCGGTATGATTGCGGCTAAAACGCTTGTACCTGTATTGGGTGTCCCTGTTAAAAGTTCTATGTTAAGCGGTGTTGATAGTCTCTATTCTATCGTGCAAATGCCGAAAGGCATTCCTGTCGGTACGTTAGCGATTGGCCCTGCTGGTGCTTCTAATGCAGGATTACTCGCTGCACAAATTCTTGCAGGTTGGGATGATGCGTTATTCGCTCGCCTACAAGTATTCCGCGAAAATCAAACCAATATGGTATTGGATAATCCTGATCCACGTACATAAAACACCTTTTAATTTGACCGCACTTTTTAAAGTGCGGTTGTTTTTTTAGCTAGATTTGATGAGAAATTTTATGCAAAACTCTACCCTATATCCTACCGTTTATGTGCTTGGGAATGGCCAACTCGGCAGAATGTTACGTTACGCTGGCGCGCCATTAGACATTAATGTTCAACCACTTGAGTTCAATGCCCCCGTATTTGATTTACCTAAAAATGCCATCATCACCGCAGAGATTGAACGTTGGGAAAAAACACCGTTAACTGAATTATTAGGCCATCATAAGAATTTCGTTAATCAGAATGTTTTTGGCTTATTGGCTGATCGTTTTACCCAAAAATCTTTACTGGATGAACTCAATCTCTCTACCTCACCATGGTGTTTATTAGAAGATAAAACGCAATGGACTGAAGTATTTACAAACGTAGGCGAAAAAGTCGTGGTAAAACGTCGTACCGGTGGTTATGACGGTCGAGGTCAATGGATTATCACTGAAAATAATCAACGTGATATTACGGACGATTTATTCGGTGAAGTTATTGCAGAAAAATTTATTCCTTTTGATTACGAAGTGTCTATCGTAGGCGCAAGATTTAAAAATGGTGAAAAACGTTTCTATCCTGTAACACATAACCTACAGCAAAATGGCATTTTACGTTACAGTGTGACAGATATTTCATTCCCTCAACAACAAAACCAACAAATTCAGGCTGAATCTATGCTTGGAAAAATCATGGATAAACTTGAATATGTGGGTGTAATGGCGATGGAATGCTTTGTAGTGGGGGATAAATTATTAATTAATGAACTTGCCCCTCGTGTGCATAATAGCGGACATTGGACACAATTAGGCTGTGCTATTAGTCAATTTGAATTGCATCTACGTGCTTTATTAGATTTACCTACACCGTCATTACAACCTATTGCACCAAGTGTCATGGTTAATTTAATTGGTACAGAACATAGTCCACAATGGTTGAACACGCCCTTTTCCCAATTACATTGGTATGGTAAGGAAGTTCGTCCGGGTAGAAAATTAGGTCATATCAATATTACGCATCCTGATAAAACAATCATTATTCAACAGCTTGAAAAACTTCGTCACGAACTTCCTGAAGACTATCAATCCGGTTTAAATTGGGCGATTGAGAAATTAAAATAATCCAAAAAACAACCGCACTTTTTGATGAATATCTAAAAACATCAAAGTGCGGTTGATTTTTATCAGGTTCTTCTTGATAAAATCTATCGGCTGAAGTATAAAATTACTTATCTCACAACACATACATAAGGAAAAGCTATGTTTGAACATATCAAAGCGGCTCCGGCCGATCCTATCTTAGGCTTAGGCGAAGCATTCAAATCTGAAACCCGTGAAAATAAAATCAATTTAGGTATTGGCGTTTATAAAGATGCACAAGGTACAACACCGATTATGCGTGCAGTGAAAGAAGCAGAAAAACGCTTATTTGATAACGAAAAAACGAAAAACTATCTGACTATCGATGGTATTGCCGATTATAACGAACGCACAAAAGAGCTCCTTTTTGGTAAAGATTCTGATGTAATTAAAGCAAACCGTGCAAGAACTGCGCAAAGTTTAGGTGGCACAGGTGCATTACGCATTGCGGCAGAATTCATTAAACGCCAAACCAAAGCTCAAAATGTATGGATTAGTACACCAACATGGCCTAACCACAATGCAATTTTCAATGCGGTAGGCATGACGATTCGTGAATATCGTTATTATGATGCTGAACGCAAAGCCCTTGACTGGGAACATTTACTTGAAGATTTAAGCCAAGCAAGCGAAGGCGATGTTGTGCTTTTACACGGTTGCTGCCACAATCCAACTGGTATTGATCCAACCCCAGAACAATGGCAAGAATTAGCCGCACTTTCAGCAAAAAATGGCTGGTTACCACTCTTTGACTTTGCTTATCAAGGTTTAGCCAATGGCTTAGACCAAGATGCTTACGGTTTACGTGCTTTTGCGGCAAATCATAAAGAATTATTAGTGGCGAGTTCATTCTCTAAAAACTTTGGTTTATACAATGAGCGCGTAGGTGCCTTTACGCTTGTCGCTGAAAATGCAGAAATTGCTTCAACTGCATTAACACAGGTGAAATCAATTATTCGCACTCTCTACTCTAACCCAGCATCTCATGGTGGGGCGACCGTAGCCACGGTGTTAAATGATCCACAACTTCGCCAAGAGTGGGAAAATGAATTGACTGAAATGCGTGAACGCATCAAAAAAATGCGTCATTTATTCGTTCAGTTATTAAAAGAATATGGTGCAGAACAAGATTTCAGCTTTATCATAGAACAAAACGGTATGTTCTCTTTCAGTGGCTTATCGCCTGAACAAGTCGATCGCTTAAAAGAAGAATTTGCGATTTACGCTGTTCGTTCTGGTCGTATCAATGTGGCCGGTATCACTGAAGACAATATTCGTTATTTGTGTGAAAGCATTGTTAAAGTGCTTTAATTAACGCGATCAGACAGCCAATATTGGCTGTCTGATATTTTTTACACATTTTCAGTTAATTCATCTATACTTTGTACAACCCGATATTCCAAATCATCGTAATCTCTATGGAGATGTTCAAAATTCTTTCTGGCATAAGCAATTTTCATTTGTTCTGAAGGATCCAACTTACTTTCATCCACACCACGCTGAATACCTTTACCGGTATTTTTGGTTTCCGCCACAAAGTAAACTTTATTCTGCCCTTTAAATACCACCGCCCAGTCGGGATTATAATTCCCCAATGGCGTTGGAATTTTAAAATTTTTCGGTAACTTAAAATAAAACTCGACATCTTCACAGCTTTCACAATGGCGGGCAAACGTATTTTCCGTGTTGGAATCTAGGGCAATATAACTCTCATAAATGGTTTTTGATTGATTACTCACAGAAAAACTGTATTGATTAAGATAAAACTCAAAATCCTTAAATAACGTCATTTCATAGGTGCGATCCGCAATGCGGTGATATTCCACACCATCCGCCATAATTTGACTTAACGCTTCATTAATTTTTTCTGCAACCAAATCAATAAAACGTTGTGGATTATGATAAATCTCAGCCAATCGTTTTGATTTTTGCAAAATACGGCAAATGGTTTGACGGGTTAGCCCGGTTTTCTTCTGTAATTCACCCAACACATCGGGAACACCTTGCACTAAAGTTCCTGTATAAGCTCTGTTAGTAAGCATTTTGGAAATAGTACCTTTATTCCACTGCGGCTCACCATCCTGTCTATAAATTCTACCTGTTTTGTAATAGACCATTCCCGTAGCATAACCCATAGTATTAAAGTGCTTTGCAACCTTATATTGGCTTTTTCCTTCAAGTGTTAGTCGGAACATTTCTTCAACAATGAATCGAACATTCTCATCAACTTCTAACTTCTGTCCCTCTTTTAATTTCACTACCTTATATCCATAGGGCGGAACAGAACCAATAAAATATCCATTTCTTGCCCTATTATGTTTACTTGTCTTTATCTTTACAGAAATGTCTTTAGCATACATATCATTGACGATATTCTTAAGAGTTACTTCAAATGACTTCTTAGAGCCTAAATCCTTAACGGTATCAACCTTATCATTAACAGAAATAAACCTTACTCCCAAGAACGGAAATACCTTATCTATAAGTCTTCCCATCTCGAGATATTCTCTTCCAAGTCTTGATAAGTCCCTTATGATAATACAATTAATTCTTCTTTCACGAATATCTTGCATCATCTTCTGAAACTGTGGTCTTTCAAAATTTGTCCCACTATATTCATAATCTGTGTAAATATTTACGACTTTAATATTTTCTTTTAAAGCATACTCTTTACAACAAAGCACCTGTGTTTCGATAGACGATTATTTCTCACGCCATTCTTCTTTTCTTTCACTGGATAATCTTGCATAGATACCAGCTTTATAAAATACTTTTTGTGCTTGTTCTTCGTTTTTTCTTATATATCTTTTGGAAGTCCTTGCCATTAACAAACACCTCCAACTGCAAGCTTAGGTTCAACCCTTTCTAAATGCTCAACAAACAGCTTGCCCATTGATATTAGTCTTGCCTTATGTGTATCCTTAGCTTCGACCTTATCACTATCTACAATCGCTTGAAGCAGATTCACTGTTTCAATATTGTTGAAGACAAAGTTAATTGCATTATCCTCTCCAATCTCAATACGGTCTATAAAAGATACCAAGCATAATCTATTTAATTCATCACTTTCAAGATTAGGAACTATCTCAGAAACGAAACTACCTTTATCGTTTATCTTCATTTTTAATTCTTCTACGATATTTTGCTTTGTAATAATTTGTTTCTCAATTTCCCTAATCTTAATAAGATAATTTTTTCTAAATCGTTCAAATTCTTCAGTCGTTATAAGCTCTTCTTCTAAATCCATATAAAGAGATTGTCTAAGTCTTTCATATTTTCTTTTTTCTGCATTTAAAGACTCAAAATCAACTTTCACAGTAAATTTTGAAACATCTATTTTGCTAACTTTCTTAAGTAGCTCATTGTACTTAGATAGATAGTCATTTAGTGCGTGAATTGTTGCACCTATAACATAATCTTCTTTGATGCTATGCCTTGAACAGTCACCTGAATTGTTATACTCGGAGCAAATATAGAAAACTGTATTTCTTACCTTTCGCCTAATCATAGGACTTCCACAATCTTTGCAGTAAAGCATTCCAGATAGGATTTGTGGCTTATCTTTAGACTGTTTCACATCACGAAGTAGCATTTTGTTTGCAAGTGAAAAGATGGATTTTGATACTATGCTTTCATGAGCATTTTCTATTGCTATCCAGTCTTCTTTGGAAACATCGACTTCATGCTTTGATTTATAATTTAACTTTGTGGTTTTTCCTTGTTCCAAGACACCGATATAAACCTTATTTGAAATAATACGGTTTACCATCTTAGCATCCCATTTTGCTTTTTTCACAACAAAACCAGTATTAAAGTTATCACCATTATTTTCTTTATGCTTTGATGGTGTAACTGTTCCAATACTGTTTAGAAAGTCTGCAATAGCCTTTGAGGAATAACCTTCTATTTTCATATTAAATATTCGCTCAATAATATGAGTGACTTCTGTATCAACTACAAGCTTATGTTTGTTCTTATCATCTTTCTTATATTCAAACCATTATTAGTATTACCTACTTCTATATTCCTATGAGTTTCTTTAGAAGCAGTATTTTCAAAAACTCTATAAGCATCTGAATTAACTTCTATACTTTGGTTTTTCTCTGGAGACTCTACAATAGGCTTCATTCCACTATCAGTTTCAAAACTGTTACTTTGAAGATTTCTTTTTATAGCATTTTTGCTCTTGTTACTTGTTTTTATTTCACTATTAATATCAGCCCTTTTACTTATCTTCTCGTGAATCTTATCTTGAAACCTATTTTCTTCTTTAACAACCTTGTCTCTATAATCATCTCTAGTTTTTCTTTTGTAATCCAAAACATCATCTGTTTCAGCCTTTGTGATTATTTTTTCTTCTCTTGCCCTTAACTTTTCATTCAAATCTCGCTTTCTTTTTTTACTCATAAGACGCTACCTCACTTCTTCAGGTTTTGTAGTCATCTTTTGATATAGGATTGTGTCTTTAGGGAAGTTATCTACAAATGGGACAATGGTATTTCCAAAGAAAATCAGACCTTCACCAGCTCTTGAATTGGTGACGAATTTTTCCTGATCCTTTGAAATTTTAAGCTTTACAACAAGCCAGTCTCTATCACCTGTTGCTTGATTAAGCATTAGAATAAAATCCGTATTGTCGAAAATATTTTCAATTTCTTTACTTGCAAGTAGGTCTTTAACATTCTGTGTAATTCCTGTTGGAATACCTCCCCATTTTCTAAATCTCTTCCAGATTTCCACCGAATACTGTGAAGTCTGTTCATCCTTTAAAAGCAAGTGAAACTCGTCAATGTAATACCTTGTACTTTTGCCGGTATTTCTGTTTTGAGAAACCTTATTCCAAACCTGGTCTTGAATAACAAGCATACCTATCTTCTTAAGCTGTGTTCCAAGTTCTTTAATGTCAAAACAAATAAGCTGCTTATTTAAGTCCACATTTGACTGATGATTAAAGACATTAAGACTTCCTGAAACATAGATTTCCATTTCTGTTGCAAGTTTCTTTCCTACCTTTTCTTCTTGCCCTTTTAACATATTGTAAAGGTCTTGAAGTATAGGCATATTTTCTGGTATTGGATTTTCAAAATACTTCTCATAAATTCTTGGTAAGCACCTATCTATAACAGATTTTTCTTCTGCCGTAATGCTATTCTTACAACCGATGATGATGTCATTATCTGTGATCCAGAAGGAGAGTATGGAAACCTTGTAAAACAGTTTAAGGGAGAAGTTATTAAGGTTAGTGCAAAGAGCAAAGACTATCTAAATCCACTAGATATAAATATGAACTATGGAGATGGAGACGCACCACTTAAGGATAAGGCAAATTTTATTATGTCTATGCTTGAACTTGTTGTAGGCGGTAGTGGTCTTTGCCATTTCACGCTTGGCAGAAAAGGACTTACCAGAACCAGGCGTACCTAGAATCAATCCATTTGGATTTTTAAGCATTTTTCTATCCGCCATAATAAGATTATGGCTTATCCTTTAGCTTAACTTGATTTCCTTTATTCTTTAGATAAGCATCTAAGTCTCCACCTATTTTTTCTGCTTCTTTAAGTAATTTTTTTAGTAGTTTTACTATTTCTCTTGCTGTTAGCTTTGCAAGTCGTATTTCAAGGTTAATTGCCTTGCTTGAAACTTCTTCGTTAATCATTTTCGCTCACCCACTCCAAGTAGCCTTTCCCTATTTCTCTCCAATTTTCTTTTTTGAACTTTCTTTCTAAAGTCTTCTCCTGTAACTTTAATTGGAATGCACATCTCCATAATCCTCGAATAAATTCTTTCGTATTCAACTCCATCATCTGAATTTTTAATTTGTTCTATGGGAATGTTTGTTGTAAAGATGGTTGGTTTATTTTTTAGATACCTGCTATTTACGATGTTATATACTTGCTCCTTTGCATAGCTTGTATCTCTTTCAATTCCTAAATCATCTAAGATAAGTACCGGTACACTTACAATGGATTCAATGTATTCATTTTTATCAAAATCAAATCCACCTTTTTGTAAATCGTTAATGATTTGTGCAAAGTTTCTAATCTTCACTCGAATTTGATATTCTTCAATTAGTGCATTGGCTATTGCACAAGCAAGGTAGTTTTTTCCACTACCGACTGTTCCAAAGAATAGAAGTCCGATATTCTCTTTTTTCATCGTTTCATATTCTTTTACAAAATTTTTAGCAACAGTAAAGCATTGCTCTTTTCCGCCTTGATAGTTATCAAAAGTATATGCCCATTGGTTCATAGAATTAAAGCATCTCTTTTTTAGATCTTCAATTTCTTGCCGTTTTTTTCTCTCAGCTTCTTTTTTTAGCCTATTTCTATCACACTCACACTGCCTTTTGAATATCTTCTTGCTTCCAAAGATGTCCATTACTTCTCCGTCTTTTCTTTCGTTGCAAACTTTACAATAGGCGTGTCCGTCTTTGATGTATTCTGTATCAGGATCGTAATTGTATTTTGCTCCGTCAATAAGAAGCTCTTTTAGTTCATTCATCATAAATATTCTCCAATCTCATAATCTTCTAAGCTATAGCTTTTATTTTTAGTATTTTTCTTTTGGTTTTGATTTCCTTGATCTTTGTAAAACCAAGAAAGGATAGTTGCCTTATGGTCTTTGTAGGTCTTTCCTGTGCTTTTTATATATGTGGATAAGCGTTCGATATAGTTATCGAATTGATTCATTAGTATTTCTTTTAGGTCAACTACTTCATCGTCCGTCAAAAAGACATTTTGGAATGTTCCATACTCGCCTTTACAATTACTATAATCAGTATTACTATAATTAAGATTATTATTATAAGTATTACTTCTGTGTAGATTCTTCACTTCTTGAAGTGTACTTTCTACATTTCTTAAGTGTAAATTCTTCACTTCTGAAGTGTAATTATTACACTCAGACTTAAAGATACTCATAAAGTCTTTTACATAGATGATGTTGGGCTTTCCAAGACCTTGTCTTTTGCGTTCAATAAGTCCTATACCACCTGTATTACTATCAAGTTCATTTAGAATTTTGACAGCTGTTTTATTTGATTTATTTAGCATTGTCATAATTTCTTCTACAGTGAAAATGATATATACTCTTTTTTCATCATCAATCCATTTATTTTTATATGACAGGTTTGTTCGCTCCAAAAGGCAAGAGTACAGTATTTTGGCATCTGATGATAACCCCTTAAAGGCTTCATCCGTTACTAAAACTTTAGGTAGCATAAAAAAGCTAAACCTATCCCCATCTCTGTTATAAAAATAGTCAAAATTCACACCCACACCTCCTCTCAAATTATTTTGGGGCAAAAGAAAAGACGATAGATTTTTTTATTTTTCTATCGTCCAAGTCATTAATTATTTAGTTTTTTGTCTTTATCAATCTAACCTTATCCTCGTCTAAACCAAGGGATGATTCTATTTACTTTTTATTTTACATCTTGCAAATCCCTTGTTTTAAAATCTGGTATTTCTTATAGCAATTCCTACAACTGTTAAAATAAAGCAACAAATAACATAAGCAGGACCTACTCCGAAAACAGGTAATTTTTTATTTTCCAATATATCACGCTCCCATACACTTAAAATCTGTAATTCATTTCCATATAAAAACAACAATTACTGCCTGAATTGCCGATATGATTGGTATTAGTAAAAAAGGTACAAGTAAGAAATGTTCGTAAATCGCCAAATGTTTCATCCAATTCTTGAATTCATAATACTTGTGTCCCTCTGTACCGGGAATAACAATTTTCTCTTTATATTTGCCTTGAAACAATAGACAGTCTAACAACAAAAAATCCCCTGCATTCAATATACTCCACTGAATATATCCCACCCAAAATATGTTCCAAAAACCAACGACTCCTGAATGTAAAAGGCTTATTGTTGAATAAACAAAACAAATTCCAACAACGATGATAGTGAGTATCGTATTTATCTTTTTCTCTTGTTTTGTCATCTGCTTAGGAGCTGATTTCTGAACAGACTTTGGATAGGAATCAAAAAATAATCTTGGATTTATAAGTACCAAACTAGCCACTATTCCATTAAAAATAGCTGCTATAGCAATTCCATCAAAAATTGCTCGTATGAAATCCATAAAACCAACTCCTTTTCAAATTTTACCTTTAATGACATCATTCAAAATTTATAGTACTATCTTTTTCCATTTCCTAATTTTTGTTCTAAATGTTCCAAATGGGGCAACAGTATTCACATGAATAAACTTATATACTTCCCATACTGCTGTTTTAGTTGCTTCATCAGCCCATTTTCTCATGTGAGGTTTAAATAATTCTTCCTCACTTAATGTATCAATCATTTCATAAATAGAGTCGATGTTTTCATTTAATTTTACTTTCAACTCATTTAGAGATAAATGAGCATAGGTATCCGTGAACCACTGATATAATTCACCCAATTGATTCCATTTAAAGTTCTCTGATGGTGTCTTTACTTTTAGTCCATTTCTTTCATTTTCTTCCCATTGAAGAACTAAGGTAGTCCACCCTAATTGATAAGCAAGATTTTCAGCCGGTGTTCTATCAACTTCGATTATTCTCTTATCTTTTAAATTTTCTGGAATATCATCAAATTCAGAAATATATTTTTCAAAGCTTTTATTTATCTCATTTTTCAATTCCTCTTTATCCTTGTATGTTCTCAAAATATCTCCTCCACAAGTTTCTAATTTGCTCTTCATATAGCCCTAATCTTACAATTTACCGTTTCAATTAAAGCAATGCAAAATGCTCCTATCATCGGTAAGCCATATGGACTTACTAAAAAAGCTATTACTAATGCTTGTATTCCTGTTACAGTATCATGATAGATAAAACTTGCTATTGATCCTATTATACAAAATGACATTAGAAAATATAATATCGTTGTTCCAATACCTAACAAGAATGTTAGAAAAGCTGTTAAAATTGACAGTACCAGTGAAACAGGAAAAAGTATAATTTTTAATATTATTCTCATCGTCCCTCCTCCTAGCTGGTGTACTGTTTACAACACTTATTTTTGTAATAAATGCTCTAAACAGCACACCAACCACTTAATTTTTTAGTTTTTAACTTTGGTAGAAGTTCTAAAACCCTTGTATTTACTTGACTATTTGCCTGTGTCATTATTATGACACGAAACCCGCTAAAAAAATCTAAAATAATATCTTCATCTTCGGTAAACCATTGAATAAAATCCTTCAACATTGGTAATGGTTTAGGGTTATTAAATACTGTACCACCCATAAGGTTATTTAAATTCTCTGTATGCAAGCTACTCATGCCATATTTAGGTAATAAGGTGGGGGGTGTTATTGAAGCCCTCTCTTTTCTACACTTAAGCTTTCCAGTTGATGAAAAATAGAACTCAATGACTTTTTGTCCCTTAGTATCATAAACTTCGTTTCCTGCAAAAAATTCTGTCATTTGTTTCTTTTGTGTCCACCCTGCAGATAGAGTAACTTCTTCTACAGTCTTACCATCTTTTGCTTCAAGGATTCCTCTAACAACTGTAACTTTTTCACTATCACCAAATACTCCCGTCAATTTTATTCCATTTTTTGCTTCAAATTTCACTCCGGCAGGAAATGTAAATTCACTCTCTGGATTAGATTTTGATATTTTCTTTATTGCTCCTGCATCAATAATTCCCATTCCACCTTTTATATTTTTATGATTTTCTATATTTTTAGCATAAAGTAATACATATTCATGATACTTTTTAAACAATCCTTGCTGTTGTGAATGTTGTTTATCCCAAATAAGCTCTGCAACAAAATTCTCCTCCCCAAACACCTCATCACACAATAACTTCAACTGAGCTTGTTCATTGTCATCAATGGAAATAAAAATGACACCGTCATCTTTCAGCAAATTCTTTGCCAAATGTAAACGGGGGAGCATCATATTTAACCATTTGCTGTGGAAGTGCCCGTTTTCCTTGCTGTTTTTCTTGAAAGCCAGTTTGAGTTTGCCTTCCTCATCCAATTCTCCGCTTTGTTCCTGGTAATCTTTAAGATCCTGCTTGAAATTGTCATTATAAACAAAATCATTACCCGTGTTATAAGGCGGATCGATATAAATCATTTTGATGCTATTGAAATAGGATTTTTGTAACACTTTCAACACATCCAGATTTTCACCTTCAATAAATATATTTTCAGTGGAATCAAAATTGACACTTTCCGCAGGTCGCGGTGTGAGGGTTTTGCTAGTTTGTGCTTGTAATATGCGATAGGCTTCCGATTTCCCTGCCCAGTTCAACATATAACGCTCGGGCTCGGAAGTAATGTGGTCAGAAAAAAGTTGTTGGAATTTTTGAAAATCAATTTGTTCTTCGCAAAAAATTTCAGGTAGAAGTAATTTGAGTTGCATTAATTTAATGGATAGGTTATCCAAGTGCTGTGCTGTGCTGTGCTGTGCTGTGCTGTGCTGTGCTGTGCTGTGCTGTGCTGTGCTGTGCTGTGCTGTGCTGTCAAGCATGGTAATTGGTCCTTTCTTGTAAATCAATAAAAATTTATTTTATAGTGGTTAATTTACCACTTCTCTAACGCTTCTTTATCGCTCTCTCTTGCTTCAATCCAACGTTCGCCTTGATTGGTTTGTTCTTTTTTCCAGAACGGGGCTTTGGATTTTAAGAAGTCCATAATAAATTCGTTGGCATGATAGGCATCACCTCGGTGAGCAGAACTAATGCCGACTAAAACAATTTCATCTCCAGTATGCAAAAGGCCTACGCGATGAATCACAGACACTCGCTGAATATCCCAACGCGCTTTCGCCTGTTCTACAATTTCACGTAAGGCTTTTTCTGTCATTGCGGGATAATGTTCTAAATATAAACTGGATACCTCATCGCCTAAATTAAGATCGCGTACTTTACCCACAAAAATAACCGTTGCGCCAACTGAATGTTGTTCAGAAAGCCATTGGTAAACGGCATTTTGATCGAAAGGCTGTTCTTGTACTGAAATTTGAATATCAGCCATTTAGCCTCCTGTTACCGGTGGGAAAAATGCGATTTCATCACCATTTTTGACCGCACTTTCTAATGGCATCAAGGTTTGATTGATAGCGACTAAAAGCTTCCCTTTTTCTAATGCTAACGCCCATCTATCACCTTTTTGAGCAAGATATTCACGCACCGCTTCTGCTGTCGCAAAATCACCTTCAAGCTGAATAGAATCTTCACCAATTAATTCACGAGTTTGAGCAAAAAATAAAACATTTAACATCTTATTTTTCCTCCGCAATAAAAAGACCTGATTTTCCACCGCTCTTTTCTAACAGGCGAACGTACTCAATTACCATGTCTTTTTGTACGGCTTTACACATATCGTAAATGGTTAAGGCAGCCACACTTGCAGCGGTTAATGCTTCCATTTCTACGCCGGTTTTTCCGGTTAATTTGCAAAGAGATTGAATACGAACTTGGTTTGTTTCAAGTAACGGTTCTAAATTCACTTCTACTTTAGAAAGTAATAAGGGATGGCAAAGTGGGATAAGTTCCCAAGTACGTTTTGCCGCTTGAATACCCGCAATACGTGCAGTAGCAAATACATCGCCTTTGTGGTGTTTGCCTTCCACGATCATGGAAAGGGTTTCTTTTGACATGGTTACAATGGCTTCAGCACGAGCTTCGCGAACAGTCTCTGCTTTTGCAGAAACATCCACCATATTGGCTTCGCCTTGAGAATTGATATGCGTAAATGTAGTCATAATAAAATAAAGTGAGGTTAAAATATTGAATGTTTTACATGTGTGACAAAAGCAAAATAAGTGAATAGCAAATTCACCTATTTTCTTTTAGCCACCGATAGAGGCTAAATGATTTCTTACGCCACTATCGCCGACATGCAAGTAATGATGTTCACGTTTGCCTTGCAGTGCGGCAAAAATACGTGCTTGCAAAATATCTTGCTGTTCATGAGATTGCAATAAGTCACGTAATTCAATGCCTTCTTCGCCGAATAAACAGAGATGAAGTTTGCCCTTCGCTGATACCCTGAGACGATTACAGCTTGCGCAGAAATTCTTCTCATAAGGCATAATTAAGCCAATTTCGCCTGCATAATCAGGATGTGTGAAGACTTTAGCTGGGCCATCTGTATGGGATTTATGCTGTAATGTCCAACCATTTTTCAGCAATTTATCAGCTAAGACTTGTCCAGAAAGATGGTGTTTATCAAAGAAACTGTCCATTTCACCGGTTTGCATCAGTTCGATAAAGCGCATTTGAATTGGGCGATCTTTCACCCAAACAAGGAATTGCTCAAACTCTTTGTCATTCAAATTTTTCATCAAAACTGAATTGACTTTAACTTTGTTGTAACCCACTTCAAATGCACGATCGATACCACGCATCACGTCATCAAATTTATTGATACCTGTAATTTGATGGAACATTTTTGGATCTAAGCTATCAACACTGACGTTAATAGACGTAATTCCTGCTTTCTTCCAATCAGCCACATCTTTTGCCATGCGATAGCCATTTGTCGTGACGGCTAATTGACGAATGCCATCAATGTTAGCGATGCTTTCAGCAATAGAAATAAAATCTTTACGTAAAGTCGGTTCGCCACCCGTTAAACGGATTTTCTCTGTGCCCATTTCAGCAAACGCTTGAGCAAGATGGGTGATTTCTTTTAAGGTTAAGAAACTTGGTTTGTTAGCTTCGGGTTGATAACCATCAGGTAAACAATAGGTACAACGAAAGTTACACTGATCGGTAATCGACAGTCGTAGATAGTAATATTGGCGTTGGAAAGGATCGACTAAGCGAGACTCTCCTACGTTTTTAATAGGAATGGATTGCATTTTACACCTTTCTAAATATGGAGAGGATAAACCGTTTCCAGCGTATCCCTGAATAACGTACCGCGTTATTGGCTTGCCACCGTATTTCTTGTGAAACTTAGGCTAAACAAGCTCGGAGTTATGCGTTAAAAATAAATTGTGTTGATATTGTAATAAAAGCAAGCGGTTAATAGCAATAATTTGGTAGAATAACCCGACTATATTGATAAAAATAACAGCATTAACTTATATAAAAAAATATATAGCATTATTTTTTATAATAATTTATAGGTAAAAAAGGAATAAAAATGTCTGATTTATCTCGTCACAGCCGTCATGAACATTTAGACGAAATCAAACATATTGTTGCTATTGGTGGTGGCCATGGATTAGGACGTGTATTATCGGCGCTCAGTTTTATGAAAGAGCGCTTAACCGGTATTGTCACCACCACAGATAACGGCGGTTCAACGGGTCGCATTCGGCTGGCTCAAGGTGGCATTGCATGGGGCGATCTACGTAATTGCTTAAACCAAATCATCATTGAGCCAAGCACGGCCTCCGCATTATTTGAATACCGCTTTACTGGCGAAGGTGAACTTTCTGGGCATAATTTAGGCAATTTAATGCTCAAAGCCTTAGAAGATATGCATATTCGCCCCATTGAAGCCATTAACTTAATTCGTGAATTACTCAAAGTAAAATCTCACATTATTCCCATGTCAGAAGAACCTGTTCATCTTGCCGCGAGTTTAGGTTCAGGATCCAGTATTGTCGGTGAAGTGAGCATTGATAATTTAACAGAATTACCCCAATCACTTTTCTTAGTGCCTATGGTTAAAGCCGCACAAGAAGCCATCCAAGCATTGGAGCAAGCGGAAGTCATTTTACTTGGTCCAGGGAGTTTTATGACAAGCATTATGCCCCCGCTATTGCTACCTGAATTATCTACTGCCCTGCGTAATAGCAAAGCGAAAGTCATTTTTATTGATAATTTAGGGATAGAAATTGGCGCCGCCTCTCATCTATCGTTGGCTGATCGTATTCAGAAAATAAATGAAATCGTCGGTGACCCCGTTATTGATGGGGCTATAACCCCTTATCGTGAACAAAGTGCGGTCGATTTGTCTGCGATTTCTTCCGTTAAAATCTTAGCTAAACGCCTGAATGCAGATGATATCAGCTATCGTCATGACCGAACGTTACTTGCCAAAGCTATCGATGAATTAGTGGGTGAATTAGATTACGAATAAAAAACCGCACGTTAAAGTGCGGTCATTTTTTTGCTTATTTTTTCCCGAAAACTCTCACATTCGTGAAACCATTTTCTTTTAAATAAAGTGCTTGCAGTTTACTCATTACGCCTCGTTCACAGTAAAGCACATAGTTTTTACTTTGATCTAATGAACCGAATTGTGAAGATAATTTGTAAAACGGCAATTGCATCACTTGATGCTCGTCTGATTCAAATGGATTTTCATCTGTCTCTTCTGGGCTACGAATATCTAAAATAATATCGTTTTCACCAAGCACTGAAATGGTATCCACTTCCACCACTTCTTTCTCCGTTTCTTCTGCAATTTGGCGAATATCTAAATATTGTGCATTTTCAACCGCACTTTCCAACACGCCAAAATCAAAGTGATTTTCTTCTTCAAGAATTTTTTCACGTACCGCTTTAATCGTTGGATTTTTAGAAATTACCCCGCAGAATTCCGGCATTGATTTAGCAATATCATCCGTACCGATCTCTTTCGCCATCGCGATAATTTGTTCTTTATCATGAGTAATGAGTGGACGTAATACTAATGCATCGGATGCTTCATCAATTAAGCGCAAATTGGTTAAAGTTTGGCTCGAAACTTGTCCGAGTGCCTCACCAGTAACGATAGCTTGAATATCAAAACGTTGTGCAACTTTACTTGCAGCACGCACCATCATTCGTTTTAACACGACGCCCATTTGGCCGTTATCGACTTTCTCTAAAATCTCGCCCACTACGCCTTCAAAAGAAATGGCAATAAAACGGACTTTATGGGATGAACTATAACGATTCCAAATATGGTAAGCCATTTGTTTCACGCCAATTTCATGGGCTGCACCACCCAAATTGAAGAAACAGTAATGCACACGTGAACCACGACGAATAAGCATATAACTGGATACGCCAGAGTCAAAGCCACCTGAAATCAATGAAAGCACATCTTCTTGTGTCCCAATTGGATAACCGCCAAGGCCAACATGACGAGCTCTCACCAGCATCATTTTGTCATCTTCAATATCAATACGAACGGTTACATCAGGATTTTTTAAACGTACTTTTGTGCTTGCAATATGCTGATTTAAACCACCACCGATATAACGTTCTGCTTCAATGGAACTGAAATCATGTTTCCCTTTACGTTTTACACGTACACAAAAGGTTTTGTTTTCAAGTTGATCAGCGACATCTGCTAAGGTCAACTCAAAGATATGATGTAGATCGGTAAACGGTTTTT
Organism: Haemophilus sp. SZY H53; assembly: GCF_054332375.1. Lineage (NCBI taxonomy): Bacteria > Pseudomonadati > Pseudomonadota > Gammaproteobacteria > Pasteurellales > Pasteurellaceae > Haemophilus > Haemophilus sp. SZY H53. Next base: position 295,712 of record NZ_JBTGNV010000001.1, read on the forward strand.
CTTCTACTTCTAAAAAATGATGAATCCCTGGAATACGTTGCAAAAGCGCAATCAACTCTTCACGATTGGCTTCATTTTTTGAGCGCACTTCGATGTAATCCCAATGACGAACAACCGCCGTTTCTTCATCATATTTCTGTAAAATATTGCGGATATTAGAGGTCAAAATTTTTGCGAAACGCTTACGCACGGTTTCGCTTTTAATCATAATTTCAGGAAAAAGTTTAACGATAAATTTCATAATAATCTGTGAATAATAAAAAATGGCCGTATTGTACGCTAAATTCCACATCCCACAAAGTTCAAATTCTCACGAAAAACTGACTGCACTTTGAAATAAGTTTTTAACATCCCTATAAAAATCAAGTACAATACGGAGCAATTTATTCATCTGAAAAGGATAATTTAATGGCGCGTAAACCAGCAAATGCTGAACCTGATTTTGAAACAACACTTGCACAATTGGAAACGATTGTGACAAAGCTTGAAAGCGGTGAATTGCCATTGGAAGATGCGCTGAAAGAATTTGAGAACGGCATTAAATTGGCTCAACTTGGTCAAGAGCGCTTGCAACAAGCAGAACAACGTATTCAAATTTTGTTACAAAAAAGCGAAACCGCCCCTTTAAGTGATTATCAAGGGGACGAGTAATCCATGAGTTATCAATTCGGCACTGAACTCAAACAAGTTCAAGATCGCATTAATCAGTTTTTAGCCAATCAATTTGAAGAAATTGACGCTTATAATGCCCCTTTGCGTGATGCCATGAAATATGGCTTATTGCTAGGCGGTAAACGTGTTCGTCCTTTCCTTGTCTATGCAACGGGTAAAATGCTGGGAGCTGAAATGCCAGCTTTAGATTACGCGGCGGCAGCTATTGAATCTATTCACGCTTATTCTTTAATCCATGACGATTTGCCTGCCATGGACAACGATGAACTTCGTCGCGGTCAACCAACTTGTCATATTGCTTTTGATGAAGCGACGGCCATTTTAGCTGGCGATGCATTACAAGCTTTTGCCTTTGAAATTCTTACGCAAGCCCCTTCTCTTTCTGCAGAACAAAAATTGCAATTAGTGAAAGTCTTAGCTCAAGCATCTGGCGTACAAGGCATGTGTTTGGGTCAAAGTTTAGATTTAATTTCTGAGCATAAACAAATTAATTTAACCGAATTAGAGCTTATTCATCGCAACAAAACTGGTGCATTGCTAACGGCCGCATTAAAAATGGGTTTTATCTGTTCACCTCACTTTGAAAACAAAGAATTAGAACAACAACTAGAACGTTATTCACAAGCCATTGGTCTGGCTTTCCAAGTACAAGATGACATTTTAGATATTGAAGGTGACAGTGCGGAAATCGGTAAACCAGTGGGATCTGATTTAGATTTAGATAAAAGCACTTATCCAAAGCTGTTAGGGTTAGAGGGCGCAAAACAAAAAGCGCAAGAACTCTATCAAACCGCCTTACATGAATTAGACAATTTACCTTTTGATACCACTGCATTGCGTGCATTAGCTGAATTTATTGTCAATCGTAAAAGTTAATGGTGACAGCACTGACTTTGATTTTTCAAAGTGCGGTCACTTTTTTCACATTTTAGGACTAACGAATATATGAACAACTATCCTCTTTTATCCTTAATTAATTCGCCGGAAGATTTGCGTCTTTTGAATAAAGATCAGCTTCCGCAACTTTGTCAGGAATTACGGAGTTATCTGTTGGAATCCGTTAGTCAAAGCAGTGGTCATTTAGCATCTGGTCTTGGTACCGTTGAATTAACGGTTGCACTGCACTACATTTTCAAAACCCCTTTTGATCAATTAATTTGGGATGTGGGCCATCAAGCTTACCCACACAAAATTTTGACGGGGCGTCGTGATCAAATGTCCACCATTCGCCAAAAAGGCGGTATTCATCCTTTCCCTTGGCGTGAAGAAAGTGAGTTTGATGTATTAAGTGTTGGACACTCTTCCACTTCAATCAGTGCAGGACTAGGTATTGCTGTTGCCGCAGAACGTGAAAATGCGGGTCGTAAAACCGTTTGTGTGATTGGTGACGGTGCTATCACTGCGGGGATGGCATTTGAAGCCTTAAACCATGCAGGTTCTTTGCATACTGATATGTTGGTCATTTTAAATGACAATGAAATGTCTATTTCTGAAAATGTGGGGGCATTGAATAATCACCTTGCTCGCATTTTCTCTGGTTCACTATATTCAACAGTTCGTGATGGCAGTAAAAAAATCTTAGATAAAGTACCGACCGTTAAAAACTTTATGAAGAAAACCGAAGAGCACATGAAGGGTGTGATGTTCTCGCCAGAAAGTACGCTCTTTGAAGAACTCGGTTTTAACTATATTGGACCTATTGACGGGCATAATATTGATGAATTAATTGCTACCTTAAGCAATATGCGCGATCTTAAAGGCCCACAATTTTTACACATCAAAACCAAAAAAGGGAAAGGTTACGAGCCCGCTGAAAAAGACCCAATTGGTTTCCATGGCGTACCAAAATTTGACCCAACAAGCGGCCAACTTCCTAAATCAAATGCCAAACCAACCTATTCAAAAATCTTTGGCGATTGGTTATGTGAGATGGCGGAACAAGACGATAAATTAGTCGGTATTACACCTGCAATGCGTGAAGGTTCTGGCATGGTAGAATTTTCAGAACGATTCCCACAACAATATTTTGATGTTGCTATTGCAGAGCAACATGCTGTCACCTTTGCGGCAGGTCTTGCAATTGGTGGTTATAAACCTGTTGTAGCCATTTATTCTACCTTCTTACAACGTGCTTATGATCAGCTTATTCATGATGTTGCTATTCAAAACTTGCCTGTTCTCTTTGCCATCGATCGTGCGGGTATCGTAGGTGCCGATGGTCAAACTCACCAAGGTGCTTTTGATTTAAGTTTTATGCGATGCATTCCGAATATGATCATTATGACACCAAGTGATGAAAATGAATGTCGCCAAATGCTTTACACTGGTTATAAATATGGTAAGCCTGCTGCGGTACGTTATCCGCGTGGAAATGCAATCGGCGTAGAATTAACCCCACTTGCAGAATTAGAAATTGGTCGTTCAAAAATGATTCGTCAAGGTAAAAAAATCGCGATTCTGAATTTTGGTACTCTCTTACCTGCTGCTTTATCTGTGGCAGAAAAACTCAATGCGACTGTTGTCGATATGCGCTTTGTGAAACCAATTGATGAAGCTCGTATTCTAGAAGTGGCGAATACACATGACGTCATTGTAACATTGGAAGAAAATGCGATTCAAGGTGGTGCAGGTTCTGCTGTTTCAGAAGTGCTAAATTCTCATGGAAAAACAACCGCACTTTTACAACTTGGTTTACCTGATATTTTTATTCCGCAAGGCACACAACAAGAAGCACTTGCTGAAATTAAATTAGATGAAAAAGGGATTGAAGAACAAATTATCGCCTTTATAAAGGGCTAAATTCATTCATTTTGGTTTAATTTTTATATTTTTAAAAAAATTTTCAAAAATATCGAACTATTTCAAAAACACACAGTCTGATACATTGCTAGTGCACTGTATATTGCAGTTATCTTTTTGAAGTTTCTTATAAATTAAGACCTCCCCGCTATTCAAGTTTTGAGTAGCGGTTTTTTCTTTTGGGAGGTAATAAAAAAGGACGCTTTTCAGCGTCCTAATTTTTGATCTAAACTTTAAAAAATTAAAGTGCAGATTTTGCTTTTTCAACTAATGCAGCGAACGCCACTTTGTCGAATACAGCGATATCAGCAAGGATCTTACGGTCGATTTCAACAGACGCTTTTTTTAAGCCGTTGATGAATTTGCTGTAAGATAAACCATTTTGACGAGCCGCAGCGTTGATACGTGCAATCCATAATTGACGGAATTGACGTTTACGTTGACGACGGTCACGATATGCGTATTGACCAGCTTTGATCACCGCTTGGAAAGCAACGCGATACACGCGTGAACGTGCACCATAATAACCTTTAGCAGCCTTAAGAACTTTCTTATGGCGTGCTCTTGCAATAACACCACGTTTTACACGAGCCATTATTTAATCTCCTATGTAATATTTTTAACTAATTTAACTAATCGTACGTTTTGCTTAAATAACGGCTTATGCGTATGGTAAGCAAGCTACTACTAAAACTTGGTCTGCTTTCGCAACCATTGATTTATGACGTAAATGACGTTTACGTTTAGTTGTCTTTTTAGTCAAAATATGACGTAAGTGAGATTGTTTACGTTTGAAACCGCCAGAAGCTGTTTTTTTGAAACGCTTAGCAGCACCACGTACTGTTTTAATTTTAGGCATTGTTAAAAAACTCCGCATTTTAAGTTAAACACATAATTAGGCGAATCCGAAGATTACTTGTAGGCACTAATTATTCCAATATAGCAAATTGAATTGCCCTTCTCCAAAAGCAATTAGGCTGCGTAGTTTGCCTAATGTGCAATTGTATCCTCACCGAAGTGAAAATTAGATTATCTAGATTAGATCTAAATAAAAAATTATTTTTTCTTAGGTGCTAACACCATTACCGCTTGGCGACCTTCTAGTTTACCCGGTGCAGATTCCACTACTGAAATGTCAGCCAAATCGTTTTTAACGCGTTCTAATACGCCTAAACCAATATCTTGGTGAGCCATTTCACGACCACGAAAACGTACGGTAATTTTCGCTTTATCGCCATCTTCTAAGAAACGGATTAAGCTACGTAATTTAACTTGGTAGTCACCTTCATCAGTACCTGGACGGAATTTAATTTCCTTTACTTGTACAACTTTTTGTTTTTTCTTCTGTTCTTTTGCGGTTTTGCTCTTTTCATAGAGGAACTTGCCGTAGTTCATAATACGACAAACCGGTGGTTCGGCATTCGGACTGATCTCAACTAAATCAAGCGCTGCTTGTTCTGCCATTTCTAAGGCCTGTTGAATTGATACAATCCCCGCTTGTTCACCATCTTGGTCAATCAAACGAACTTCTTTTACTCGAATTTCATCGTTAATGCGATTCGGGCGGTTAGCTGCCGGCGCTTTTTTTACGGTTTTGATAATGTTATTCCTTCTATTTATTTAAGAAAAAATCGACTGCATTCAAACAGAAGATCTATTAAATCATTTGCTATAAAAACAAACAAAAAACGAGCCAGATTTTATAGTATTTGCCACGTTTATGCAACAAGGATTTCTATTCCTTTAAATATCAGCAGGTAAAGCACTTATTTCAGCTGAAATGCTCTCTCCAAATTGAAGTAGTTTCTCTAATCTTGCGGTTTCAATACACACCATATTTTTATATCCATCTGCTTTCATTGCACTAGGTGTTTTCTCCCAAGGATTCCATAGCACAATTGAATCTACATAATGATGGGTAATTTGAATACGTCGATTAAATGCTTTATCCACCAACAATGTTTTATCTTTCTCTAACGTATAAATACAATCTACACCTTGTTCTATTCTGCGTGTTGAAGGAACATCAGTATGTTTACCTTGTAATGAGTCATAACAACGGCTTGGTAAATTTTGGACTTCAATTTGTGAAATATCACCGATATTAAAATAGCTGTGTAATGCTGCTTGAGCTGGCTCTTGTCCCAAATGCGTTAAAGTCATTGTGCATTTATCGGTAAATTCCATTTTCATTTTGGCTTCAATCACACCATATTCAGAAAACAGTGAAAATTCTAACCGCACTTCATTCGCTTGCAGATCATAATCACTTAATTGCCATAAACGTAAACGCGCTGTACCGTGTGAAGGTTGTTTAACACCGCCAAACCAAGGGTAACAAATCGGTACACCACCACGAATCGCAACACCTTGTGTAAAAGATTCAATCTCACTTAACCAAAAAATATCCTGCTCTGCCCCTTTAGGCTGCCAATTTAATAGCTGTGCCCCTTGTAGTGCAATTCGAGCCGATCCTACTGGGTGATTTAAGATTAAAACAGGAATTTCATTGATATATTCTAAAGTTAATTCTGGTGTTAATTGTTGAGTTTGAGCTGTCATATTCGCCTCCTTGTGATAAGGTTATTATATAGAAGAAAGAGAGACTTGAGTTTATTTTTATACCGTGAATATAAAAAAGCCGCACATCAAAGTGCGGTCATTTTTAATTAAGATTTTAAAAAATTAATTACTCTTCACCCAACAATTTCAACTCACGTTGTCTTACTTGGGATTTTAAGATTTCAGCAAACTCTTCAATCGTGAAAGTACCTAAATCAGCACCTTTACGGGTACGTACTGCCACTTTGCCTTCGGCGATTTCTTTATCACCGCAAACAAGCATATAAGGCACGCGACGTAAGGTGTGTTCGCGAATCTTGAAGCCGACTTTTTCATTACGTAAATCAGCTTTAACACGTAATCCAGCATCAGAAAGTTGTTTCACCACTTTTTGCACGTAATCAGCTTGACTATCAGTAATATTCATCACAATCGCTTGAACTGGCGCTAACCATGCTGGGAAGAAACCCGCATACTCTTCAGTAATAATACCGATGAAACGTTCAATCGAACCTAAAATCGCACGGTGAATCATCACTGGTGTACGGCGATCATTATCTTCTGCCACATAAGACGCATTTAGACGGCCTGGTAATGCAAAGTCTAATTGGATAGTACCGCATTGCCATTCACGATCTAAGCAGTCACGTAATGCAAACTCAATTTTCGGACCATAGAATGCACCTTCACCTTCTTGAATTTCATATTCAAGGCCGTTATGTGCTAATGCTGCTGCAAGACCTGCTTCTGCACGATCCCACATATCATCTGCACCGATACGTTTTTCAGGACGAGTGGATAATTTCACCTGAATATTTTGGAAACCGAACGTGCTGTAAATGTCGTAAACCATTTTGATACAACTGGTTACTTCACTTTCAATTTGGTCTTCAGTACAGAAAATATGTGCATCATCTTGAGTAAAGCCACGTACACGCATTAAACCGTGTAAAGAACCTGATGGTTCGTTACGGTGACAAGAACCAAATTCCGCCATACGGATTGGTAAATCACGGTAAGATTTTAAACCTTGGTTAAAGATTTGAACGTGTCCCGGGCAGTTCATTGGTTTAATCGCATATTCACGGTTTTCTGATTGTGTAGTAAACATCAAATCGCCGTAGTTTTGCCAGTGACCTGTTTTTTCCCATAACACACGGTCCATCATGAACGGACCTTTCACTTCTTGATAATCGTATTCTTTTAATTTAGTACGTACGAAGGTTTCCAATTCACGGAAAATTGTCCAACCATCGTTATGCCAGAACACCATACCCGGTGCTTCTTCTTGCATATGATATAAATCTAACGCTTTACCGATTTTACGGTGGTCACGTTTTGCCGCTTCTTCTAAGCGAGTTAAGTATTCTGCTAATTGTTTTTTATCTGCCCAAGCCGTACCGTAGATACGTTGTAACATTTTATTTTTGCTATCACCGCGCCAGTATGCACCGGCTACTTTCATTAATTTGAAGTGATGGCAGAAACGCATATTCGGCACATGCGGCCCACGACACATATCAATGTATTCTTCGTGATGATAAAGCGCAGGCGTTGCGGTACGTTCGATGTTTTCATCTAAAATAGCCATTTTGTATGGCTCACCGCGTTTTTCAAAAGTATCTCTTGCTTCTTGCCAGCTTACCGGAGTTTTGATCACGTCATAATTGGTTTTCGCCAATTCCAGCATACGTTTTTCGATAGCATCAATGTCTTCTTGCGTTAAAGAACGGTCTAAATCCACGTCATAATAGAAGCCATTTTCAATCGTTGGACCGATTGCCATTTTGACATCTGGGAATAATTGTTTGATAGCGTGACCAAGCAAGTGTGCGCAAGAGTGACGAATAATTTCTAAACCGTCTTCATCTTTTGCCGTAATAATTTCAAGGTTGGCATCTTCATTGATGATGTCACACGCATCACGACGTTCACCGTTTACACGGCCAGCGATGGTTGCTTTGGCAAGACCGGCTCCGATATCTTGAGCCACTTCTAACACAGAAACTGGACGATCAAATTCACGTTTAGAACCGTCCGGTAAAGTAATAATAGGCATAATTTTTCCTTATACAGTGGTCGCCCATACGAAAGGCAACATGCAAATAATGATTAAAAACAAACCGCACTTTCATTCACTCCCACTATCGAGCAAACCAAGTGCGGCGGAGAATTTTAGCACTTTCCACCACACTTGTTAATATCTCGCTGAATTCTTTCCAATGAGTAAATAATGATTTTCCTGATAGCTACTTTATCTATTCAAAATTTCCGATAAAATGACCGCACTTTTGATAAACACCAATTAAAGGAAACTCTATGAACGTATTAGTATTGAAATCAAGCATCCTTGCAGATAACTCTCAAAGTAATAAATTAGCCGATTACACCATTGAAAAATTAAAAGACCACAACATTGTGGTACGTGATTTAGCGGCGCAACAACTTCCCCATTTTGATGCAACGGCGGCAACTGCGGTACGTGGCGAACCTAAAACTGCAGAAGAAAATGCACTTTTAGCCTTATCTGATGAGTTAGTGGCTGAATTAAAAGCCGCTGATATTATTGTAATTGGTGCACCTATGTATAACTTAGGCATCCCAACACAACTTAAATCTTATTTTGATTTTATTGCGCGTCCTCGTGTGACTTTCCAATACACCGCAAATGGCCCTGAAGGTTTACTTCAAGGTAAAAAAGCGGTTGTATTAGCAAGTTTTGGTGGCATGTATGATGACAACAACAATGTGACAACTTACTTAAAAGCGATTTTAGGTTTTGTTGGCATTACCGATGTTCAGTTTGCTTATGCAAAAGGCATCGGATTAGGTGCTGAAGCGATTGAAAAAGCACAACGTTCAGCAAGAAATAAAATTGATGAGATTGTTGCATCTCTCTAATTACTAAAATCCCCAGATAAGCCATTTTGAGATATGCCTCAAAATGGCTTTTTTCTAATCAACTTTCTCTATTTTTAATATCTTTGGTTAAAAATTAAAAAAATATTGTAAAATCACGCCAATTTTTTGATTATTTTCTTGACTTATGCATTGTGTACTAGTTTAATAGTGCAAAAGTTCAAAATACAGGATTGATTATGAAAAATACCCCTTTTATTGCGGTGACCTCTCAACCGGTTCCCTATCATGCCGACACCACCGCAATTTTTAATACGCTTTGCCAACAGAACTCAAATTCTCTTCTACTCGACTCTGCCGAAATTGGTAGTAAAAATAGCTTACAGAGCCTTATTCTAATTAATGCTGCCGTTAAAATTACTTGTTTAGGCAATCAGGTGACCTTTAGAGCATTGAATGCGAACGGAAAACAAGTGTTAAACGAAATTCATCCTGTATTAAGCCAACTTGGTACCGTAAGTGTGGTTAATTTTGAGAATGAATTTTCTGTACAATTTGCGCAGCTCGACAATCAATTAGATGAAGACAGCAAATTACAAGCTGCAACCATTTTTGATGGACTTCGTGTAATTTCTAACCATTATCAACATAGCAGCACACCTGTCTTTTTAGGTGGTTTATTTGCTTATGATTTGGTGGCAAATTTTATTCCAATGCAAGGTGTTGAATTAAAAGATGATGGCATTAACTGCCCGGATTACAGTTTTTATCTCGCAGAAAATTTAATCACCATCGATCACCAAAGCCAACAAGCCACATTAAAAAGCTTTTGTTTTAGTCAAGAAGAACAAGTGGAAGTCGCGAAAACGGCACTTTCTATTGCTCAAAAATTAAAAAATATTGATGGTGTATTTTCCATTAAAGCAGCAAGTGATGAGGTCAACACTAACTTTGAAGATCCTGAATTCATCGGCATTGTAAAAGCATTAAAACATCATATTAATATTGGTGATGTGTTCCAAATCGTGCCATCCCGCCGTTTTTCATTGGCTTGCCCGAATACCCTTGCGAGCTATGCACAATTAAAACATAACAATCCAAGCCCTTATATGTTCTACATGAACGATGAGGATTTCATTTTATTCGGAGCATCACCAGAAAGTGCGTTGAAATATGCACCGGACAATCGCCAATTAGAAATTTATCCAATTGCAGGTTCTCGCCCACGTGGTTTTGATGCCCATGGTAATATTGATCCAGAATTAGATGCACGTTTGGAATTAGAATTACGTCTTGATCATAAAGAGCAAGCTGAACATTTAATGTTAGTGGATTTAGCCCGTAATGATATTGCTCGTGTTTGCCAAAGTGGTACACGTAAAGTCGCCGAATTAATGCAAGTGGATCGCTATTCGCACATCATGCATTTGGTTTCTCGCGTAGTGGGTAAACTTCGTCCTGAACTTGATGCCTTACACGCTTATCAAGCTTGTATGAATATGGGGACATTAACTGGTGCGCCTAAAATCAAAGCGATGCAGTTAATCTATCAATTTGAACAGCAAAAACGTCACAGCTACGGTGGTGCGGTCGGTTATCTCACGTCTGATGGTCATTTCGATACCTGTATCGTCATTCGTTCTGCTTTTGTACAAAATGGCATTGCCCATATTCAAGCGGGTTGTGGCGAAGTATTGGATTCTGATCCACAAATGGAAGCGGATGAAACTCGCCATAAAGCGGCTGCAGTGCTTAAAGCAATCAAACAAATCAATACCCAAGCAAAATAAGGACGATAAATTATGGCTAATATTCTCTTTTTAGATAATTTTGATTCATTCACTTATAACTTAGTGGATCAATTCCGAGTGCTTGGGCATAACGTAAAAATTTATCGTAATGACACTAATTTAGAACAAGTGGTACAAGAAGCATTAAATACACCGGATACGATTCTTGCACTCTCTCCAGGACCAGGTACCCCGGCAGAAGCAGGCATCTTACTCCCACTTATTGAACGTTTAAAAAATGATGTGCCAATTATTGGTATTTGCTTAGGCCATCAAGCGCTTATTCAAGCTTTTGGTGGAGAGGTTGTACATGCAGGCGAAGTATTACATGGTAAAGTATCGCGCATTCAACACGATAACCAAGCCATGTTTAAAGATATTGCTAACCCAATGCCTGTGGCACGCTATCACTCTTTAATGGGTAAAAATCTGCCTGACGAATTTATTGTCAATGCCGATTACAATGGTATCGTGATGGCGATTCGTCATAAAACCTTGCCAATTTGTGCTTTCCAATTCCATCCAGAAAGCATCCTTACTGTGCAAGGTCCCAAATTATTACAACAATCTGTGGAATGGTTATTAAACAGAGATTAAGGAAGAAAAATGATTACCGTATATGGATTAAAAGAAGTGCTTGCACCTCGTCGTCAAGATATTGCTGAAGTAATTTATAACTGTTTAAACCTTGGTTTAGACATTCCTCGTGGAAAGCATGCAATTCGTTTTTTATGTTTAGATAAAGAAGATTTCCTTTATCCTATCGATCGTAACGATGATTACACCGTTATTGAAATTAACCTCATGCAAGGTCGTATGGAAGGCACGAAAAAACGTTTAATCAAAATGCTTTTCAGCGAACTGGAATACAAAATTGGGATTAAATCTCACAACGTTGAAATTACGATTAAAGAACAACCTGCGCATTGTTGGGGTTTCCGTGGTATGACTGGCGATGAAGCACGCGATTTAGATTACGATATTTACGTATAAAGGACGAGATTATGCAAACGGCTCAATTATTAGAACAACTTTACAGTGGAAAAACACTTAATAAAGAAGAAAGTGCGGTCATTTTTAATGCCATTATGCAAGGCGAACTGAATAACGAACAAATCGCTGCCATGCTGATTGCGTTAAAAGTACGTGGTGCCGCCATTGAGGAATTAAGTGGTGCGGTATCAGCATCCTTGAACAATGCCAAATCATTCCCTCGTCCTGATTACCCTTTTGCGGATATTGTAGGAACGGGTGGCGATGGTCAAAACACAATTAATATTTCTACGGCGAGTGCCATTGTTGCAGCCTCTATGGGTGCCAAAGTAGCAAAACACGGTAACCGAAGCGTATCAAGCAAATCAGGTGCCAGTGATGTATTAACCGCACTTGGTGTAAATGTGAATGTCACGTCAGAACAAGCTCGTCAAGCACTTGATGATATTGGCGTATGCTTCTTATTTGCTCAACAATATCACAGTGGGTTTAAACATGTCGCTCCTGTTCGTGCAGCATTAAAAACACGTACGCTTTTTAACATTTTGGGGCCATTAATCAATCCAGCTCGCCCAACTTATCATTTGCTTGGTGTGTATGCTCCTGAATTAGTGAAAACCTATGCTGAAACAGCTGTTGCATTAGGCCATCAACATACTTTTGTGGTTCATGGTGCGGGTCTTGATGAAGTCGCCGTACATGGTGAAACGCAAGTCGCTGAAATTAAAAACGGCAAAATTGACTACTTCACCTTAACGCCAGAAGATTTTGGTTTAAAAACACAATCTTTAGAAAGTTTACGTGGTGGCGAACCGCAAGAAAACGCCCAATATCTGACCGCACTTTTACAAGGTAAAGGCAAAGCAGAGCATGCTAATGCGGTAGCCGCAAATGTGGCATTATTGCTGAAATTATTTGGTCATGATGACTTAAAACAAAATGTTCAAAATGTGTTGGCTCACCTTGCTTCAGGCAAAGCGTTTGAGACACTACAACATTTGACAAAATATTAAGATAAAGGCTGATTTGATAAGCCACAATAAGAAGAAAAATTATGATCACGCAAGATTTCACCAAACCAATTGACTCTGCTACGGTGCTACAAAAAATCGTCTTAGACAAAGCACTATGGGTTAAAGCAAAGGAAACTGAATTTCCGCTTTCACAATTTAAAGAAAACATTCAAAAATCTGACCGCTCTTTTTATGATGCGTTGGGTAAAGGCACCCATCAAAAGCCGGCTTATATTTTAGAATGTAAGAAAGCGTCCCCTTCTAAAGGATTAATTCGTGGTGAATTTAATTTAGATGAAATCGCCAATGTGTATAAACATTATGCGTCAGCGGTTTCAGTGCTAACGGATGAGAAATACTTCCAAGGTAAATTTGACTATTTGCCGCAAGTACGTGACGTTGTCTCACAACCTGTATTGTGCAAAGATTTTATGATCAGCGAATATCAGGTTTATCTTGCGCGTTACTATCAAGCTGATGCTATTTTATTGATGCTTTCAGTGGTGAATGATGAAACCTATCGCGTATTGGCTGATCTTGCACATTCTCTCGGCATGGGGGTATTGACAGAAACCAGCAATGAAGAAGAATTTGAGCGAGCCCTTGCTCTAGGTGCAAAAATTATCGGTGTTAACAATCGTAATCTTCACGATCTCACTGTTGATTTAAACCGCGTAGTAGAACTCACACAAAAATATGCCGATCGTATCCCCGCGGATGCACGTATTATCAGCGAATCAGGGATTTATAATCACAGTCAAATTCGTGATTTGCAAAAAGTGGCACATGGCTTTTTGATCGGCAGCAGCCTAATGGGCAGTGCAGATTTAAATAATGCTGTGCGTGAAGTGATTTTTGGCGAAAATAAAGTATGCGGTTTAACTCGCACGCAAGACGTCAAAGAGGTTTACGCAAACGGGGCATTATACGGCGGCTTAATTTTCGTCGATCATTCAAAACGCTGTGTGAGCCTACGTCAAGCACAAGAATTAGTGACAGCATCACCACTTCATTTTGTTGGCGTGTTCCAGAATCAAGAAATTGATTTTATTGTAAAAATCGCTAAACAATTGCAGCTTTATGCCGTTCAGCTACACGGTTCAGAAACCACTGAATTTATTACTGCACTTCGCCATCAACTACCTGAGGATACTCAAATTTGGAAAGCTATTTCAGTCGATACTGAAGCACAAAGTGCAGTTGATTTTACTGATGATTTAAATATTGCTCGCTATATTTTCGATAGCCAATCCGCTAATCAGCAAGGTGGCACAGGAAAAACCTTTAATTGGTCACTCATTCCTGAAAACTTGAAACACAAAATTATTTTGGCGGGTGGTATTTCACCCGACAATATTGAACAAGCCATTAAGCAAGGTTGCCTAGGGGTTGATCTCAATTCTGGTGTAGAAACTGCCGCAGGCGTAAAAGACAGCGAAAAAGTGCGGTCAGTTTTTAAGACGATTTTGTCAAATTAATCTGATTGCTAAGGGGAAGCATTATGCAAAGAACAGCGTTAGTAACCGGCGCAACTGCCGGATTTGGTGCGGCAATTTGTCGCACATTTATTGAAAATGGTTATCGTGTAATTGGCACAGGGCGCCGCGTAGCTCGTTTAGAACAATTACAACAAGAATTAGGTGAGAACTTCCATTTTCTTGCCTTTGATATTTCAGATCGCCAAGCAACAGAAGATGCTTTCCATTCCCTTCCCGCTACTTGGCAATCCATTGATTTATTGGTGAATAATGCAGGTTTAGGATTAGGCTTAGAAAGTGCAGATAAAGCGAGTTTAGACGATTGGATGCAAATGATTGATACCAATATTAAAGGTCTCGTCACCATCACTCGTCTTGTGTTACCACAAATGGTTGAACGCAATTCAGGTCATATTATTAATTTAGGCTCAATTGCAGGTACTTATCCTTATCCAGGTGGCAATGTATACGGTGGCACTAAAGCTTTTATAAAACAATTTAGTTTAAATCTTCGAGCCGATCTTGCTGGTACACAAATTCGCGTGTCCAATGTTGAACCCGGTCTTTGTGGTGGAACTGAATTTTCTAATATCCGCTTTAAAGGTGATGATGCCCGAGCAAAAAAACTCTATGAAAATGTGGAATATGTCAGCCCACAAGATATAGCTAATATTGTGTTATGGCTCAATCAACAACCTGAACATGTCAATATTAATCGCATTGAAGTGATGCCAACTGCACAAACCTTTGCACCACTTAATGTTGCAAGAATTCAAAAATAACAAGGAAATATTATGTCAGAAACCCTTTTAAATCCTTATTTCGGTGAATTTGGCGGAATGTATGTACCGGAAATTCTCGTACCGGTATTACAACAGCTAGAAAAAGCCTTTGTGGAAGCAAAAGACGATCCTGAATTCCAACGTGAATTTCAAGATTTACTTAAAAATTATGCGGGCAGACCAACCGCACTTACCCTTTGCCGTAATTTAACCAAAGGGACAAAAGCAAAAATTTATTTAAAACGTGAAGATTTACTTCACGGCGGTGCCCATAAAACCAACCAAGTATTAGGTCAAATTTTATTAGCAAAACGCATGGGTAAAACACGTATTATCGCAGAAACTGGTGCAGGACAACATGGCGTAGCAACAGCCCTTGCTTGTGCGATGTTAGATATGCCTTGCCGTGTTTATATGGGGGCAAAAGACGTGGAACGTCAATCACCAAACGTCTTCCGTATGCGTTTGATGGGCGCAGAAGTGATTCCTGTACAAAAAGGTTCTTGCTCATTGAAAGATGCGTGCTGTGAAGCGATGCGTGATTGGTCAGCCAACTATGAAAACACCCATTATTTATTGGGTACCGCAGCAGGTCCTCATCCATTCCCGACGATTGTACGTGAATTCCAAAAAATGATTGGTGAAGAAACTAAACGTCAAATTTTAGAAAAAGAAGGCCGTTTACCGGATGCTGTCATCGCGGCAGTTGGTGGTGGTTCCAATGCGATTGGTATGTTTGCCGATTTTATTGATGAAAAAGATGTACGTTTAATTGGTATAGAACCTGCAGGTCACGGCATTGAAAGTGGTGAACATGGTGCGCCATTAGGCCATGCAAAAGTGGGTATTTATTTCGGCATGAAATCACCTTTAATGCAAACTGAAGATGGTCAAGTGGAAGAATCCTACTCTATTTCTGCTGGATTAGACTTCCCTTCTGTTGGGCCTCAACATGCTTACTTGCAAAGTATTGGTCGTGCCGAATACCCAAGCATTACAGATGATGAAGCATTAAACGCTTTCCAAGCATTAGCAAAACATGAAGGGATTATTCCTGCATTGGAAAGTTCTCATGCATTAGCTCATGCACTAAAAATGATTCATCAAGAACCGAATAAAGAACAAATTTTAGTGGTGAATCTTTCTGGTCGTGGGGATAAAGATATTTTCACCGTTGATAAAATTTTAAAAGAAAAAGGAATGCAATAATGAGCCGTTTTGAAACTAAATTTGCAGAACTTGCAGCGAAAAAAGAAGGGGCTTTTGTACCTTTCGTTACATTATGCGATCCAACATTTGATCGCTCTTTTGAGATTATTTGTACTTTAGTTGAAAATGGCGCAGATGCGTTGGAATTAGGCTTTCCATTTTCTGATCCGCTATTAGACGGTCCCGTAATCCAGGCAGCTAATAACCGTGCGCTAAATGCGGGCCATAGCACTGAAGACAGCTTTAAATTACTCGCTAAAGTACGGTCAAAATATCCAGAAATTCCGATTAGCTTACTCCTTTGTGCAAATTTGATTTTTGCTAAAGGATTAGATAATTTCTATCAACGTTGTACAGAAGTCGGCGTGGATGCGGTTTTAGTAGCAGATATTCCACTATTGGCAAAAGAAGACTATGTTCAAGCTGCTAAAAAGTATGGCATTCAACCTGTCTTTATTTGCCCACCAAATGCTGATGCCAAAACGGTACAAGGTGTTGCTGAAAACAGCGAAGGCTATACCTATTTAGTTTCTCGTGCAGGTGTAACAAGTGCAGAGAATCAAGCTCATGCTGCAAACTTAGATACACTTGTAGAACAACTTAAAGCTCATAAGGCTCCACCAATTCTACAAGGTTTTGGTATTGCTCAACCTGCTCAAGTAAAAGAGGCTCTTCAACTTGGTGCTGCGGGAGCTATTTCAGGCTCTGCAACGGTAAAAATCATTGAGCGAAATTTAGATAATCAAGCTCAATGTTTAACTGAACTTGCTGAGTTTGTTCGCAATATGAAAGCAGCAACAAAATAATTGACAAAAGATGCAGATCAATGTCGATCTGCATCTTTCTTTATACATCCACTAAAATGAGTATCGCTGCTTCTCCACCCCATTCTTTGGGTGCTTGGTGTAACGCCCGGACTTTAGGGTGCTGAACTAACCAACGTGGAATTTGTTTTTTCAACGTAAAGGTTCCATAGCCGGTCATGATGCTCGCGCAATAAACATGCTGATCTTCACAAGCTAGCAACAATGCCGCTAATTCCATTTTGGCTTGCTCACGGGTTAAACCATGTAAATCCAAAAATAATTCGGGTGAAAAATCGCCACGACGAAGTTGTTTCAATAAATGGCTATCTTCCCCTTCGCGTAAATATTTGATGACACCATCATGTTCATTTAGCAATGGTTCATATTCATCGGAAAAATAGAAAAGCGTATCTTCTTTTTCTCGAATATCACGTAAATCGGATTTTTTTTGACCGCTCTTTTGACGCGGCGCCACAAAAGTATCTTGCTTGATGGGTTTGATCCCTTTTGTTTCCGCCCGAAAAAGATCGAAATCATCTTGTTCTGTCATTATTTTTCTCAATTTGTTATTTTGCTTAATGATAGCACATCTATTCTATGGTATAACTAGCCAAATTTTTTATTGAGGCACAAAATGGAAACCTTACACAATCAAGAACTTGTTGCGACAATTTTAGAAGATAATGTGGCAAGTGAATTAACAACCATTCAAGATTTTTTACGCTGGACATACAGCACATTTAACCGTTCTGATATTTATTACGGACAAGGCCATGACAATGCGTGGGATGAAAGTCTTCAATTAGTCCTTGCGGGACTTCAATTACCGCTCGATTTACCGCAAGATTTATTTAGCAGCAAACTCACTCACTCAGAAAAAGAAACCTTAGTACAATTAGTCTTAAGCCGTATTGAGCAACGTATGCCTGTCGCCTATTTAACAAATAGTGCGTGGTTCTGCGGATTAGAATTCTATGTAGATGAGCGGACGATTATTCCTCGCTCGCCAATTAGTGCATTAATCCAAGATAAATTTGCTCCGCTTTTAAAATCTGAACCAAAACGTATTTTAGATCTTTGTACCGGCAGTGGTTGTATCGCGATTGCTACTGCTGAAGCCTTTCCTGAGGCTGAAGTGGATGCAGTCGATCTTTCTGTGGATGCGTTAAATGTAGCGGAAATCAATATTGCACGCCACCAATTAGAACACCGTGTTTTCCCGATTCAATCATATTTATTCCAAAATCTCTTCGGTCAACAATATGATTTAATCGTGACCAACCCACCTTATGTAGATGAAGAAGATTTGGCAGATATGCCGGAAGAATTCCATTATGAGCCTGAATTAGCCTTAGGTTCCGGTGTTGATGGTTTAGAAATTACAAAACAAATTTTAAAACAAGTGCCGGATTATTTAACACCAAATGGCGTGCTCGTTTGCGAAGTAGGCAACAGTATGGTAAGTCTCATTGAACAATATCCAGATGTGCCATTTGAATGGGTTGAACTAAAAAATGGCGGTCTAGGTGTATTTGCCATTAGCCGCGAAGATTTAGTGAAATATCACGATTCATTTTAATCTCAAGTGCGGTTAAAAATCGTCGTGAATTTTGACCGCACTTAACCAATTACTGGCGCGCGTTCTTAACGCGTGCTTTTCTTTTTTTAATAACACAATGAATTTACAAAAACTTTTACTGACTCGCCGTTTCTTTTCTACCCTTGCATTCTTTTCCATGCAAACGGTATTTTTCATCTATTTACAAGGAAAAGGCTTAAGTAACAGTGAAATTGCCTTTTCACTCTCGTTGCTTTTCTTCTGCAACCAAGCATTAGCCATTTTAGCCGGTATTTGGGGCGATCGATTTGGACTGGCCAAAATGATGTTGCTTGGGTGCTTTTTAGATGTGATCGCCTACATTTTCTTTCTCTCTGCAGACAATTACCTTCTGCTTTTAATTGCCACCACCTGTTTTGGCTTAGGCAGTTGTTTGTTTGGTACCAATGCGAAAGCCTGCCTACTTGTACTCGCAGGCGAAGAATACAAAGAGAAAACTCGATTACAGGGAAAATATTTAAAAGTCACCTCCATGTCGTCTATGTTTGCGCCTTTGTTAGTGATTCCATTTATCAAATACAATCACATTGAGTCGCTGATTTGGGTCTGCTTTGCGATGGAAGCGGTTCTCTTTGCCTTAATGGTAAAACCGTTTTATCAAATCCAAACCTTACAGACCTTAGTGAAGTTTCGCATTGCTCAAATTAAAGAAATCATCACCAAAGAATTTTTATTTGTGCATTTGATGCTATTTATTCCTCTTTCCATTGCAACGTCATTCTTTGTGATCTTCCCATTTCTTTTCGATAATAAATTAGGGATGACAGAACACTCCCCGATGGCACTTTTTGTAAATGGTTTGTTGACTGTATCATTACAAAGTTATTTTTCTCGAAAAATTAATTTAACGATTAAACAAACCTTATGGGTGGCACCAATCTTGGCTGTGGGCATTATCTTGCCTTGGTTTATTACGTTGAAATATATTTCTGTGGTTTCCGCTTATATTTACTTAGTCATCTTCACGGTAATTGAAGTCTATGCCTTAACGGCGATGGCAAATTTATTAGTAAAATTTGATAACGGCACCAACCGAGGTTTTATCTTTGGCTCATCACGATTATTGCTTTCTATCGCGACCGTTATCGTCATGAATTTAGTGCCTCATTTGTTTTTATTGTAAAAAAGCGTATTGAGTCAATGTCTCAATACACTTTTGTAAAACTATATGACAAATATTATACTTTAAATTTTTCTTCAATTTCTCTTAATACCTGAATTGGATCTAAATTAAGTCCTTTGCAATATTCGATGAATTCAAATACATCTAAACGACGATCTCCTGTCTCGACTTTTCCAATAAACGAATGTACAACGCCCAATTTTTCTCCAAATGCGCGTTGTGATAAACCCAGCTCTTTTCTTCGATTAAGCAATAATTCTCTTAACCAAATATATTCATCGGAATGAATAGATAATCTTAATTTTCTCATTGCACCTATTTTAGGTGCAAGTCATACTTGTACCCGTTTTAGGTTCAATTATAAGGAGATGTTATGTCATTTTTATCTAAGACTCTTGGTGGCTTATCAAAAGATTACTATATTCGTCAATTTTTATTCGGGTCAATCTTTTTTACATTTATGGCTGTTATAGGATATAACAACTACAGTCATACTGGTAACTCATCTATATTTCTTACTAATATAATCCTTGGATTAATTTGTTTATTCTTATATCCCTATTCTCGATTTGTTTATGAAAGTATTATTGAATATATTTTAGGAAATAATGTTTTCTTTGTTAATGCTCTATTCATGCTTATAATCAAATTCATAACCATGATGCTGTGTTTTGTGTTCGCAGTATTTATCGCACCAATTGGTTTAACATACCTCTATTTTTATCATTCAAAACAAGAGAAACTTCAGAATCAAAATGAAAAACAATAGCAAAAAAGGACGCTATAACGTGTCCTTTCTTCTATAAAAAAGTTTAATTTTTAACTGCTATTTTACTTCACATCTAATTCGACATTATCAAACAATTTCTTCACGGCATTGTTATCACGCAATCTCTCGGCTTTTTCAACCATTGGACGTGTTAAGTGCGGTGAGAAAAATTCGATAAAATCATACATATAGTTGCGTAAGAATGTGCTGTGTTTAAAGGCTATTTGCGTTATACTCGGACGAAATAAATTTCCCGCATCAATCGCCACTAAATCCGTATCGGAAGGTGTATGTGCTATAGACGCCATAATGCCCACGCCCAATCCTAAACGCACGTAGGTTTTTATCACGTCAGCATCCGTTGCAGTAAACACAATATTCGGCAAAATACCAGCTCGGTTAAACGCATAATCTAAATCAGATACACCAGTAAAGCCGAAAGTATAAGTGACTAACGGATATTTACCTAAGTCTTCAACGGTAAGCTCTTTCACTTTTGCTAAAGGATGATCAGGTTTAACAATCACCGAACGATTCCATAAATAGCAAGGCAGTTGAATTAAATCATCGAAAAGATACGGTGCCTCTGTCGTGATCGCTAAATCCACTTCGCCAGAAATCAACGCATCATGAATTTGAGTCGGTGAACCTTGATGAATATGTAAACTCACATCCGGATATTGTTTAGAGAAACGTTCCACCACGGTTGGCAGCATATAACGCGCTTGTGTATTGGTTGTCGCAATGCGTAACACCCCATGATTCGGACAGGTATATTCATTGGCAACCGATTTAATGCTTTGTGCTTTAACCAAAAGCTCACGAGCAATAGCCACGATCTTTTTACCCGCAGGTGTAATGGATTTAATGTGTTTACCATTACGCTCAAAAATCTCTAAACCGAGTTCATCTTCTAACAAGCGAACCTGTTTACTGATACCAGGTTGAGAGGTATAAAGTGCGTTAGCCGCTTCTGTCACGTTTAAATTTTGGTTTACAATCTCAACAATATAGCGAAGTTGCTGCATTTTCATCGCTAATACCACCTATTATTTTTTATAGCGTTTACTTAACTCAGTATAACGTTTTACTGCTTTACGAATTTGACCTGATTTTGGTCGGCGACGAGGTTTTGTTACATCTAATTTGGTTTCGGTTTCTGGTGGTAAGCCTACTAACTCACGTAGATAGTTGACGTTTTCCAGATCCATTTCTTCCCAGCCACCACGCGGTAAGCCTTTCATTAGCTTAATGTTGCCGTAACGAATGCGAATTAAGCGACTCACCTGAATACCTTGTGATTCCCATAAACGTCGCACTTCACGATTACGACCTTCCATTAGAGTCACGTCGTACCATTGGTTAATCCCAACACCGCCAGCAAATTTGATTTCTTTGAAATTGGCTGGACCATCTTCCAACTGCACACCTTTACGTAAACGTGCTAACATCGCATCGTCCACTTGACCAAATACGCGCACAGAATATTCACGTTCAACTTCACGACTTGGGTGCATTAAACGGTTAGCTAATTCACCATCAGTTGTGAAAAGTAATAAGCCCGAAGTATTAATATCTAAACGACCGACTGCAATCCATCTTGCACCATTTAAGCGTGGTAAACGGTCGAATACAGTTGCACGACCTTCTGGATCACTACGGGTACAAAGTTCGCCTTCCGGTTTGTAATACATTAATACACGACATACTTCTTTTTGTGCTTGTTGAAGGTTGATGATTCGACCATCAATACGCACTTTTACACCAGAATGTACATCGATACGATCACCAAGAGTCGCCATTTTGCCATCAACACTCACACGGTTTTCAGCAATCATCGCTTCAATTTCACGACGAGAGCCTTGTCCCGCACGCGCAAGCACTTTCTGTAATTTTTCACCTTCTACAGTAGATTGACGAGAGGGTCTAGCTACCTTAGCTTTAGGGGTTGATTTGATGTCAGAATTGACCGCACTTTTACGTTCTTTACGCTCAAAGTGCGGTTGCTTTCCCGCTTGTTTTTCACGTTCTTGTCTGACTGTTTTTTGAATAGGTTTCATCTGTTTTCCTTTGTCGCTTTCCCAAGCGTCTAAAATAAGTTAAATGAAAGGATCGGTACTACCACTTCCTTCACGTAAAATCACTGGCGATTCTTCCGTTAAATCTACCACCGTTGTTGGCTCTTGACCTAAATAGCCACCATGAATAATTAAATCCACTTGACGTTCTAAACATTCACGAATCTCTTCTGGATCGGAATAAGTCATATGTTCATTATCAGGCAACATCAGTGAGCAAGATAGAATTGGCTCACCTAATGCACTCAATAAATCCAAAGCAATTTGGTTATCTGGCACACGCAATCCAATGGTCTTGCGTTTTGAGGTCATTAATCGACGTGGAAGTTCTTTCGTCGCCGTCAAAATAAAAGTATAACGCCCCGGCGTATTGTTTTTAATTAAACGGTAAGCCGAATTACTCACCGTTGCGTAGGTTGAAAGCTCGGATAAATCGCTACATACCAACGTAAAATTATGCCCTTCTGGCAATTTACGAATTGCAACAATACGCTCCATCGCATGTTTATCACCTATCATACAGCCTAAGGCATAGCCCGAATCTGTCGGGTACACAATGACACCACCTTGACGCAAGATTTCTACCGCTTGATTAATCAAACGCGCTTGTGGGTTTTCAGGATGGATATAGAAAAATTGGCTCATAATTTTGTCCTTAAAAAACTGACGAGATTATACACCGATTTAGATGCAGGTTATAAGAATTTGTTATAAAAAACGACCGCACTTTGAAAACGAATCCAAAGTGCGGTCCATTTTTTAAGTATTTTATTTCAATAATTCACGGAGGGCTGAACCGATTTCAGCAAGACTTCTCACCGTTTTCACGCCAGCTGCTTCAAGTGCAGCAATTTTATCTTCTGCCGTTCCTTTTCCACCACTGATAATCGCGCCTGCGTGTCCCATACGCTTGCCTTTTGGCGCTGTCACACCTGCAATATAAGCCACCACAGGTTTTGTTACATGAGATTTAATGAATGATGCCGCCTCTTCTTCCGCAGAGCCACCGATTTCACCAATCATCACGATAGCTTCAGTTTCAGGATCTTCTTGGAAACGTTTGAGAATATCAATGAAGTTAGATCCTGGAATAGGATCGCCGCCGATCCCTACGCAAGTAGATTGACCAAAACCCTCATCTGTCGTTTGTTGTACCGCCTCATAGGTTAAAGTACCCGAACGAGAAACTATCCCTACTCTACCTTTTTTATGGATATTGCCCGGCATAATCCCAATCTTGCATTCATCTGGTGTAATCACGCCTGGGCAATTCGGGCCGATCATCACCACACCTGTTTCATTTAACTTTTGTTTTACCAACAGCATATCCAATGTTGGGATGCCTTCTGTAATACAGACCACTAATTGAATACCTGCATCAATGGCTTCTAAAATGGCATCTTTGCAAAATGGTGCTGGCACATAAATCATAGTTGCCGTAGCCCCTGTAGTTTGCACCGCTTCACGCACTGTATTAAATACCGGCAAACCTAAGTGCGTTGTTCCGCCTTTATTCGGTGAAACGCCACCCACTAACTTTGTGCCATAAGCCAATGCCTGTTCGCTGTGAAATGTCCCTTGCGCACCGGTGAAACCTTGGCAAATTACTTTTGTCTCTTTATTAATTAAAATCGCCATGAATTATTCTCCTTTTGCCGCTTTCACTGCCGCTTGCGCGGCTTCTTGTAAACTATGTGCTGCAATTAAATTCACTCCACTTTCGGCTAAAATTGCTCTGCCTTGTGGAGCATTGGTTCCTTCTAACCGAACCACAACGGGCACTTTCACACCGACTTCTTGAATTGCTGAAATGACCCCTTCAGCAATAAGATCGCAACGTACAATTCCACCAAAAATATTCACTAAGACAGATTTCACATTTTTATCTGTGAGAATAATTTTGAAGGCTTCAGCTACACGCTCTTTCGTTGCACCGCCACCAACATCAAGGAAGTTTGCAGGATTACCTCCATATAACTTCACAATATCCATGGTTCCCATGGCTAGTCCGGCGCCATTAACCATACAGCCGATATCTCCTTCTAAGGCGACATAATTGAGCTGATATTTTTCTGCTTCTGCTTCACGAGAATCACTTTGACTTAAATCGCGTAAGGCTAACAAATCAGGATGACGATAAAGTGAGTTATCATCAATGCCTACTTTCGCATCGAGACAAATTAAATGACCTTCTTTTGTCACCACGAGTGGATTCACTTCAACTAAAGAAAAATCTTTTTCGATAAAAAGCTGCGATAATTTCACAAAAATAGCAGCAAATTGTTTATTTTGCTCGCCACTTAAGCCAAGTTTAAAGGCTAATTCTCGGCCTTGATATGGCATTCCACCAACCAACGGATCAATGGCGACTTTATGGATTAGCTCAGGTGTTTCTCTTGCCACATCTTCAATATTCATGCCTCCCGCTGAAGACGCCATAAAAACGACTTTCTGTGAAGCACGATCAATCACCGCCCCTAAGTAAAGTTCTTTATCAATCTGGCAGGTTTCTTCAATATAAATGCGATTAACGAGTTGGCCTTTTTTATCAGTTTGGAAGGTCACTAAATGTTGTCCAAGCCATTTATCTGCGAAAGCACGTGCTTCTTCGGTATTATGTACGAGTTTCACCCCACCAGCTTTTCCGCGTCCCCCTGCGTGAACTTGACATTTCGCTATCCAAACATCGCCATTCAGCTGAAAGAGCGCCATTTCAGCTTCGTCTGCCGTTTGGCACACGACACCCTCACTCACTGGCAGAGCATATTGCTTAAAAAGCTGCTTAGCTTGGTACTCATGTAAATTCATATTTCCTTCCTATTTTGATATTGTTTAGCGAAACAAACAAAAATTTGACCGCACTTTGTTTTATTTTAAATTCTAGGCTTGCCCTTTCTATATTGAGTTATATACTGAGCCAGAATAACCACAATCCATTTTAAGGATAACAACATGCAAACAAAAAAATCAAGCAATCTTGCGATTGCGCTCATTTGGTTTACTGCTGCTATTTCAATGGCAGAAATTCTCACCGGTACTTGGTTTGCGCCACTAGGGTGGCAACAAGGTTTAATTGCCATCGTCGTTGGACACTTTATTGGTGGTTCGATGTTTTTCTGTGCAGGTTACATTGGTGCAAAAACCCAAAAAAGTGCCATGCAAACGGTACAAATTTCATTTGGTGAAAAAGGCTCTGCGCTTTTCTCTTTACTTAATGCCATGCAATTAATGGGATGGACTGCAGTAATGATTTATATGGGGGCTGACGTCATTTCCATCTTAAATCAAACACCTGATGCTTCACTCTTCCCATTTCTTACACTTGGTTTAGGCATACTCATCATACTTTGGCTACTACTCGGCTTCACTAAATTAGGTATCTTCAAAAGCCTCTCACTTGTCACCATGTTTTTACTGATGCTGTGGCTAAGTATTCAAGTAGCTAATAAACCATTTATTGCCATGGACGTTGCACAAAATATTAAATTTGGTACTGCTGTAGAAATTGCTACCGTCATGCCACTTTCTTGGTTACCAGTAGTATCTGACCACACGAAGAACAGCGAAACACCATTTAAAACGACCGCACTTTCAACGCTAACTTATACCGCGACCAGCTGCTGGATGTATGCTCTCGGCTTAGGTGCAGCATTAGTGACCGGTAAATCTGAAATCTCACAAATTCTTTCCCTTGCTGGTGTAAGTGTTATTGGTGTATTAATTGTCATCGCCTCTACCATGATTAACACTGCACTTCCCGCTTATTCTACCGGTATGAGTTTAAACAACATTTTCCCTCAATTAAAAGTCACGCCAATCTCCGTACTTACCGTGATTGTAGGCATTATATTAGCCTCAACCTTACCAGTGACAGAATACGAACATTTCTTGTTCTTTATTGGTTCAGTATTCGCGCCAATGATCGCTGTGCTTATCGCTGATTTCTTTGTGCTTAAACAGCATGATGTTAAAAAATCTGTTGATAGTATCGGACTCGGCGTTTGGTTTGTCGGCTTCGTACTCTATCGTTTCCTTATGACAAAAGGTTGGGAAACCGATTTAGGTCTAACTTTCCCTGTTATCATCATTACCTTTATCTTAGCAATCTTAGTACGCAAAATAACTAAATAAAGATCGGATTTTAACTATAGAAAGGCAGGCATTGTTCCCGCCCTTTTATTCACATCAATGTAAAAAAGGCTTTTCCCCTCAAAAGAGAAAAGCCCATGTGCTTAGATTTCTAATAATAAACGAGTTGGATCTTCTAATAAGTCTCTAATCGCCACTAAGAAGCCGACGGATTCACGACCATCAATTAAACGGTGGTCATAAGATAATGCCAAATACATCATTGGGCGAATCACGACTTGACCATCTACCGCAACCGGACGTTCTTTGATGGCATGCATACCTAAAATTGCACTTTGTGGTGGATTGATAATTGGTGTAGACATTAAAGAACCAAATACACCACCATTGGTAATGGTGAAGTTACCGCCTGTTAAATCTTCAACCGTTAATTTACCATCACGGCCTTTTTCTGCTAGTGCTTTAATTTGTTTTTCAATATCCGCCATGCTGAGTTTATCGCAGTTGCGTAATACAGGTGTTACTAAACCACGCGGCGTTGAAACAGCAATGCTAATATCAAAATAGTTGTGATACACAATGTCATCACCGTCAATTGAGGCATTCACTTCTGGATAACGTTTTAACGCTTCAACTACAGCCTTAATGTAGAAAGACATAAAGCCTAAACGGACACCATGTTGTTTCTCAAATTTCTCGCCGTATGTTTTACGTAATTTCATAATCGGCTGCATATCCACTTCATTGAATGTAGTGAGCATTGCGGTGGTATTTTTCGCTTCCAATAAACGTTCCGCAATACGTTTACGTAAACGGGTCATTGGTACGCGTTTTTCTGAACGAGAGCTATATGCCACGGTGCTAATAGTATTCTGCTCTGTCGCCACATCTTGTTTCGCTTTTTGAGCATCACGTTTTGCCACTTCACGCACAATATCTTCACGGGTAATACGACCACCCACACCAGAACCTTGAATTTTCTCTGCATCTAAATCGTGTTCAGCTAATAAACGACGAATAGCTGGACCTTGATCCGCTGAATTGTTATGGCTATTTTCAATGGCGGCTCTTTGACGATCGGCTGGTGTTGGCTCATTGTCTTTCACTGTTTCAGTTGAAATATCGCCCGCTTGTTGGGTTGAAAGTTTACCTAAAAGCTGTTTACTTACTACCGTTGCACCTTCTTCTTGAAGAATTTCAGCCACTACGCCATCGTTTAATGCGGGCACTTCAAGTACCACTTTATCTGTTTCGATTTCCACTAATACTTCGTCACGTTTTACCGTCTCACCAACTTTTTTATGCCATGTTGCAACAGTTGCATCCGCAACGGATTCCGGTAAATCTGGAACAAGAATTTCGATTGTCATTTTATTTTCCTTTAAATTATTCTTTCTTTAAAAATTACTGAAATTTCGACCGCACTTTTACAGTGTCAGCGCGTCTTCTACCAATTGTTTTTGCTGTTTGGTGTGTAAAGACATGTAACCTACCGCTGGTGAAGCAGAGGCAGGACGACCTGCATATTTTAACTTCACATGCTCTGGAAGCGAGCTATCAAAGTTATGCTTACTACAATACCAAGCGCCTTGGTTTAATGGCTCTTCTTGACACCATACATAATCCGTCACATGAGCATAAGGCTCTAATGCTTTCTTCACATCTTCATGTGGATATGGGTAAAGCTGTTCAATTCGAATAATCGCCACATCTGTTTGGTTATTCGCTCGACGTTGTTCCAAGAGATCGTAATACACTTTACCTGAGCATAGGACTACGCGTTTAACTTGTTTCGGATCGATGTTATCAATTTCACCAATGACTGTTTGGAATGTGCCATTTACTAATTCATCTAAACTTGACACGGCAAGTGGATGACGTAATAAAGATTTTGGTGAAATACCAATTAATGGACGACGCATTTTACGGATCGCTTGACGACGTAACATGTGGTAAACCTGTGCTGGTGTAGATGGAATACACACTTGCATATTCTGTTCTGCACAAAGTTGTAAATAACGTTCTAAACGAGCGGATGAGTGTTCTGGACCTTGGCCTTCATAACCATGTGGTAATAACATCACCAAGCCACACATTCTGCCCCATTTTTGTTCGCCAGAACTAATAAATTGGTCAATCACGATTTGTGCGCCGTTTGCGAAGTCACCAAATTGCGCTTCCCAAATGGTTAATGTTTTTGGATCTGTTGTCGCATAGCCATATTCAAAAGCCAATACGGCTTCTTCGGATAATACTGAATCCCACACCTCAAAACGACCTTGGTTGGCGTGCAAATGAGTTAATGGCACATAGCCTGTCCCGTCATTTTGATTATGCACAACTGCATGGCGATGGAAGAACGTACCACGTCCTGCATCTTCACCCGATAAACGAACATTAGCACCTTCATCTAATAAGGTTGCGTATGCCATAGTCTCTGCCATACCCCAATCGAACAATTTCTCGCCTTTTGCCATTTCACGGCGATCAGCATAGATTTTTTCGACACGAGGATGAGCACGTAAGGTTTCTGGATATTCACTGACACGCTCCGCTAAAGTTTGGAAACGCTCTCGTGGGAATTTACTTTCGTAAGGGGACGTCCAGTCATAGTTGAGATATTGCAACCAATCCATTTGGGCAGTATCCATTTCTCGCCATTCTTTCACTACACGATCGCCGTTATCTAAAGCATCACGATAGAGATTCATCATTTCAGTGGCTTCTTCTTCGGTAATCACCCCTTCAGCAATTAAACGATCTGCATAGACTTTACGTGGCGTTGGATGTTTTTTAATGATGCTATACATCATTGGTTGAGTGGCTAATGGTTCATCTGCTTCATTATGACCATGACGACGATAAGAAATGAGATCAATGAAAATATCGCGTTTGAATAAATTGCGATATTCCACCGCCATTCTCGCGGCAAAAGCGACTGCTTCAGGATCATCACCATTAACATGAATAATCGGTGCCTGAATCATTTTCGCGATGTCAGTACAGTATTCTGTTGAACGGGTGTCATTTGGGTTAGAGGTGGTAAAACCAATTTGGTTATTGATCACAATACGGATTGTTCCACCAACGGTATAACCACGTGCATTAGACATATTCAAGGTTTCTTGTACCACACCTTGTCCCGCTACCGCGGAGTCCCCATGAACCGTAACGGCTAATACTTGATTACGCTCTGTATCGTTCTTTTTCGTTTGACGAGAGCGTACCGCACCAATCACTACTGGGCTAACAATTTCTAAATGGGATGGGTTAAATGCAAGGGTTAAATGCACACGACGATCATCTACAGCAAAGTTAGAAGAGAAACCTTGGTGGTATTTCACATCACCTGTACGCTCGCCTGAATGTTTACCCGCAAACTCATCAAAAAGATCTTCGGGTTTCTTACCTAGCACGTTTACTAACATGTTTAAACGACCACGGTGTGCCATACCAAACATCACATCTTGTACACCTTGTTTGCTCGCATGACGAATAATTTCTTTCATTAGTGGAATAAAGGCATCACTTCCCTCTAAAGAGAAACGTTTTGCCCCCGGGAATTTTGCACCGAGATAGCGTTCTAAGCCATCTGCAGCGGTCAATTCACTTAATAAATTAATTTTTTCTTCTTTGGTAAAGAGCGGTTTATTTAATTGGCTTTCTAATTTGCTTTGTAACCAACTTTTTTGCTCCATATCCTGAACATGCATAAACTCAAGACCAATTGAGCCACAATAGGTCTCTTTCAGCATTTCAGCTAAATCACCTAACTTGATGTTATCGCGATGATAGACATAGTGATTAATATTGAAGGTTTCATTGAGATCCTGTTCGGTAAAACCGTGATAACGGTAATCCAACTCAGGTACGGTGGAGACTTTCCAGCGATAATAATTGATTGGGTCTAGTTTCGCTTCTAAATGACCACGGAAGCGATAAGCATTGATAAATTGAAGAACTTTGACTAATTTTGCACTGGCTTCTGGATCGATAACCGTCACGGCTTCTGTTGTATTTTCTCTCGCTAAACGACGGAAATAATCACGGACTGGTGAATGTGGTTGCTCTACTGCGGTTGTTTTCGGCAATGCATCAAATGTGGCACGCCAGCTTTCATCGACTGAAGATGGATCTTCTAAATAACGTTCATATAACTCCTCAATATACGATTGATTAGAACCACCCAAAGCGGTTGAAGCCAACCATTCATCAAAGGCACTGTAATGCTGCATATCTACCCCTTGTATTACATGATGTTGTCCACCCATTATACATAGGATAAAAAAAGAAATAATCCTCAAATCACACTTTGTTACAATTTTGTGATCTACTTCAACAAAAAAACCGCACATAAAGTGCGGTCTGTTTTATCTGAGTTTTCTTAGAAACTTAAGAATGGCGTGATTTTTTCAATTGTAGCTTCACCGATACCATCAATATTAGAAAGCTCGGCAGCACTTTTGATTTTGCCCACTTTGTTACGGTAATCAATAATCGCTTGTGCTTTTTTCTCACCGATACCAGAAAGTTTTTGTAATGTTTCTGCATCCGCTTTATTGATGTTTACTTTTGCTGAAGAGGCCACTTTGTCTTTTGCTGACTCTTTTGTAGAAGTCGCTTTATCTTTCACTGCATCTTTCGCGGAAGTCGCTTTTTCTTTAGCGGTATTAACTTTATCCAATGCGTTTGATTTCGTTGAGCTCGCACTATCCGTCATTGATTTAAGCTTATCATTTGCCGCATTTTTCACATCAGCTTTTGTACTTTCAACCATTGATTTTGAATTAGTTACGACTGATTCTTTTGTTGGTAATACAGATGTATTCGTTGCCAATGCAGAACCAGATACGGCTAATGCAAGTGATGTTAATGTTAAAAGTGATTTTAAAGATTTCATAAAAACTCCTATTTAGTTATTAATAGGCACGACAAGCGAACCTGTATGCTAAGACTTATCTTAAGAAAATTAGTTCAAAACAAAAAAACGCCCCTAATCAGGAGCGTCTTTAAATTTAATACTGACTAATCATCACTTGAGAAGATAGAAAGTAATCTTAATAAGCTAATAAATAAGTTGTAAATTGACACATAAATACTCACTGTTGCACGAATATAGTTTGTTTCGCCACCGTGAATAATATTGCTGGTTTCATAAAGGATTGTCATTGTTGAGAACACCACAAACAATGCACTGATCCCTACCGCTAGTGCCGGAATTTGGAAGAAGAAACTTGCCGCAATCCCTAACAATAACACGATAAATAATGAGAAAATCGCGGTAGAAAGGAAAGACATATCTTTCTTCGTTGTTAGCACATAAGCTGAACAAGCAAAGAAGACGATGGCTGTACCTGCGAATGCAAGCATAATTAAATCTTCCATTCCTCTCGCCACATACATGTTTAAAATTGGCCCGATGGTATAACCCATAAACCCAGTGAATGCGAATGCAGCTAAGATTCCCCATGCACTATTTGCTAAACGGTTTGTGACAAAAAGTAAACCGTAAAAACCTACAAGTAACACGATAAGATTTGGATAAGGCAAGTTTAAGCTCATCGAAATATAAGCAACAACTGCCGAAAATGCCATCGTTAATCCCAATAAGAAATAGGTATTACGTAGCACTTTGTGTGTGCTAAGTAGTGATTCTTCCTGTGAATTAACCACAATGCGAGATTGCATAAAAGCTCCTTATTTTACAGAGAATAAAGTTGATGAAATATCAATCTGTAAAGTAAGGGCTATAGGTCAAAAAGTCAATGGTAAATTAAGAATTTGTTTTAATTTTTAAATTTAAGAAGGTAAAAGTGATCTACCCTAAAACCTGGAGACCTAATTTGAGATGCAGATTATGTCCTACCCTTATCAATTTCGTTTGAAAATTATCAAACTCGTCACTGAACAGGATTATGGTATCCGTGAGGTGGCTAAACTTCATCAAATTTCCCACGCTCTCGTCATTTATTGGCTAAAAGCATTTCGGGAAAGAGGGCTTGATGGCGTAAAATCGCCTTATTGTATGGCACGGCGTAATGGGTAAAGATGTTGGAGGGTAAAAGCGGTTCAAAGTATGAGTCGCCGAGGAAATTGTTACGATAATGCGGTGATTGAAAGTTTTTCTGCGATACTAAAATCAGAGTGTTTTTACTCACGAACTTATCATTCAATCGCTGAATTACAGGCTTAAATTGAAGAATATTTAGTGTATTACAACCAAAAACGAATTAAACTTGGTTTAAAAGGATTGAGCCCGGTGCAATACCGAGCTCAATATTTAAGTTAACTAACCTGTCCAACTTTTGGGGGGCAGATCAAAGTGCGGTCAATTTCATCATTAAATTCGACCGCACTTTCTTTTCAAAAGGAATAAACTATGCAACTCCCTACCCTACAATCTGCAAAATTAATTCGTCGTTATAAACGTTTTTTGACTGATATTGAATTACCAAATGGTGAAGTGCTCACGATTCATTGTGCAAATACTGGTGCAATGACTGGCTGTGGTGAAAAAGGTGATATCGTTTGGTACTCTCATTCTGATAGCCAAACTCGCAAATATCCACACAGTTGGGAATTAACGCAATTAGCAAATGGCCAACTTGTTTGCATTAACACACACAGATCCAACCAGCTAGTCTTTGAAGCCTTGCAAAATAAACAAATCAAAGAACTCGCTATGTATGATGAAATTTATCCTGAAGTGAAATATGGTGAAGAAAATAGCCGTATCGACTTTTTACTGAAAGGTGAAGGCTTGCCTGATTGCTATGTTGAAGTGAAATCCATCACCTTCGTAAAAGGTACATTAGGAATGTTTCCCGATGCGGTGACTACTCGTGGACAGAAACATGTTCGTGAGCTTTTAGCCATGAAAAAACAAGGACATCGCGCCGTTGTTCTCTTTGCCGGATTACATGATGGCTTCGATCGTTTTAAAATCGCTGAGTTTGTAGATCCTGAATATGATCGCCTCTTAAAAGACGCAAAATCTCAGGGCGTTGAAGCTTATGCTTATGCGGGAAAATTTGACATTTCAGATGGCATTCCGACCGCACTTTCTCTCACAGAAAGTGTACCTTACATCG
Organism: Haemophilus sp. SZY H53; assembly: GCF_054332375.1. NCBI lineage: Bacteria > Pseudomonadati > Pseudomonadota > Gammaproteobacteria > Pasteurellales > Pasteurellaceae > Haemophilus > Haemophilus sp. SZY H53. Next base: position 329,443 of record NZ_JBTGNV010000001.1, read on the forward strand.
ATTAAAAAATAATTGAGAATTATTTGCATTTTGTTGTTGACAAGGTATTTGATAATAGTTATCATCTAGCCATTCCAAAAACAAACAGATAATCACTCCAACTTCACGCCTATTTCCCCACAAATAGGCGTTTTTTTTCATCTCAATCTTTTCATTTCAGCCATATTCTCTATAATGTAGCCTTTAATATTAAAATAACATTAGGAAATAGAATGACTGATATTAATACCGTTCTCGCAGAACTAAAACGCGGTACTGATGAGATTCTTTCTGAAGCAGATTTAATCGAAAAACTAAAAGAAAATCGCCCACTTAAAATTAAACTTGGTGCAGACCCTACTGCTCCGGATATTCACTTAGGGCATACCGTGGTATTAAACAAACTCCGTCAATTCCAACAATTAGGCCACGAAGTCTATTTCTTAATCGGTGATTTCACGGGGATGGTCGGTGACCCATCTGGTAAAAATACCACTCGCCCACCGCTTAGCCGCGAAGATGTGCTTCGCAATGCGGAAACCTATAAAGAACAGATTTACAAAATTCTAGACCCACAAAAAACGAAAATCGTATTCAACTCTGAATGGTTGGGTAAATTGGGTACTGAAGGGATGATCCGTTTAGCAAGTAACTATACCGTAGCGCGTATGCTAGAACGTGATGATTTCAAAAAACGTTTTGGTAACAACCAACCTATCGCAATTCACGAATTTATTTATCCTTTATTACAAGGTCATGACTCTGTTGCATTAGAAGCTGACGTGGAACTTGGTGGTACAGACCAAAAATTTAACTTACTTGTTGGTCGTGAATTACAAAAATCAGCTGGTCAGAAACCACAAGTAGCGATTACGCTTCCATTACTTGTTGGTTTAGACGGTGAGAAGAAAATGTCTAAATCATTAGGTAACTACATCGGCGTGACAGATGCACCAAGCGATATGTTCGGTAAAATCATGTCGATCTCGGATGAATTAATGTGGGATTGGTACAACTTACTTTCTTTCCGTCCACTCACTGAAATTGCTGAATTAAAAGCAGAAGTAGCAAATGGTAAAAACCCACGTGATGTGAAGATTTTATTAGCCAAAGAAATCATTGCACGTTTCCATGATGAAGCAGCGGCAGAGGCGGCTGAACAAGAATTTATTAACCGTTTCCAAAAAGGTGCAATGCCAGATGAAATGCCTGAATTCACCTTTGAAGGCGAAATTGGTTTAGCAACCTTATTAAAAGAAGCGGGACTGGTTCCTTCTACTTCTGAAGCGATTCGCTCAGCGAAGCAAGGTGGTGTGAAAATCAATGGCGAAAAAGTCGAAGACATGAAAGCCAATGCACCAAAAGGCACGAATGTTTACCAAGTCGGTAAACGTAAGTTTGCACGCGTAACCATCGCATAAAACACCTATGAAAATGACCGCTCTTTTTAAGTGCGGTTATTTTTTAACTGATATCCACAATAGAGGGAAAATAATATGAGCCAAAAAATCTGGGTAACCGGCGATGCGGTTGTTGATCTTATTCCTGACGGTGAAAATCATTATTTACGCTGTGCCGGTGGTGCGCCTGCCAATGTGGCTGTTGGCGTAGCACGCTTAGGCAGCCCGAGTGCCTTTATTGGTCGCATAGGTAACGATCCGCTTGGCCAATTTATGCAAGATACCTTAAATGCGGAAAATGTGAATACGCAACATATGATTTTAGATCCGCAACATCGAACCTCTACGGTTGTGGTTGGTTTAGATAATGGCGAACGCAGCTTTACCTTTATGGTAAATCCAAGTGCAGATCAGTTCTTACAAGCGAGCGATTTACCGCCTTTCCAACAAGGTGAATGGCTACATTGCTGCTCTATCGCGCTGATTAATAATCCATCTCGCGAAGCGACTTTCGAAGCTATTCGCCGTATTAAAGCTGCTGGCGGTTTCTTCTCTTTTGACCCAAATTTACGTGAATCACTTTGGTCTAGCCTAGAAGAAATGAAAACCGTGGTAATGGAAGCCGTTGCATTAGCTGACGTATTAAAATTCTCTGAAGAAGAATTAACGCTTTTAACCAATACTGATAGCCTTGAAAAAGCCTTTGAAAAAGTGACGGCACTTTATCCTGAAAAATTGATTATCGTGACCTTAGGTAAAGATGGCGCGCTCTATCACTTAGAAGGTAAGAAAGATGTAATTGCCGGAAAAGCCTTACAACCGGTTGATACAACAGGTGCAGGCGATGCCTTCGTTGGCGGCCTGCTTGCAGGACTTTCACAACATCCAAATTGGAAAGAAAATGATGTGCTTGTGCAAATTATCCGTCAAGCCAATGCTTGTGGCGCCCTTGCTACGACAGCAAAAGGGGCGATGTCTGCGCTACCAAATAAAGCACAATTAGCAGCGTTCCTAGCCAACTAAGAATTAAAGATGCAAATTATTGCACCTTTTACTTACCCGATCACATTAACGAGGCACGATCACGATGATTATTTTCAATAATGGCAAATACAAAAGTATCCTAGCTGCAGAAAAAGGCGAACTTGCGGAAATTGCTCAAACTGTGCAAAAAGACAAGGATTTCCGACCGCACTTTCATATTGCCCCACCAACTGGCTTGATGAATGATCCGAATGGTTTGATCTTCGATGGAGAGAAATATCATCTGTTCTATCAATGGTTTCCATTCGATGCAATTCACGGGATGAAACATTGGAAGCATTTAATCACGAAAGACTTCCAACATTACCAATCAGCGGATGATCTGATTCCTTGTGAACTTTTTGAGTCTCACGGCTGTTATTCGGGTGGTGCTTTAAAAGTCGGTGATAAATTGGCCATGTTCTACACTGGCAATACTCGTCGTCCAAGTGATAATCAACGCGTGCCTTATCAAAATTTAGCGATTTTCGATCTTAACGGGAAGTTGCTTAGCAAACGTCCGTTAATTGAAAATGCGCCAGAAGGTTATACAGAGCATGTTCGCGATCCTAAACCGTATTTAACTAAAGACGGCAAAATCCGTTTTATCTGCGGTGCACAGCGAGAAAACCTCACGGGAACAGCCATTATTTTTGAAATGGACAATCTTGAAGATACGCCTCGTTTATTAGGCGAGCTTTCCTTACCAGCTTTTGACAATACAAACGTGTTTATGTGGGAATGCCCTGACCTATTGAAGTTCGGTGATAAAGATGTCTTTATTTGGTCGCCACAAGGTAAAGTTCGAGAAGCGCATCAATTCCAAAATAATTATCATGCGACTTATGCTGTGGGTAAATTAACGGATTTAACCTTTGAAGCAGAATATATTAGTGAGTTGGATCAAGGCTTTGATTTCTATGCCCCACAAACATTTGCTGGCTTAGATAACCAAACTCATGCCGTGCTTTTCGGTTGGATTGGTTTGCCAGATTTAACTTATCCAACAGACAAATTTAAATGGCACTCAGCTTTAACCTTACCAAGAGAATTGCGTTTAGAAGGTTCGAAAATTTATCAATGCCCGATTGATAAAATATACAAAAATCTTACCGCACGTTCTGCGCTTCATCTCAATGAAAAAGCGGATATTGCTAATTTAGATCGTGCGTATATTAAATTTGAGGCAAATAACCAAGCCTTTGACTTAACCTTCTTCCAAAATGAAAAAGGACAATCATTACGACTTTCTTATGAAAATGGCTTGGTTTGCTTAGATCGCAGTCAAAGCGAACAAACCGAATTAATGGAAAAATTCGATACCAAACGCTTCTGCGAAGTTGAAAATCTACAAACTGTCGAAATTTTCTTTGATCGTTCAATTATTGAAATTTTCTTTAATCAGGGTGAAAAAGCGATGACATCAAGATTTTTCATTGAGAACAGAGAAAATACAATAAGCTGTAGCCGTCCATTGGATTTAATGATTGGTTATTTACCAGCAATTCAATATGACAAATAATCAACTCAAGTGCGGTTAAAATTAACCGCACTTTTATTTCCAACCATGTTCTCTTATTAAGTAATGACTATGTTTGTTCAACAACAAAACGCAACACCATCTAATCTTGTGGCGTTCAATTTTCTATTGATTGCCTTTTTAACGGGGATTGCCTCTGCGTTTCAGACGCCGACCTTGAGTTTATATCTGTCGCAAGAGATTCAGGTTTCACCTTTTTTTGTGGGCTTGTTCTATTCCGTCAATGCCATTATTGGCATTATCTTGAGCCAAATTCTGGCGAAATATTCTGATAAGCAAGATGATCGTCGCAAAGTGATGATTGTTTGCTGTTTGATTGCTGTGCTTGGATGCCTGATTTTTGCTTATAGCCGAAATTATTATGTGTTGATTATTATCGGTACAACATTGTTAGGATTAGGCTCATCCGCTAATCCGCAATCTTTTGCTTTAGCAAGAGAATATGCTGAAAGCAGCCATCGTGAAGCGGTGATGTTCACCACAATTATGCGAACTCAAATCTCTCTCGCCTGGATTGTGGGGCCGCCACTTTCTTTTTTCATTGCGCTAAACTGGGGCTTTGATTATATGTATTTGGTGGCGGGTTCTGCCTTTTTACTTTGTGCAGGCGTCAGCAAATTATTGCCGAAAATTCCTCGTCAAAGTGCGGTTAAAAATCAAGAGATTTTAGACAATACGCCACCAAGAAAAAGTGTGATTTACTTGTTCATCGCTAACCTATTGCTTTGGACCTGTAACAGCACGTATCTCATCAATATGCCATTATTTGTGATTAATGAGTTACATTTAGGCAAAGAATTAGCAGGAACATTAATGGGAACTGCTGCGGGATTGGAAATCCCCGTGATGATATTAGCGGGTTACCTCACCAAATACTTCAGTAAAAAACGCTTGATGATGATTGCTTTAGTTTCAGGTCTCGCCTTCTACTCAAGCTTATTATTTGCTGAGCAAACTTGGCAGCTTATCGGATTACAAATGCTTAATGCGATTTTTATTGGTATTACCGCTACGATTGGCATGGTGTATTTCCAAGATTTAATGCCGACTAAAATGGGCACGGCTACAACTCTATTCAGTAATGCAGCAAAAAGTAGTTGGATTATTGGTGGACCGATTGCAGGTATTATTGCGGAAATCTGGCATTACAATTCTGTTTTTTATGTCGCTGTGGCATTAATTATTATCAGCGTAGCCTGTATGTGGAAAGTCAAATCTGTTTAATGCGAAATAAAAAAGTGCGGTCAATTTTAACCGCACTTTTACTTTACATTATCTTAGCGCCACGCTTTAAATTGATTAATCAATCCATTGGTTGAGCTATCATGGCTTGAAACATTCTCTTTGTCTGCCAATTCAGGAAGAATTCGGTTCGCTAATTGTTTACCTAATTCCACGCCCCATTGGTCGAAACTGAAGATATTGAAAATCATACCTTGTGTAAAAATTTTGTGTTCATACATCGCAATTAATGCGCCAAGAACAAATGGTGTAATTTTTTGCACTAAAATAGAGTTGGTCGGTTTGTTACCCGTAAAGACTTTGAATGGCACAATGTCTTTTACCTCATCCAACGATTTACCCGCTTTCACAAATTCTGCTTCGACTTCTTCTTTGGTTTTACCAAAAGCAAGTGCCTCAGTTTGCGCAAAGAAGTTTGATAATAATTTGCTGTGGTGATCACCTAATGGATTATGACTTTGTGCTGGCGCGATAAAGTCACAAGGGATTAACATCGTACCTTGGTGAATCAATTGATAGAATGCATGCTGACCGTTTGTACCTGGTTCTCCCCAAATAATTGGGCCGGTTTGATAATCATGGATAACATCGCCATTACGATCGACATATTTACCGTTTGATTCCATATTGCCTTGTTGGAAATAAGCGGCAAAACGGTGTAAATATTGGTCATAAGGTAAAATCGCTTCGGTTTGTGCACCAAGGAAGTTGGTATTCCATAAACCGACTAATGCTAATGTTGCAGGGATATTTTTTTCTAATGGCGCGGTACGGAAATGTTTATCCATTTCATGCGCACCACTTAATAACGCTTCAAAATTATCAAAGCCGATTGAAAGTGCGATAGAAAGACCGATTGCAGACCATAAAGAATAACGGCCACCAACCCAATCCCAGAACTCAAACATATTATTAGTATCAATACCGAATTCTGCTACCGCTTTACCATTGGTAGAAAGTGCGGCGAAGTGTTTTGCCACCGCGCTGTTATCTTTCGCTGCCGCTAATAACCAATCGCGTGCAGAATTCGCATTGGTCATAGTTTCTTGGGTGGTGAAGGTTTTAGAAGCCACTAAGAAAAGTGTCGTTTCAGGATTCACTTTTTTCAACGTTTCAGCGATATGGGTTCCATCCACGTTTGAAACGAAGTGCATATTCAAGTGATTTTTATAAGGACGAAGTGCTTCAGTCACCATGTAAGGACCTAAGTCCGAACCACCGATACCAATATTCACCACATCAGTAATCGCTTTTCCCGTATAACCTTTCCATTCACCTGAAATCACACGAGCACAGAACGCGCTCATTTTCGCTAATACGGCATTCACTTCCGGCATCACATCTTTGCCATCTACATAGACAGGTGTATTTGAACGGTTACGAAGTGCGGTATGTAATACTGCTCGATTTTCTGTACGATTAATTTTCTCGCCTGTAAACATGGCATTGATCGCTTCATCTAATGCAGACTCTTTGGCTAATTGACGAAGTAATTTGAGGGTTTCTTGATTAATTTTATTTTTTGAAAAATCTACTAAGATTTGATTTTCAAAAGTGAAAGAATAATCATTAAAACGATTTTCTTCTTGCTTAAACAAATCAGCAATCGTGGTATGAGCCAGTTGAGATTGGTGAGCCTCAAGCGCTTTCCACGCTTGTGTATTGGTTGGATTGATGTTTTTCATGAATATTTCCTTTTAAAAATTGAATTCTTTACATTTTTGCTTTCTTACAAAAACAATTAATCGACATATTCTGTTATAACACGCGGGGTTAATTTTGTAATCAATTCATAGCTTAAAATACCACTGTATTTAGCTACTGTTTCAATTGGTAATTCCTTACCCCATAAAATCACTTCATCACCTACTTTATCTTGGCTATCTGCGCCTAAGTCTACCGTTAGCATATCCATTGAGACGCGACCGACAATAGGAACAATTCGACCATTTAGATAAACTGGCGTGCCTTCTGGCACATCACGCGGATATCCATCACCGTATCCAATAGCGACAACACCAATTTTGGTATCTTTAGGACTGGTCCAAATGCCACCATAGCCAACAGGTTCACCTTTTTTATGTTCTCGCACCGCAAGTAATGAAGAAGTTAAGTTCATCACGGGGATTAAACCAAATTCAGCCCCAACAGTATCCGTTGGTGAAATGCCATACATAATAATCCCTGGACGAATACAATCTAAATGAGCCTCAGGCCAGAATAAAATCCCGCCAGATGCCGCAATGGTTCTTTCTCCACCTTTATCTTTTGTCGCGTGAAGGAAACGATCAAGCTGAACTTGAGTATAATCAGAATCTAGTTCATCAGCACGGCTAAAATGGCTGACAAAACCTAAGTGCGGTTGAATTTGAGGGAGTTTTTTCAGCTCTTGATAAAAATAATCCACTTCATCAAGTGACACACCTAAACGGTGCATACCGGTATCAATCTTCAACCAGACTTTGATTGGACTTGGTACCACAGCTCGTTTTAATGCTTCAAGCTGTTCACGGTTATGTACCACCGTTTCGATGTTATTTACCGCAATAATGGGTAAATCTTTTTCATCAAAAAAACCTTCTAGCAATAAGATCGGTTTAATAATACCGTTAGAGCGTAACGATAACGCCTCTTCTAAACGTGCCACTGCAAAGCAATCTACCATGCTTTCTAAAGCAGAGGAAACAAATACCACACCATGACCATATGCATTTGCTTTTACTACCGCAATAATTTTGCTATGTGGCGCTTTTTCTTTAATAACTTGTAAATTATGTTTTAAGGCAAGCGAACTGATTTTCGCTGTTGCCGGTTTTACGTTCATTTTTCTAATCCGTTCTATCTTGCCTAATAATCATCTCTGTATTCACGCTGTTCGGCAAGGTTATCAAAGCGTGAGAATTGACCGTTAAATGCTAAACGTACACGACCAATCGGACCGTTACGTTGTTTACCAATAATGATTTCAGCAACACCTTTATCTTCAGAATTATCGTTATACACTTCGTCACGATAAATAAACATAATCAGGTCAGCATCCTGCTCGATAGAGCCTGATTCACGCAAGTCTGAGTTTACTGGACGTTTATCTGCACGTTGTTCTAAAGTACGGTTAAGCTGGGAAAGTGCAATAACAGGGACTTCTAATTCTTTCGCTAATGCTTTTAAAGAACGAGAAATCTCGGCGATCTCTAAGGTACGGTTATCTGAAAATGCGGGCGCGCGCATTAATTGAAGATAATCCACCATAATCATACTCAAGCCACCATTTTCTCGATACACACGACGTGCGCGAGAACGCAATTCTGTTGGAGTTAAACCCGATGAATCATCGATATAAAGATTATTTTTTTGCTTAAACATCCCAAACACGCTGGCAATTTTGCTCCATTCCGCTTCTTCCAAGTTTTGGCCAGTACGAATTTTGGTTTGGTCCACGCGAGCGAGAGAGGCAATCATACGCATCATAATTTGCTCAGCAGGCATCTCTAAACTGAATACCAATACAGGCTTATCACTTGCCATGGCCGCATTTTCACAAAGGTTCATTGCAAACGTGGTTTTACCCATGGAAGGACGTGCAGCCACAATGATGAGATCGGAAGGCTGTAAACCAGCTGTTTTCTTATCTAACTCAACAAAGCCTGTTGTGACCCCTGTCACACCGTTATGATTTTCAAGCTTACCTAAGGTTTCAATTCGAGCAATGGTGCTTTCCAATACGCTAAGCACATTTTGAGGTCCTTCTGTTGAAGAACTTCGTTTTTCAGCGATCGCAAACACTTCTCTTTCGGCTTCATCCAACACCATCTTGATGTCTTTGCCTTTGGGCGAATAACTGTTTTCTGCAATACGATTCCCTACGGCAATAAGCTCACGCAAAATCGCTTTTTCACGTACGATCTCTGCATAAGCCAAAATATTAATGGCATTTGGGGTGTTATTAGAAAGATCCGCTAAATAAGCAAAACCGCCTACGGAATCACTGATACCTTTGGCTTTAAGGGCTTGATCGAGGATAATCAAATCAATTGGCGTTTGGTTACGCATTAATTCTTCCATAGTTTGGAAGATTGCTTTATGTGCAAAAGTATAAAAATCCTCAGCAATAACTCTTTCCGCAATGCCATCCCAATGCTGATTACTCAACATAATACCGCCTAGAACGGCTTGTTCAGCTTCAGTGGAATGAGGCGGGATACTAACTTGTTCAGTTTTCTGATCGGAAGATTGGATTTGTCGTTGTGATGCCATAAGGATTTCAATTTAAACTAAAAAACTGTGCTTATGATACCGCAAATACGAGGTGGTTTTAAGAAAAAAGTGCGGTCAATATTTTCAATATTTTAGACATAAAAAAACGGTGGAAAAATCCACCGCTCTTTTTCATTCAGGCATGTTGATTATTCAACAGTTAAAGTACGACAAACGTTAGTTGTACCTTCTGATTCATCACCTTGTGTTAATAAAACAAGATCACCTGAAACTAAATAACCTTTTTCTTTTAATAGGTTAATCGCTGCTTTTGCACCTGCAGCGCTACGAGATTCACCATCAAAATGAACTGGTGTTACACCACGGTATAATGCGCAACGGTTTAAGGTTTCTTGAACACGAGAAAGTGCAAAGATTGGTAAACCTGAGCTAATACGTGACATTAATAATGGTGTACGACCAGAGTGGCTTAATGTAATGATTGCTGCAATACCGCTTAAGTGGTTTGCTGCGTACATTGCTGACATCGCTACAGATTCTTCAATATCTCTGAATTCACGATCTAAACGGTGTTTAGAAATATTGATGCTTGGCATTTTTTCTGCACCTAAACATACGCGAGCCATTGTCGCCACAGTTTCAGCTGGATATTGACCTGCAGCAGTTTCTGCTGAAAGCATTACCGCGTCAGTACCATCTAATACCGCATTTGCCACGTCCATCACTTCTGCACGAGTTGGCATTGGGTTGCTGATCATTGACTCCATCATTTGAGTTGCAGTAATAACCGCACGATTTAATTGACGTGAACGACGAATTAATTTTTTCTGTACGCCAACCAATTCTGGGTCACCAATTTCAACACCTAAGTCACCACGCGCAACCATAATTACATCAGAAGCGAGGATGATATCATCCATTGCTGCTTCATCAACGACTGTTTCAGCACGTTCAACTTTAGCAACGATTTTCGCGTCTAAACCTGCTTGTTTTGCTAATTCACGCGCATAGTTTAAATCTGCACTTGAACGAGGGAAAGATACCGCTAAGTAATCTACACCAATACGTGCAGCTGTGATGATATCTGCTTTATCTTTTTCAGTTAATGCGTCTGCAGATAAACCACCACCTAATTTGTTGATCCCTTTATTGTTTGATAACGGACCACCAACTGTCACTTCAGTAAATACTTTTGCACCGTCAGTAGAAAGGACTTTTAATTGAACACGGCCGTCATCTAATAAAAGAATATCGCCAGGTACAACATCTTGTGGAAGTGTTTTATAGTCTAAACCAACGGCTTCTTGATTACCTTCACCTTTTGGTAATTCCGCATCAAGAATAAATTTATCACCAACATTTAAGAAAATTTTGCCGTCTTTAAAAGTAGAAACACGAATTTTAGGACCTTGTAAGTCACCTAAAATTGCCACGGTTTTACCTAATTTTTTCGCGATCGCACGAACACGCTCAGCACGCTCAATATGATCATCTGGTGTACCGTGAGAAAAGTTCATACGTACAACATTAGCGCCTGCTGCGATAATTTTTTCAAGATTGTTATCGCGGTCTGTAGCTGGACCCATTGTACATACAATCTTCGTTCTTCTTAATTTTCTAGACATTATCTAAACTCCACAAATAGTTACAATTTAAAAAAGCTTTTTTAATTTCGGCCCATCCGAGATAAAAACCGTCGCGCATTATACGCTTAAACCAGCGCAAAATCAAAACAAGCACTGAGAGTTTTTGCAACAAATTTTGGTTATTTTTTTAGCAGCTAAATTTAACTTAAAACAAATCCCCTTGTTTTCATCCTTAAAACTGTTTATCATCTGCTACATCTTTTACGCGACTATAGCTCAGTTGGTTAGAGCACCACCTTGACATGGTGGGGGTCACTGGTTCGAGTCCAGCTAGTCGCACCATTTACCCTAAACACAGCCCCGCGAAACCACTCGCGGGGCTGTGTTTTTCCTAGTGTTTTCAAGGCTTTTCAGCCCTTTTACTTATCGCAACTAATCAGATTTAATTGTCTTTAACCGCGTTTTTTAGTAACAAGTTTAGTAACAAGGTGATAAACTTCGAAAAATCTTGTTACTAAAACTAAGGAAAAATGATGCCTCGTGTTACTAAACCGCTCACAAATACCGAAGTAGATAAAGCGAAAACAAAGGATAAAGAATACAATCTAAGTGATGGTAACGGTCTTTTTTTACGCATTAAGCCTACTGGTGCTAAGGCTTGGATTTTTAATTATTATCACCCAGTAACAAATAAGCGCACATCTTTTACTATTGGAACTTATCCAGCTATAACACTTGCGCAAGCTCGTCAAAAACGTGAAGAATATCGCGCCCTACTTGCTCAAAGCATCGATCCGCAAGAATACATAAAAGAACAAGAACTAATTAAAAACGGCCAGAACGAAAATACTTTCTATAAAGTCGCTTTACTTTGGAAAGAAAAAAGAAGTAAAGAAATTGAGCCTATGACAATGGAAAAGAATTGGGCAAGATTAGAAAATTATCTATTCCCTACTCTTGGAAATTATCCTATTGATGAGATCTCTTCCCCTTTACTGATTAAAACTGTTCGCCAATTAAATGAAAAAGGTTTCAATGATACGCTGCACCGTTTATTAAACCTCGCTAATCAGATTTTAAATTATGCGGTAACAATAGGATTGATTTCGTTTAATTCTTGCTTGAAAGCATCTGATGCTTACCATAAAGAGCCTCAAAAACATCACCCGGCAATCAAACCGGAAGAACTACCGAAACTATTACAAGACTTCAAAAATTCAAGTAGAGATCATCTAACAAAGGTTTTATTCCGATGGCAATTACTTTCAATGGTTCGTCCGGCTGAGGCGGTTTCTGTTGAATGGTCTGAAATTGATTTTGATAAAAAGTTATGGACTATCCCAGCCGAAAAAATGAAAAAAACAAGACAAGGGGCATTTCCGCACATTGTTCCGCTTTCATCTTTAATGATGGATATTCTGAAAGAATTGAAACCTATAACAGGTGATGACAAATTCGTATTTTCTCACTATCACAAACCTAACCAATCAGCTAGTAAAGAACTAATAGCTAACGCATTGAGAAAAATAGGTTACAAAGGGATTCAAGATGCTCACGGATTGAGATCGATAGCTAGAACGTTTTTAGAAGATCAGCAAGTTGATTTCCGTATTGCTGAAAGTTGTCTTGCTCATAGCATTGGGAATAAAACAAGTCAGGCATATAACCGTTACGATTATGTAGAACTCCGACGCCCTGTGATGCAATTATGGAGTGATTTTGTGGAGCGATGCGAAAAAGAAAGCGTGTGAATTAGCGGCGTGTAAAAAATATTATAAAAATTGGTTCACCTGTTCACCTTGCCAATTTAACCTTTTATTTCATATAGTTACGGGTGAATAGGTGAACATTATTGTTCACCCTAATTGTTCACCTTTTAAGAGAAAAGCATAAAAAAGGGGCTTTGCCCCTCTTTCCTAGTTTATGAATCGAACTCACTTTGGAACTCATCATAGTTTTTGAAGTGAACATTGGAGCGATATCCAAATTTTCCTTTAACTTTGAAGAACTCAAATTTATTTTTATGCTGCGCAAATCCTTGCTTTAATGAATTTGAGAAGTTTCTCAAAGTAAGAGTATTTGAAATTCCACTTGCAGCCGTAAATGCTAAGTATGCCGGATAGAGGTGTGTTCTTGCCTTACCACCTAGATTAGCATTTCCTATATACAAACCGTCATTCTGTGCCGTAGTATAAAAGTAGCCGCAAAATTCGGTGATATGGTCAGATTCGCTTTTTATTTCTAAAGCCTCATCACTTGTTTGTTGCTCTTTTAAAGCGGCCTTAGCGGTTTCAGGCTGTTCAAAGGTATGTATTAGTTTGTAAATTATACCCCCTATTTCCCTCTCAATCTTATCCATGAAATTAGGGTCTCGCTCGTTTTCAGGTACTACTTTGTCAAAGTGAAAGATTACCCTTCTTCGCTCAATCCCACCGCTACGCTCTGTAAATCTAGTCGCCTCGTTATTAACGATTAAGACTACTGCGGGAATAACCGCTTTAAATTTACTGCGGTGTTTTGGGTCAATATTTACAGGATCACCACCTGTGATACTTTTCAATCCACCACCATCACCACCATAACGCGATTGTTCAGGGCAAATTAGCAAAGTCTTACCTACAAAACTTTCCCGTCCGCGTGGTTCATCTAAATCTACTAACCGCCCGCTTTCTGTGTTCTGCTCACCAGCTAATAACGTGGCAATATTAGCAAAAACAGATTTACCACTACCGCCATCACCTGTTACTTCAAAGAATAATTGCCAGTCGTTGCGATTAGTTAAAACTGCGTATAAAGCCGCTAGAATAGCGTTCTTTTTGCTTTCTTTACCACCGCTTACAAACTCTAACCATTTATCAAAATATGGCGTATTTTGCGCTGAATTTAGATATTCATGCGGAATATACGATGTTAGCCAGTTTTCCCTATAATGGGGCAAGAACTCTAACGTAGTGCGGTTTAAAGTTCCATTATTGAAAGCGATCAATTCTTGTGTCTGTACTCCCATTTTGGGAACTTGAATTTTTATCGTATCAATAGTACCTTCTATAGAACGTGCGCTATATCCAAAGTCCTGTTCTTCAAAGAAAGCAACTACTTTATCCAAGAACTCATATTTCTCCACCATTTGCCAGCCTATGCCGTCATAGTTATAAAGCTCCCGATTTCTTGGGTTTAATGCCAAATCCATTTCTAACGACTTAGTCAAAGCTCGCGCTTTCTTATTGACTCCGTCATTTTCTTTTACTTTTTCAGGCAGTGCTAATTGCGTTGCTAAATCAGCGGTCTTTTTATCGGTTCGCAAGAGTTGAATGTAAGAGCTTAAATCCTCTTTTAATTGCGCGGCTGCATCAATGAGTTTCACTTCTCTAGCCGAAGTGTTTTTTGCTAAATTCTGACAAATTGCGGTAATTTCTTCCTGTTTTAATTCGCCATATTGAGCAATCTTCACTAACTGCTGATCTTCCTTAGCTATACGTGTTGAAGAAATATTATCAAGTTGATTTTCACCTAGAATAACTGGTTTCTGATTACTTTCTAGACCATCCACCAACGAACACAATAAAAGCCATTCTTCCCCTTTACCTTTTCCCCATGCTTGCCATGCTTTAGAGCCAGCTAACACAAATAAATCGGAATAAGGTTCATGCGGTTGATCCGCAAGATGCGGAGCATTAATTAATCGAGCCATTGTTCACCCCTTTAAGTACTCCGTTTTCAATATCATTGATGCGGTCAGCGACTACTTTTTGGAAGTATGTAAGAGTTTCAACTAAAGAAATGACTATGCTATTTTTCAGCAATCCATCAATAATTTCATCGTTAGTTAAACTTGCGACTATTTCTTCCGGATTAAGTGAAGGCGGATTAGGTGCTAGTTGTAATAAATGTTTATTAGCCGCTAACAGTTCATCGTGTAGATTTCGTAACACATACAGTTTTTCAGACGGATAACTTTCAAAAATTTCTGCTAACGTTACGATTGTTTCACCCAGATAAGGTAAAGGTAAATAAAGAGCATCCCCCTCTTTCTTTTCACAATTTATCTGGCAAAGCATAATCGCTTTCAATTCGACCGCACTTAAATTTGAGTAGTCTAATTTTTCATTCATATTCATCTTACTTACTCCCCTTTTGTTGTTCAGCTCGTTCAGAGTTTAAAGCGCCTATCTGTTCCACCACCTCGCTAAACTTATAGAGCAGATATTTATTAGCTTGATTGAAATATTTCAATTTGGCCGTATCTTCTCGGGATAGATTGCCGTCTTTGGCCAATGCGTTAAGCAAATTTCCACCACCAGCCAATTTATTCATTAAATCCACTATTTCATCACGAAACTTGATCTTGTGATGAAAATCACCTGGATAAACTTCAAGACATCGTTTGTTGCTATCCTGTATTAGTTGGAATTGACGTGAAATTTGGGAATACTTCAAAGCCAATGGATTAAAAAACAGCTTACCTTTTCTTTTTTCAACTTTCTGTTCTTCATTACCAGTGGCACTTTTCGCCACCGGTGGCGCTTTTTGTAACTGGTGGCGTTTTTCGCCACTGCTTACTAAATTTTTATCACTTGCCGCTTTCCATTGTTTTAGCTGTTCCATAGGATTATTTGGTTTCATTTCTTGCCGCCTTTCTAATTGTTGCTGCTTTCTTAATTTGCTCGATCGATGCTGCTAGTCCTTTATAGTGTCCTGTGTGTAGATAATCTTCAGCGAAGGCTAATAATTGTTTAATACGTTTACAGGCTTTCTCTAACTGCTCTGGTGTCGGTACGTATGGCTCTTTAAATGATTTGATTTTTTTAGTTCTCATTTTCTTCCCCTTTTGTGAAATAAAAATCTACTGTTGAGGATTGCTCCGCTTGCTCTAAATAATCATCAATCGCAGATAAGGCGGCTCGGATAATTTCTTCGCTTGTATAAAAGCCTTCTAAATCCATATCCGCCCCATCGTTCCGAATTAATGCCAAAATTGCTTTCGCTCTGCGGATAGAACTATGAAGTTTGCCCACTTTGGCCATCTGAATGGCGCAATGTGTAGGAGTTTTGTTAGTCATGAGCCACCTCCGCGAAAGAGATTGAAGGGAAAGTATTTGCTGATAAAGTGCGGTCTGATTGAAGATTGATTCTTCCAGCAAGCACTAAGACGAACTCACGGGCAAGCTTAGCGCGTGCGTTGCGTTCGCTATCAGCGGTAATACGGATTTTTTGAAGGTGATTTGATAAATCAGTACGGCGAATAGCCGCGAAGATGAATTGATACATTTGCGTAAGTTCCAAAGTTAGATTTTCAGGAACTACTGCTAGACTTTCCACGGTCGGGCGGTAGAACGTAACAAGGTGGAAAACTGCCAACTTTGGAAGACAGCCCGTCATAGACGGCTTATTACGCTCTACCATTGAGAGAATGATCGGATTTATATGTAAAACAAAATCCGCATATTCTTTTGGTGTGCGAATGTTACGAACAAAAAAAGCACGGTCTAATGGCGTGCTGTCGTTCGCCAAAGTTAGATAGTTCAGCTTTCCACGGCTGGCAATCACTTTTTCTGATTGCGTGTTCATGATGCCAAAATTAACTGTGGTTTGTAAAGCGATTTTAATCAAAAACAACTTGAAAAATATTTCATATTGATTAAATATTTATGATTTAAATTCATGGTGATTATTTCCATATTTTTAAATGACCTTAACATATTGATAAAAATTACCTTTAGAAGGTTTAAACGCCGCATTGGATAGCCTTGCGGCGTTTTTCTTTCCTATTCAAACCGTGAATAGGCTTGCTTTTCTTCAACCGCTGAAAGTTCGCCCCCTTTAGCTTTGTAAATTGCAACCACTTCTTTTAATTGTTTAGCATTTGCAACTTCATAACGGTAATATTGACCTGCTCCATCCGAGGTCTTTTCTGTTGTACGCTTTAATTTTTCGCTTAAATATTCTCGCTCTAGCTCACTTATATAATTACGTGCGGAAGTCATCCCCATTTCGTAACCATCAATTCCGCTAATACTTGAATTTATTAAGCGATGAAGAACTTTTAAAAATTGAGTTGGTTTTCTTATTTCACCCATCTTCCACCACCTTAAGCCCGTGCGGCTTTTTGCTCTTCAATCCATTGATTTACTTCTTCTACATCCCATAAAACAAAGGTTTGTGAAAGCCGAATAGGTTGTGGAAATTTTTTTTCTTTAACCAAACAATTTAGTTTTGTGCGCTGGAAGCCAACAATGCGGCAAACGGTTTTACCAGGAATTAATTTTTGTGATTGGATTTGAGATTGTTCCATAAAAAATACCTCACGTTAGTTTAACCATGTGGAATAGCGTTCTATTCCGTTGAGTTGTTCGAACGGGAGGTATTAGAAAGGATTTTTTAGGGTGGCAAAATCTATATAGATCCAAAACGAATCTATATAGATCTCTTGAAGGGTTATTTGATTTTATTTGCTTTGCTGAATTTATCTCGTAAATTAGCTTCACTTAATCCAGTATAACCTTGATATTGTTCACTAATATAAACTATTAATTCTTCTTGGTTACCAAAGCTATTTTCAGACAAACAAAGTTCTTTTAAGGCTTGTATAAGATTTAAGTAAGAAGTTTCAGATTTTCCAGAAATTTCTCTACTGCTTTCCCCTATCTTTTTTTGGAATTCTTCAATTTGTTTATTTTTATCACTAATTTGATTTTTAAGTTTCTGAATTTCTTCTTGCTGTTCATAACTTTCATCAATTACGGAAAATAATTTCAAAAATGAGATCATATCCTCGTGAATAATATAAATATCATCTAAATAAAGCTCTGTTCTGTTTTCGTAAATAGGCAAATGAAGATAAAGCCCAGAAAAGGTGTTTACATAAATATCAGGGAATTCCTCTATATAACCACGCTCTATTAGCTCTAGGGTATTGTATGGTTCGAATACTTCCTTAGAGAGAGGAAAATAACCATTAAAAACAAGATTTCTAAAACGGTCTAGTTCTCCGGTATAAAGCTTTATTTCATCATTTTTAGAAAAGTAGTCAGGGAGGTAGTAGGCATCATTTAATATAACATCAATACTAAAATAAATATTATTTAGTTTTATTCTGTAAATTTCAAAGTTTTCGTTGTGTTCTATTTCTGGCTTTGTTTCCCTTTGGCTAAATTGTAAAAATATTTCTTCATTTCTAATATTTAGCGTTTTATTATGTGGAATTTCCCGTTTATTTACGCTATCTATCTTATTAATTCGCCCTTCAAGATGAATTGAAGCTTGTAAATCACCTGATTGAATATATTCTAATAAATCGTATTCTGAAATATTAATATTGTAGTTTAATGAGATATATTTTACCGCATCAGTGATTGAATATGCCTTTTTAGGCAAGAACTTTTGATTCGACATAAACGCCCCTTTCGCATTTGTCCTTATTGGTAGGAGCGCACCAACAAGATAAGGTTTCTTGCTTTCGGGGATCAGCCTAGATGCGCTTTATTTGGTTATTCAGCTATTGTAATAGATTCAATTTCCCATCTATTGCCTTTATAATTTTTTTGCAGAAATTTTACAGCTTTCGTTCTAGCGTCTGTTTTATCTACCGCATTTATAGAGATGGTATCGCTATCTACTTCATTTCCCATACTATCTATTACAAAAAAACTAAGTATATACTCTTTATTTTCCATATCTGGCCTTATTTTTCATACTCACGGAGATATTAGTTAGCATAGTTTCTTTATTGCGATTGCTACTACTAATTATTGTTCCGGGAATGAATGATTTACTTTCTTATTGTTTTTTTCAAAAGTTGTTGAATGATTGGGCGCTGTAACTCTTGTTTAGACCATTCAGCTAATTTTGTCGTTTGTTCTATACGTTTTTGTTCTGCTCTTAATTTATAAAGTTGATAACAAAAATATGTAATAGCTAATATTGCACCGATCAATATAGGTAATTTTAAGATTGGCCAAAAAAAGTAACCTAACAGGATTACAAAAAGGCATATTGCTAAAAAGAGTAAAAAATCTAAAGCAGAAAACACAAAGGAATCAAATGCAGCGAAGACAGATTTAATCATATTAACCCCTTTTAATATTTTGATTGTTTATTGTTCTATTTTATCAAAGTTTAAATGCGGTAAGCTACGTTTATTTCTTATTTTTACGCTTAGATTATAATAACTTCGCTACAAAATTGTAGTACGTACCCTAAAGCCTTTTTTAGGGAAAATTTTAAAAATTAGCAATTTGATAATATGTTCGTGCGATGTAGTCACGTATAAAAAATCCCCACGTTGTGAAACGTAGGGATTTATTTTATCTTCTTTTCGCAATTCTTCTTTCGGCCCTCTTCATATCTTCAAGATTTTTGTGCGCAATATGGTAAATTGTTTCTAACACTTCCATATTAGGGCTATTCTGTCTGCTATCTATTTCACGTTTTGCTGCATTACATTTACACTTTAAAACATAAATAACCTCTTCTATTGGATAAGGTTCATTGTCATCATATAAGCTAATAAAAGTGAAAAGTGCGGTAGATTTCTTATAGTGTTTCACTGCCGCTATTAGTAAGTTCTGTTTTGCCTCTTTACATCTAATCATATATCCAATCCGTTAAATTCTTCTAGTGCCTGTTTGTGTTCGTCTGATAGTTCGAAAATTAAATCACCGTATTCAAGTTGATAAGTGCCGAAAGACATCAGGAAGGCGACTGCTGGGTCTATCTTGTTTGCGGCTTTCTTCTTGTTCGGTTTAATATTGGCGTTCGCGTCTGTTTCCATAACTACATTTGATAAAGCCCACGCAAGCACCGGATCGCCGTTGTGTTCTATCATCTGTCTGTTTATTAAAACTTCCGCACTTTTTGCCACTGGGCTAAATCGTTGGTATGTTTGCGGGAATGGCTCTACTTCAAGCCCCGCCGCTTGTAATTGTGTTCGTAAATGGGTTGCGTTCCATACGTCAAAGCCTGTCATTTTGATATTGAAACGTTCAGCATCTTTCAGAATATCATCTCTGATTTTATCGTAGTCGATACAGTCGCCCTCTGTGGCAATTAGCCAACCACTGCGCACCCAGTTTCGATACATTGCGCGGTTTTTATTTGCCACGTTGTTAAGTTGGAATTCGGGAATGTAGTGCCGTGTAAACAATCTAACTTTGTTTCCGTGTGGGAATGTATAACAAAGGCTTGTTAAGTCGTTGGTACTTGATAAATCTAGCCCTAAATAGCAATCTTGATGAAGTAAATCGCTTTCAGTGTACTTCCGTTCGCATTGCGCCCAGTTTCCATCACCTAGCCACGGCGTAGAGCCTTGACACCATACATTAAAGCGCTTAGTTAGCATTTCTACCCATTCGGACGGAATACCCCTAGCCTTCTTGATAGTGTTCTCAAAATCAAGGTAAGGAATGGATTTACCTATATTCGGATTTGCTTTTATCCAGTTCTCTTGATTGTCGATTTCGCTTTCTTCGTCTAACTCAAAAATCAACACAAATAGGCTTTCATTCAGCTCATTTCCTTCAAGGATCTGAGCGCAATAATCATAATGCTGTTTACAGGCTGAAATAACGTTACTTCCCGCTGTTGTAATAGCAAAGAGTAAACCTTCAGGGCGTGCGCCTTGCCCTAGCTCTAACGCACTATATACGCTGTTGTCCGTGTGTAGGTGATATTCATCAACAATCGCTAAACTAGGGTTAGTTCCTTCAATGGTTGAAGATTTTGCGGCAAGCGGCCGCATAATGCTATTGTTCTTTGGATTGATTAGCTTGTGTTGCTGAATGTTAAGGCGTTTTTTCAATGGAGTTGAAAGTAAGCACATTTGACGAGCATCATCAAATACGATTCTCGCCTGATCTCGGCTTACGGCTGCAGTATAAATATCTTGTTGCCCACCTTCTACCAATAAAAACCAATTAGCCAGTACTGCCGCTACTGTCGATTTAGCATTTTTTCGTGCCACTTGAACATAAGCAGAACGATATTTTCTCAATCCAGTATCTTTCCGTTTAAAGCCTAATAGGTTAGCAAATAGAAACACTTGCCAATCAGAAAGAATAATAGGTTCACCGCGCAAATGCCCTTTAACGTGTGGGCATAATTTAGAGAAAGCCAAAAACTTATTTACCACACCTTCATCAAAGAAATAAGCGGGGTTTGCTAAATCATTAAAATAGCGTGCTACAGCTTGTTTTATTTTTTTACAAGCTACTATTTCTCCAGATTGAACTTTTCCCGCATACTCATGCCAAATCACCATTTTCACCTACATTGTAAGCACTTGATCAAACATATCTGTAGTTTCAACTTCAACCGGATTTTTTCTGCGACTTACTGGGTCAAAGCCTAAAAGCGAGGACATTTTCACCATCACTTTTTCAGCATCTGCTTTCGCTGACAGTGCGGGGTTTCTTGATTGCGTACCTTGGCTATTTACTATTGAAAAGCCGTTTTTATGAATATCCTCAACTGCAGCACGGAAAAGAGAGTAATTCACGCAATATAATTCCAGGTGAATTAAGTCCGCATCTTGAATATCACCACGTTCAAGAAGTTGTGGAATTCGTTCTTTCCATACTGCTTTAGCGATTGGATCTAAAAAACTCGGTGGATTATGCGTTTTTTTCTTGTTTTTTGTTGTCATTGTATTTCCTTATTTTCAAAAAAATTGCCTTGCGTAAAAATTTGTATAGGGGGGCGGTTCTGACGGCTTGAGCCTTTCTTTTTTAAACTGCCCCCACCCATCTAATCATTATTTTTTCGCTCCATATCCGCGTTGGTCTATTACTCGTGTTTTGTAACTGTGACAATTTCGGCATAAAGCTTGATGATTAGATTCAACCCAGAATAGAGGGTCTGCCTGTCCATTCTCTACTGGCTTTATATGATCTATCACCGTTGCGGGTGTGTAGATTCCTTTCTCTAAACACATTACACAAAGCGGGTGAAAGCGTAAGTATTGCGCGCGGTACTTGCTCCACTTATGGTCATATCCTCGCGCGCTACTGCTTGCTCTTGTGTCTTTTGGCTTATGTTCTTCGCATCTACCGGACTTTACTTTGTTTTTACAGTTAGGATAGCTGCATCGTCTTAGTGGTTGATAAGGCATATCGATTACTAAATTCTTAGTAAGCGCACGGCTCACGGTAAACATCCCATAGAGATTTAACAGTCATGGGGATAAGCGTTTGAGGGGCATCCGTTGTTATTTCTCGGTTACTGTATAAATGCCCGATATACATTAAGCAGCCCACTTTTATAGCTGGGGTAAAAGGAACGGTGTTTTCTGTTTCTTCATTACCGAAGGTTTTGCCTATATGCTTTTGGCATACTTCAAAGGCTGCTACCTTATAGCTTTCGATTAAGTCATCATCTAAATCATGATCTACGTTTAAATGCTGCTTAATTTCTTCAAGCGTTAAATCAGTTTTTTCCATTGCTTACCTCTTTACAAATAAGTTGTAATTCCCTGTGTGATTCCTTGCTATCAATGATGCTGGTTATTTCTAAGTTGCGATTACCGTATTTCACGCGCATTGTGTTATCCACATTCGTTCCGTATCTAATACGGATTCGCACAATGTTTTCATTGGTTATGCTTGCGCTAGCAAAGAACTCTCTACCCTGTAACGGTTCAACTGCTGCGCGTATATTCGCAACGGTTTTCCACTTACTTATAAATCCGCCATAATCATTAGTTTCGTTTACTTGTTTTTGTAAACTTATCGCCTTGTTATATTTACCGGCTCTAATCATTCTAGGCATCGTTCACCTCGTTTTCGTTTACGCTATCATTGCGTTTAACTTCTACGGTTTGTTTCCATGCTTGACTAAATTCATCACCGCCAGCATAAGGCGGCAAGCCTTCACGTCTGCGTACTTCGTTAGGTGACATTACGCCCGCTTTAATCGCCACATCGTAACTATTGAAACGTTCGTTTTGACTGGTGCGGAGTAAGTCGCTTGTGTCAAACTCGATTAAGTGCCGTTTCTTGCTACTGCTCGTTAAGTCAATCATTAAGGCATCTTTAAGCTGTTGTTCAAAGTTAGTCAGCCATGGGCGTAAGGTTTGTGATAAGAACGCTCTGCTGGCCTCACTGAAATTCGCATAGCTACTATTGGAATAATCTTGTAGGAAAATCGGGCTTATATTGTAGATTCGAGCTATATCGGAAATTGTGAAGGTTCGACTTTGTAACCATTCGGCATCTTGGTTTGTCATGCCTAATTGTTTGTATTCCATTGAGCCTTCAAGGATTGGTGTTTTCCCCGCGTTCTTCGCGCCTTTGTAACGCTCTAAGGCTTTCACTGCTTTCTGTGCTTTCGCATCGTCTAACCATTCAGCCGTTGAAATTAGTCCACTTGCCATCAATCCGTTTTTCATGATTGCTGCACCGTGTCGTTGTTGTGCTAAACCTAGCCCGATAGTTTCACGGCAAACTGTCACAGGTGAACGCCCCATAAATCCATCAAGGGAACTATGGCGTAGGTGTAACATTTCATCTTGAAGATAGTTTCTAGTTACTCCGTTTAAGTCCGTTACTTGGTAAATATGTTCGCCTGTTACTTTACGGAAGATATTTACTGCGCTCGGCTGGTAAGGTGTAAGGCTTACAGGTTCGCCCTTGTTATTCCACTCAATCACCGCATAAGCATTACCAGTTAGCAAACAATGGCGCATCATCGTATATTTAAACTGGTAAGGCGTTTGATTTCGGTTAGGCATTTCATTTAAAAGATATTCAACCGGATGACGGTAGATTCTTTCTCGCCCATCTTCTTTCAGTGCGTACAGATAACAAGGCATAGATGCTACTGCCTCGGCAATCACTGTTACGGCGTTCATAACCGCTGGTAGAGCCTCTGCCGTTTGCGGGCTGACATATTCACCCGCGCCAGTATTATTTACGCCCATGTAAGATAGGAATTCATCAATAGTGATTGGTTCGCTGCGTTGCTCTTTTCGTCTAAAAGGATTCCACATATTACGCCCCCATTACATCAACCCACTTGCTTAAAAGTGCGGTAGATTTATCTTGCGTTTTTTCTTTAGCGGCCACCATCGAACGCTTAGCGATTTCTACACTACTTTCCGGATAGGCTGGAACGCTTGTTACTGTAACCTCAAAGAGATCTGCTTTAATTACGTTTCTTTGGTAAGGCTCTACATCAAATTTCCATTCTTCTTCAATAGCTCTGAATCCGAAAGACATCCCTGTAATATCACCGCGAGAAACGCTAACTAATAAATCTTTTCCGATTGTTGTATCGGGCGGAGTTAGTTCAAAGCGTAAGCCGATTGAATCTTCTTCTAGCTTTAATGTTCCCGCACTTGTTCGACCTAGTAACTTGGTGTAGTCATGTTCAAAGAGTGCGCGCACATCTTCGCCACTTGCTAGGCTGTCACTGAAAGCTTTAGGCGCAAAGGATTCCACAAAATCACAGCAAAGCACTTGTGAAGGGCTATTCCATTTCACCGCATAACCGATTAGCTTTTGATTTTCTTCATCGGCTGAAAGTGTTGCGGAGCGGATTTCAAATTCTTTATTCATATTTCACCTATTAAGCAAAAAAAGGGGCTTTCGCCCCTCTATGATTTATGCTGTTGTTTCAATCACTTTGATTGCGTTTGAATCTACTACGCCACCGCCTAAATATTTATCGGTGTGTACTTTATAGAATCCAGGTTCGGTTAAGTTGTCCGGACGGGTTCGCACGCCTGTTTCGTGGTCGATAATGAAATATCCGCGCTTGAAGTCACCGAAGGCAATTACTGCTTTGTTTGCTCCGCCTGTCGGCATTGTTTCTAAGAAGTGGACTGGGCGACCTAATAATGTTGCTGGGGCATCGGTTGTTAAACCATCGCGCCAGATATAATCGCCGTTTTTGTTTTTAAGTTTTTGTAATGCTGCTGCAATCGTTGATGACATCACCCAAACCGCATTTTTACGGTATTTGCTATGAAGTGTATAGAACGCATCGATTAAAGTATCTGCATCAATCTTCGCTACGCCTGCTACTTCAATTTTTTGAAGTTTGCCAAATTGGCGTACTTTGTCATCTTCGGTTGTGCGTTGGTAGGTTAAGAAGCCTTTTGATTTTTTGTTACCATCACCGGAAGTTAAATCGGTTTCTTCTGTTTCTGTGAAGGTTTCAGAAATTTCATCAGTTAGCCAACCTAAAACATCAATGCTTGAGAAGTCTAAGATTTCTTGTGTAGTCTTAGGATAAGCATAGATTGAATTTAAAGCGATTGTTACTTCATGAAGTTTCGGGGTTGCTGTGCCGTTGCGTGCTGTGCCTTCTGTGCCGTGTTCTACTGCTGCACCACCAGCCGATACTAATTTCTTGTATTCTTTCGCTCCAACCGGTAAGCGTACTACGTTACAAAGTTGGCGCATTACGCTATCGTCTGTTAAGCGTTTCATTACATCTTTGTCTAACTGTGGGATAACTGAATAGCCGCCATCTTCACCGTTAGCCGTAGTTAAATTGCGAAGTTCACCAGTTTTAACATAATGGCGTAACTCATCATTTGAAAGTTGTTTCATGTTGCGTTGTTCTACCTGTTTAGTTTGAGCATCTAGGCTACGTTCTTCATCTGCTACGGTTTCGTACTTGCTGATTTCATCTGTCATCTGTTTGACTAAATCTTTCAGCTTTTCAAAATCTACTGATTCAGATTCATTCAATGAACGATTTTCTTTTTCTGCTTTTTCAAGCATTGAACGCATTTCTGCGACTTTTTCCGCCTTTTGTTGGCGTAACTCAATTAGTTTTTTAAACATATTCATCTATTCCTTATGAGATTTCTTAGTCTAAATTTAGACGACTTTCATTAAGTCAAAATATAATATATAGTGTTTTTATTATTAAATAAACACATTATTTTTCAATAGTTTAGTTGCGTTTAGATACGGTAAGTTAAGGTTGTTTGATTGCTTAAATTTTGAACAGATAGAGAGTAAATATTCTGTATTGAGATATCTTTTTTTGATTGGTGAACAAAGGTGAACAATGGTGAACAGTTGGTGAACAATAAAAAAGAATATAACTATATAATAAATAAAGAGTTTTAAGGGTTGGTGAACAAGGTGAACAGTTTTTCTATAAAATTTTTAACACACGGCTTATTAGTGGTATTATGGCATCAGAAACTATTATTGATTTGTGGTGAATTTGAATTTTAGTAACAAGCTTAGTAACAAGATTTTAGACTTTAAAAAATAAACATTAAAAATCAATATACTACAAGTGAATTCGGGTTCAGCTAGTGCACCATCTTGCAATCCCAAGCTTTTTAGCTTGGGATTTTTTCTTTTTATCCCCTACTTAATTTGAATGGATACTTTCTAAATGAATCACTCATACAAATGAAAATAATTTTCATTGATTAACGAAAACGTTTTCGCTATACTTGCGCCTCTTTTATTATCTATCGGGATAGCGATTATGAATTTTAAATTAAGCCTCATTTCAACCGCACTTTTAACCAGTTTTTCAGTTTCAGCATTTGCGGAAACTGAACAACCAGTAAAAGCAAACACTGAAACGCTTGAACAAATTAATGTTCAAGATACAGGTATTAAACAAAATGGTTATCAAACGACAGGGACATCCGTCGTATCAAAAGCTGAAGTGCCTGTATTCGATACGCCAAATACTGTCAATATCCTTTCGACTAAATTATTAGAAGATCGTAAACCTGAATCACTCATTGATGCGCTTTATAACGTCAGTGGTGTAAGCCAAGCCAATACGCTAGGAGGTATGTTTGATGCCATCCAAAAACGTGGTTTTGGTGGAAACCGTGACAACTCAATTATGCGTAACGGTTTACAAGCTGGCCCAGCAAAAAACTTTAGTGCGACAACTGAAACCGTTGAAGTGTTAAAAGGGCCTGCATCTGTACTTTATGGTATTCAAGATCCAGGTGGTGTGGTTAATATCATTACTAAAAAACCACAACAAACACCACGCCATGTTATCGGAGGAACTTTAGGTAATCATAGCCTGTGGGGAACACAATTAGATTTCACTGGCGGTTTAGGAAATGGTTTTGCTTACCGCTTTATCTATGACAAACAAGAAAAAAACTACTGGCGTAATTTTGGCAAATTAAAAAATACGACTTATGCGCCATCACTTTCTTGGGAAAATGATAAAACTAAAGTGCTTCTTTCTTATGAACATAAAGATATTCTTGAGCCATTTGATCGTGGCACAAACCTTTTAACGGCGACGAATGCCTTACCGGACATTCCTGTATCGCGTCGTTTAGATGAACCAAATAACGAAACAACCGCAAAAACCGATAATATCGATTTCAAAATTGAACACAAATTAAGTGACGGTTGGAAATTAAATGCGGGTTACAGCTATGCTCGTTATAAATATTTCTATAACCAAGCACGTATTACAAATATCAATGTTAAAGATGTTGCGATCCCTGCTATTAAAAATAAAAAGGGCGAGATTACCTCTCCAGAATTAAGCGCTCGTCATGTACGCCGAGCTATTGAGCAACAACAAGGCGATCAACGTGTTCATAGTGGCACATTAAATATCGTCGGTGAATTTGGTATTGGTGATATTGCTAACCGTTTTGTAGCCGGTGTGGATGTTATGCGTAATATCCGCGATATTGGACCTATTTATAACCAAGGTATCATGAGTTCTGATATCAATATCGATCATCCAAATTATACCAATCCGGTTGCTAAACATAAAAACGGTAACGGCAACGCTTACCAATATAACCATCTCAAAACTGTTGGTGTTTATATTCAAGATACCGCTTACTTTACAGATAACTTTATCATGACAGGTGGTTTACGTTATGAGTACTTTGATCAATTTGCGGGACGTCATTGTTTAAATGCTGCAAACTGTAAAAAAGGCCAAAATCTAACAAGAACAGGAAATACTGATCAGCACGATGGTAAATTATTGTATCAATTAGGTGCCGTATATAAATTTACGCCACATATTGCGACATTTGCTAACTACGCTGAGTCTTTCCGTCCACAAATGAGTGTTGCAACACCTGTTAGCGGCGATTTAAAACCAGAACAAGGTAAATCTTTTGAAATTGGTGCAAAATACGAAAACTCTGGCTTCAATGCGACACTTGCATTATTCAATATCACCAAACGTAATGTGGCTGAAGCCGTTGGTTCGGGTTCAAGTGCGCAACTAAATATTGTGGGCAAACAACGTTCTCGCGGTGTAGAATTCGATCTTAATGGTCAAGTTACTGATAACCTAAGTGTAGCGGCTAACTATACCTACACCAAGGTAAAATCACTTGAAAATGAGCGCTATCCTGATGCGGTAAATCAACAACTTTCAGGTGTACCAAAACATCAAGCTTCTCTATTCTTAGCTTATAACGTAGGTGAATTTGATTTTGGTAACATCCGTGTTGGTGGTGGTGCTCGTTATTTAGGTTCTTGGCATGCTTATAACAGTGATTACACCAAAGCATACAAATTACCTCATGCCGTGGTATATGATGCCTTTATTGCTTACGATACCAAAATCTCTGGCAAAAAAGTGTCTTTCCAACTTAACGGTAAAAACTTAACAGATAAAACTTACTATCCATCTACCTCTGGTAACGCAACAAACACGTTAATCCCTGTTGCATTAGGTTATGGACGTGAATTTATCTTCAACACGAAAGTTGAGTTTTAATTGAGCGCACAATACGAGGGCGAATCATTTCGCCCTTTTTTCGTTTTTTACTTTATGGATAATCAATGAATTGGCAAACTGAACTTAACTCAAGTTTAAGCTGGATTTTGACTGCACTTTTCTGGGTGATTGTATGCTTTAGCGTGACGACACTCGCACTCAAACAAACCACATTTGGTCAAAAGTTTTGGCATATTGCATCCCCTTCGATTAATCGTCGTAACAGCATCAAAATCATCCTTATGCTACTGGTATTGTTTACGATGATTTTGCTAGAAGTGCGCTTCAGCGTGCTCAACTCTTTTTTCTATAATGGGCTTTATAGCTCCATGCAGGAATTAGATGCGGATAAGTTTTGGTTCTTTGCAAAACTAAATGCCCTCTTAGTATTGGTACAAGTTATCCACTCTATCGCCGATTATTTCTTGCAACAAGTATTTGAAATTCGTTGGTTGGAAAGCCTAAATAAAGTCCTGGTTAAACGATGGTTAGAAAATAAAAAATACTATCGTCTTAAATACGAAAAAGAGCTACCCGATAATATTGACCAACGTATTGAACAAGATGCTCGTGAATTCATCAGTAGCACTGTCACTATTGTACGTGGCATGATTAATTCTGTTCTGACCACCATTGAATTTACTATCATCCTTTGGTCTCTCTCAGGCGTATTAAGTCTTTTTGGATTAAATATCGAAAAAGGTGTTGTCTTCTTTATTTACGCCTTTATTATCCTGGCAACATTAATGTCTGTATGGATTGGTCACCCTTTGATCAAGTTGAACTTTAACAAAGAAAAACTCAATGGTGACTACCGTTATTCTTTGATTCGAGTGCGGGATAATGCGGAAAGTATCGCTTTCTATCAAGGCGAACTGCAAGAACAACACTTATTGAAAAACAAATTTGCTCAAATCATTCATAACCGTTGGGCAATTGTATTGAGAATGTTGGGATTAGACGGCTTTAATGGAAGTGTCACGCGCGTTGCAAAACTCTTACCGTTAATGCTGCAAGCACCTCGTTTTTTCACTGGACAAATCAAACTGGGCGATATGCACCAAACTGTGCAAGCATTTAACCGATTAATGACCGCCCTTTCCTTCTTCCGTTTGTTCTATGAAGAGTTTACGCTCTATCAAGCGCGTTTAAATCGTCTTTATGGTTTTATGACAAAGTTGGATGAATTAGATCATTTAGAGGTTCATCAACCCATGAAATGTTCTAACCGTGTTGCATTATCAAATTTTGGTATTAAAGATGACCAAGGCAGATTGTTGCTTAATAACTTAAATATTGAATTAAAAAATGGGGATGCTTTATTAATTCAAGGTCCATCTGGCACAGGGAAAACATCGCTATTAAAAGCGATGGCGGGAATTTATCCTTTTGAGACTGTTGGTTTGGTGGAACATCCTTGTGTGACCAGTTTATTCTTACCGCAGCGTCCTTATATGCCACAAGGTACGTTACGTGAAGCGATTTGCTATCCGGATATTGATCCTTATCATCCTGAATTGGAAAAAACACTGGCTGACTGTTGTTTGGATAAATATCTTCATAGCTTAGATGTAGATAACGATTGGCAGGCAATTTTGTCGCCAGGTGAATTACAGCGCGTGGCATTTATTCGGATTTTACTGACGAAACCTGAAGTGGTCTTTTTAGATGAAACCACATCAGCACTTGATGAGCCAACCGAGTACCTCCTTTATAAAACAATTAAAGAGCGGTTACCCAATATGATCATTATGAGTGTGGGTCATCGTGGCACATTGCATCAGTTCCATAATAAGCAACTAGATTTGGCAGTCTGCATCGTCTAAATAATAAAAGGCTAAATTTATATTTAGCCTTTTCTTTTTTTTACTAAATACGATTGAACTTAGAAGAAGTCTCTCAAGGCTTGCTACACATCCCAATCCCCCCTATAATTCCCCCAATTTTTCTAATTTCATTCTCACAATGTCAAATAAAACCATTGCCAAAAATACGCTATTTCTTTACATCCGAATGCTCTTCAACATGGGGGCGATGCTGTATATCTCTCGTGTGGTATTGCAGGTATTGGGTGTGGAAGATTTTGGTATCTACAACATTGTGATGGGTGTGGTGGTCTTATTTTCCTTTTTTAATGGCACAATGACGGCCACCACTCAGCGTTTTATTAACGTAGAAAAAGCCTCGAATGACATTCAACGTGTCAATAAAGTCTTTAATATTAGCATCTTAAATCACCTACTCATTATTTTTATCGTATTCGTGTTAGCCGAAACCGTCGGTTTATGGTTTTTAAATCACAAATTGGTGATCCCCGCTGAACGCTTGCAAGCCGCAAATATCGTTTACCAATTAGCATTAATTATTGCTCTTGTTGAAATCATCAAAGTGCCATTCAATGCCATGATTGTTGCCCATGAGAAAATGGGATTCTATGCTTGGTTGGGATTAGGTGAAACCATCTTAAAACTGACTTCTGTCTTTATCTTAAGTCATATCACACATTACGATAAGTTGGTTACTTATAGCTGCTTATTGCTTTCAGTCAGCTTAATTGTGCTCTCTCTTTATGTGTTATTCACTAAATATTATTTCAAAGAGGCTGCTCGTTTCCGCTTATATAAAGATTTAAGCAAAACTAAAGAAATGGTGAGTTTTTCCGGTTGGATGCTCATGGGGCAAGTTGCCTATGTGGGTTCGACCCAAGGCTTGAATATGGTGTCTAACTTATTCTTTGGTGTCGCAGTCAATGCAGCTGTCGCTATTGCGACTCAGGTAGAAGGTGCCGTTTACAGCTTTGTAAATAATTTCCAAATGGCCGCTAATCCACAGTTGGTTCAGTCTTATGCAGCAAAAGATTATGATCGCAATCGCCAATTAATTCTTGGTATTTCAAAATATTCACTTTATTTAATGGCGATTCTCTCGGCACCTGTATTGTATTTCACCCATACCTTACTGACATTTTGGCTAGGCGATCATCTTCCGCAATATACTGAACAACTTGTACAAGCTATTATTGCTTGCTTACTAATCAGTGCAATGGCTGGCGCATTTTGGATGAGCGCATTAGCCATTGGCACATCCACCGTAAAACAATACAATATCATCGTCGCGTTAATTGATCTTTGTACGGTACCATTGGCTTATTATTTGTTTACTCTAGGTTATAATCCAGTATTTGCCTTTGTGGGTAAATTTAGTACGATGATCATCTCACAAATCTATCGATTATATTTTATTAATAAAAAAATTAAATTTAACCAAAAAGAATTTGTCTCATATTTAGTGAATGTCGGCGTGGTGTTTGGTCTGCTATTAGGTATCATCTATATATCCGATACCACCCGCAGTTATTCTTTATTGGAATTTATTGGACAATCCATCATCTTAGAAATGGTATTAATCTGTGTCATCTTAATCTTCGGATTAAACACAGCAGAAAAAAATTTCTTGTTTAGCTATTTAAAGAAAAGAGTAAAAAAATGAATCAACTCCTTATTGATTTAAAAAACAAACTGAATCCTATTGTTGAACTGATCAAAGATAAAAACGACGTATTTTATTTTGACTACCCGCTTCATTTGAATGTGGGCGATTTATTGATTTATCACGGAACCGAGCAATTTTTTAAAGATCACCACATTAATGTGACCTTAAAACGCTGTGAATACGATTTAGATCTTGAAGAAGTCAAAGCAAAAATCACACCGAACACCACCATCCTTTTACATGGTGGCGGCAACTTTGGCGATCTTTATCCACAGCATCAAAAGATCCGTGAAGAAATGGTAACGCATTTCCCAAATAATCGTATTATTGTGCTTCCACAAACTGCTTATTTTAAGCACGAAGAAAATCTGCAAAAATCAGCCGCACTTTTCCGTAACCACGGTGATTGCCATTTACTGGCGCGTGACGAAAGAACAGCGAATTTATTTGCACAATTTTCTGATCATGTTTATTTATCGCCCGATATGGCGCATCAGCTTTATGGCACGATGGAAACCAAGCAAGGCACAACGGGTGAACAACTTTATTTCTTGCGTAAAGACATTGAAGCAAGTGATGTAGAAAAAAATATCTTAGCGCAACTGCCCGCTAACAGTAATGTAAAAGACTGGGAAGACATTCTTTCAACCGAAGATGATGTTGTTTTAGCATTAAGCTGGCGAATCAGTAAAATAGCGAACAAATTTGGCTTAGGTTGGTTGAAAAATCTTTGCCATCAATTCTGGTATGCCTATACTCAACGCATTGTAAAACGTGTTGCGCAAGTATTCTTAGCAAACGACAAAGTGACCACGACTCGCTTGCATGGCCATATTTTCTCTTGCCTATTAGAAATCCCAAATCGTGTTTGCGATAACTCTTATGGTAAAAATAGCAGCTATGCAAAATTGTGGACCAAAGCGTTGGATTTTGTTGAATTGGATAAATGATGTTTGAATTGAAAAAACTCATTACCGCTATGATTCTTCCCCCATTTAATATTTTAATTTTGTGGGGGCTGTCTCTTATTCTAGCTAAATTCAATTTCAAAAAATTAAGCCGAATTTCGACCGCACTTAGTTTCTCACTACTCTATCTTTTAAGTATCCCTTACACGGCACAAGTACTTAAAGATAGTCTTATCACTGAAGATCATTTAACGCTGCAAGATTACCAACAAGCTCAAGCGATCGTTTTACTTGGCGGTGGCTTGCGTGATAGCAAAGAACTTTATGCGCCATTAGCTTCAACCGCTATTCAACTTGAACGCTTACGCTATGCAGCATTCTTGCAAAAAGAAACGCACTTGCCATTATTGATTACAGGGGCGAGTCCAACTGGCGCCATTGAGGCAAAAATCGCCGCTGAAGAACTCCAAAACTTCTTTAATGTGCCAACCAAATGGATTGAACCTAAAGCACTTACTACTAAAGAAAATGCGCTTTTCACCAAGCAGATATTGGAAAAAGAAGGTATTCATAAAATTATTTTAGTCACTAATGAATGGCATATGCAACGTGCAAAATTATTATTCCAACAACAAGGCTTTGATGTGTTACCTGCAAGTGTAGGTGAAGGCATTACGCCCGACAGTTACGGACTCAATATGATGCATTTTATTCCGCAAGGTGGCGCAATTACGAAAAATATGCAATTACTCAAAGAGTGGATTGGATATTGGAAAGAGCGCTAAAGTGCGGTCAAAAGATTACAAATTAGATAATGTAAAGAGGAAAAAACATGAATCAAATTACACGCGAACAAATGCTTCAAGTATTCGAAAATCGCTGTTCAACACGTTATTACGATCCGAATAAAAAAATTAGCCAAGAAGATTTCGCAGCAATTTTAGAATTTGCTCGTTTATCACCAAGCTCCGTTGGTTCTGAGCCATGGCAATTCTTAGTGATTCAAAATAAAGCATTACGCGATAAGCTCAAACCTTTTAGCTGGGGCATGCAATATCAATTAGATGATTGCAGCCATTTAGTCGTCATTCTTGCGAAGAAAAATGCGCGATATGACACGCCTTTCTTTCGTGATGTTGCGGTGCGGAGAGGTTTACAAGGCGAGCAATTAGAAAAAGCCTTGGAAAAATATAAAGGCTTACAAGAGGTTGAAATGAAAACCGCAGAAAGCGAGCGTGCATTATTTGACTGGACAAGCAAACAAACCTACATTGCATTAGCCAATATGCTAACGGGTGCTGCCGCTATCGGTGTAGATTCTTGCCCTATTGAAGGCTTTAACTATGATAAAATGAATGAAGTTTTAGCCGCTGAAGGTCTCTTTGATCCAAATGAATGGGGTGTATCCGTGGCCGCAACATTTGGTTATCGTGCGAGAGACATTACCAAAAAATCTCGTCGACCAATTGAGGAAATCGTCACTTGGGTTGAATAATCTATTTTCAAAGAAAGGGGGCCGCAAACGCTGCCCTTTTCTTTATCCACCAAATAAGACTGCCCCACCTGTTACAGCCCTCATCGTGCCATATAACAAGCTTAGTGCAAAAAAGATCATCATTACGCCCGCAATACATTTGATCATGGCTTCGCCTTTTTGATTAGAACCCGCTAAACCATACCAATGGCCTAAGCGAGTCGCGACATTTCTCGCATAGCGAACTAACGCTGCAAAAAGCGAAAGCATTAATCCTGTCCCCAAAGACATGGCAAAAGTAGCTAAAATTCCCCACCAATAAAGATCCAGCATATAAGCGAGAAAAAGCACAAAAATGGCGCCACTACACGGTCGCATACCAATAGTTAAAATCACTAAGAGTTGAGATTTTAAATCACCCGATTGCTTAAGCTGTTGATGATTGGGTAGATGTTGATGTCCACAACTACATTGCGCTTGGCTTGCTTTTCCTGGCTCATATCTAAATGGCGAAGCTGCTCCAATCTGTTTCGGTAATGATTGAATCGATGTGATACGAAAAGATTGTTTTTTCTTCAAGCCTTTCAAACCTTGAGCAATCCAATAAAGCCCTAACAACAATAATAAAATCAGAGCGCTACGCTCCAGCCATAGCTGACTAAGTTTAAAATATTTTGAGGAAAGATTAAGTATCACCACCACAATAGAGGTTGCTGCGACTGCGACAAAACCTTGCATGAGAGAGGAAAGTAAACTTAAGCGTACGCTGGTTTTAAGTTGGCTTTCGTGAGTGGAAAGATAACTAGCGATAATAAATTTCCCATGCCCAGGGCCTAATGCATGTAATACACCATAAGAAAAGGCGGCAAAAATTAACCACAATCCTGCAGTAGATGAATGTGCTTGAATTTGGTGCAGATTTTCAGAAATCAGCTGATTAAAGGCTTTTTGCCAATCGGCTACTTGCACAAAAAGCCAAGGTAACAAGGCGAAAATAATCGCCAATAAGCCAATAAAAAGTGCGGTCAGTTTTAACTTCATTTTTTTATTCACATTTAATTTTTACTTTCTGTGCAAACAATACACCAAGAGAGTTATCTTCATTTTTTTGAGATTTATCCAATGATGAAGCGTAGGATTTAATTTTTTCATCCACATTAGCTTCGAGCACTTCCCCTTTGCAGTTTGCAGGAAGTGCTGAAAAATCAACCGCTCTTTTTTCTGTTTCTACATAACGCATTGCCACATAATAGGTTCGGTCATAAGTCATCAGCGTAAATTCATTATTTTGCAAAGGCTGTGGTTGTGCCAAAAGAAAATCAAAATAATATTCCACCTCATTCCCTTTAACACGCATGCCATAATTTTCAGGCTGTTTTTTATATTTAATTTTATGATTTTCTTTGTCAAAGACATAACTAAAGTAATGCTCATTTACAACATTTGCCATTACTTCATCAATGAGTTTTTGTTTAGCTGCTTTATCCCCTTTCGTCTGCATCACATCATACAATACGGCTGAAGAGCTAGCTTCATCCAGTAGCCATTGGGTTGAAAAACCAATAAGTTGATTATCTTTCACTAAGGGTTTGGTTTGCATATCAATAAAGGCGTGAGGATGAGCAAAAACTGAAAAAGGAGAAATTAGTGATAATCCAAAGAGTAATTTTTTAAACATAAATAAGAATAAAGTGGGCTAAATAATTGAATAGACAGATTTTATCACAAGTAGTTCCTAATCAAAATCGAATAAAAATCGTTCTAAACGTAAAAAATTCTGTGATTTTCTTGATTTGCATCAACAAATTATTCATTCGCATTTCCATTATAACTGAAATTTATGTACTATTTGCCTCGTCAAGTGATTGCTTGATATTCATAAAGTTCCTAAATAAAATAATCATAAATATAGCTAAACTACTTTCCTACCACCCTGCATGGGTGGTTTTTTTTACCTTTCAAATAGCTTATTCCCGAAACATCAAGTAAAATAACCGTACTTTTATTCACAACATAGAGAAAATAATGTCAACGCAATTTGTATATACGATGCATCGTGTCGGTAAAGTGGTGCCACCGAAGCGCCATATTTTGAAAGATATTTCTTTAAGCTTCTTCCCTGGTGCAAAAATCGGGGTGCTCGGCTTAAATGGTGCAGGTAAATCAACCCTCTTACGCATTATGGCGGGCGTGGATAAAGAGTTCGAAGGTGAAGCTCGTCCACAACCAGGTATCAAAATTGGTTACCTTCCACAAGAACCGAAACTTGATCCACAACAAACTGTACGTGAAGCGGTAGAAGAAGCCGTTTCTGAAGTAAAAAATGCACTGACCCGTTTAGATGAAGTCTATGCACTTTATGCTGATCCTGATTCAGATTTCGATAAGTTAGCCGCTGAGCAAGCAAACCTTGAAGCGATTATTCAAGCGCATGATGGACATAATTTAGATAACCAACTAGAACGTGCAGCAGATGCATTACGTTTACCGGATTGGGATGCAAAAATTGAGCATTTATCAGGGGGCGAACGTCGTCGTGTCGCACTTTGTCGACTATTGCTTGAAAAACCAGACATGCTCTTATTAGACGAGCCAACCAACCACTTAGATGCAGAATCTGTAGCATGGTTAGAGCGTTTCTTACATGACTACGAAGGTACCGTTGTGGCGATTACCCACGACCGTTACTTCTTAGAT
Organism: Haemophilus sp. SZY H53; assembly: GCF_054332375.1. Lineage (NCBI taxonomy): Bacteria > Pseudomonadati > Pseudomonadota > Gammaproteobacteria > Pasteurellales > Pasteurellaceae > Haemophilus > Haemophilus sp. SZY H53. The sequence goes on from NZ_JBTGNV010000001.1 coordinate 366,690, forward strand.
AACGTTGCTGGTTGGATCTTAGAGCTTGACCGTGGTGAAGGTATTCCTTGGGAGGGCAATTACTCTTCTTGGTTAGAGCAAAAAGAGAAACGTTTAGAACAAGAACAAGCCACTGAAAACGCACGTCAAAAATCGATTGCAAAAGAATTAGAGTGGGTTCGTCAAAATCCTAAAGGCCGTCAAGCGAAAAGCAAAGCGCGTATGGCGCGTTTTGATGAGTTGAACTCTGGCGAATACCAAAAACGTAACGAGACTAACGAACTCTTTATCCCACCTGGTCCACGTTTAGGTGATAAAGTGATTGAGGTAGAACATCTCACTAAATCCTACGGCGATCGCACTTTAATTGATGATTTATCATTCAGCATTCCAAAAGGTGCTATTGTGGGTATTATTGGGGCGAATGGTGCGGGTAAATCGACCCTATTCCGTATGCTTTCAGGTCAAGAACAACCAGATAGCGGCTCAGTGACAATGGGTGAAACGGTAGTACTTGCCTCTGTCGATCAGTTCCGTGACTCAATGGATGATAAGAAAACCGTATGGGAAGAAGTGTCTAACGGACAAGATATTCTCACGATTGGTAACTTTGAAATTCCAAGCCGTGCCTATGTTGGCCGATTTAACTTCAAAGGCGTGGATCAACAAAAACGTGTGGGCGAATTATCAGGTGGTGAACGTGGACGTTTACACTTGGCTAAACTTCTACAACGTGGTGGTAACGTACTGTTATTGGATGAACCGACCAATGACTTAGACGTTGAAACTTTACGTGCGTTAGAAAATGCGATCCTAGAATTCCCTGGCTGTGCAATGGTGATTTCCCATGACCGCTGGTTCTTAGACCGTATTGCGACTCATATTTTAGATTACGGTGATGAAGGTAAAGTAACGTTCTACGAAGGTAACTTCTCAGACTACGAAGAGTGGAAAAAGAAAACCTTAGGTGAAGCCGCAACACAACCACATCGTATTAAATATAAGCGTATTGCAAAATAAGCAATTAAAGTGCGGTCACTTTTGACCGCACTTTCCTTTTACATCTGGAGTGATTATGTTAGTTTATTTGCACATTGTTTGTGCATTTTTAAGTTTAGGATTATTAATTATCCGTGGGGGAATGCAATTAAGTGGGAAAGATTGGCGAGCGATTAAACTGCTAAAAATTTTACCGCACTTAGTTGATACACTTTTAATTGCCAGTGGCTTAACGATTTTCTTCTTGGTCGGTTATCAGTTACAAAGCTGGCTCATCATGAAAATCATCATGCTTGTGCTTTATATCTTCTTCTCGGCTAAATATTTTAGTCGCAAAGCTACAAATCCAAATAATGCATTTCTGGCATTTGCTGTATTAAGTTTCTTGGGCGCAATTTTCTTTGCTTACCAACCAGACTTCATGGTAAGTTAATCATAAAAAAATCCATCTTCAAGTGAAGATGGATTTTTTGTTTTATCTTAGCTACCCGCTAATTTTACTTTAAACCCTTTTTGTTCTAAAAGTTGTTTAAGTAAATCACGTTTTTCGCCTTGAATCTCAATATTGCCGTCTTTAACTGAACCACCACAACCACAACGCTTTTTAAGTTCAGCCGCTAACTTTTTCAATTCATCATCTGATAAATCTAGCCCAGTAATCACTGAGACGCCTGAGCCTTTTCGACCACTGGTTTGTTTTTGTATGCGAACCACTCCATCACCTTTAGGGCGTTGTACCGGCTGCTTTTGCGCTTTAATTCGACCAACTTCGGTAGAATAAACTAAAGTACTCTCTGTCATATTACAAAAGTGATGCATTAATTGAACGAAGCACTTCTGCTGGATTTTCAGCTTGAGTAATTGGGCGACCAATCACCAAATAATCAGAACCAGAACGAATAGCCGCAGCAGGAGTCATGACGCGACGTTGATCACCAAAATCACTTCCAATTGGACGAATCCCCGGTGTGATTAATTTAAAATCAGGACCACAAGTATTACGTAAAATCTCTACTTCTTGTGGTGAACAAACGACGCCATCTAATCCTGCTCGCTGTGTTAAATGCGCAAGACGTAAAACATGTTCAAGCGGTGAAGAATTAATACCGATTTGTAATAAATCCAAATCTTCCATACTGGTCAATACGGTTACTGCAATTAATAAAGGCGCATCTTTTCCATAAGGCTCGAGAATTTTCTTCGCCTCTTCCATCATTTTTAAACCACCGCTAGCATGGACATCCACCATCCATACGCCTAAATCAGCCGCAGAACGCACGGCTCTTGCCACAGTATTCGGAATATCATGAAATTTTAGGTCGAGGAAAACATCAAATTGACGCTCGTGTAATTGTTTAACGAAACTGGTTCCCAGTGTGGTAAACATCTCTTTACCTACTTTTAAACGGCATAAGCTTGGATCAATTTGATCCACGAGGGATAGCGCTTGTGCTTCCGTTTCGTAATCCAATGCAACGATTACTTTACTATTCATAATTTTACCTCACTGTGTCAATTAATTATGTTCAGGTTTAATGGACTCCCACTCTTTACAAGAAGGACAATTCCACATCAATTTGTGAGTTTGGTAACCGCAATTTGCACAACGATAACCAAAATCTTGTCTAATCCTCTCACCAACCATCTTATGTAGCAAAATTAGGCTTTCTTTGCCTCGACCTTGCTCAGCATCATCAATTTGAAATTGGATAAAACGATGGAAAATAGATATACTTGGGTGCTTTGTTAATTGTTGATAAAGTTTTGATTGTGCTGCACTTTTACCATCTTTCTCTTCAATCACACTTGCTAACATTAAATCGACTTTAGTATTGTTAGCCTGCTGGCTAGCTCGAATCAAGAATAACTCAAAGTTATCTCTCTCCCCTAATTCATCATAACAATATTTGAGCGTTTTCAGCACTTCACCAATATAAATTGGATTTTGATTAAGAATATTCTCTAAAAACTGAATAGCTTGGCGATAGTTTTTATTGGCCATTTCTAAATCAGCAAGTAGCATTGATGTTCTCACACTGGTTGGAGATACATTCAGCGCTTTTTGTAGAATACTGCGTTTTTCGACCGCACTTTCAAGTTCACCGCTTAAGGCATATTCACAATAACATTGTGCTAATTCCACATTATTTTCTGTAGGTGAAATCTTGGCAAGCTTCTCTGCGATATTAACCGCTTTTTTCCATTCTTTTACTTTTTGATAAATCACCAAAAGCTGTTGCAGTGCATTTTCAGCAAACTCTGGTTCATCCACCATAATGATGTAAAGCGCTTCAGCACGGTCATAAAAACCTACCGCCATGAAATCCTTGGCAAGTTGCTGTTTAGCTAATAATTTTTGTTCGAAAGAATAATTAGGACTACGATCGAGGGCTTGATGGATCCGCAAAGCACGATCCACTTCGCCTCGAGAACGGAAAAGATTACCGAGCGTTAGCTCTGCTTCAAACTGTGAGTTGCTTTCAATTTCATTTTCTGTTTCTTGTTTTTGCAGCATATCAAGAAACAAATCAACAGCTTTATCCGTTTGATTAGAAAGCAAAAAATTCACCCCCGTGACATAATCACGGGAGAGTTTATTAGTCATATCTTCCTGATCTTTCTTGGCACTCCGATGCCCCATATACCAACCGTAAGCGGCGGCTATTGGCAGAAGCAGAAAGAGTAATTCAAGCATTATACTGCCTTATCGCGAGTAGTCGTTAATTCGTTAATTTGTGATGTTTGACGTTTAACTTGACGCGCTAACGACATATTTTTGAATTTTAATTTTAAGTAGAAGAATCCAGTAATTAACCAACCTAGAATCAATCCAATGCCAAATAAAATTGCAACCAATGTTGAAAGTTGTAATTGACTTTCGGCAACAATATAATTAAAAGTAATGACTTGATCATTATTTGCCCCAATAGTTATCGCAACTAATACGATAGCAAACACAATAATAAGTCCAAGAATATATTTAATCATCACAATCTCCTTATTAAGAATAGTTTCATTATGCCAAAATTTATAATAAAAAACGACACCTAAGTGTCGTTTTATTGATATCAATATGCTTAAGCAAAAACATTTACACGATCTTTTAATTCTTTACCTGCTTTAAAGTGCGGTACGGATTTAGCATCCAATTTTACAGAATCACCCGTTTTAGGATTACGGCCAACTCGCGGTTGACGATGGTGTAAAGAGAAACTACCAAAACCACGTACTTCAATACGATTACCCTCTTCTAAAGATTGTGCAATGAGTTCAAGAATATCTTTTACAATACCTTCGACTTCTTTTGCGGATAAAGTTGGGTGCTTTGTTGATAGATTTTCAATTAGTTCAGATTTCGTCATCGTCAACTCTCCTTTAAATTTATACTTAAACTTGTTATTAAGATTTACAGGTAATGTATTAGTTCATAATAAATTACCGCTAAATCCTTGTTAATTATAGTGGGTAGTAATAAGGCTGAGTCAATGACCCAGCCTTATTGATGTGAATTAATTATTCACCTTTAGCCGCTTTGAAAGCTTCAGCCATTGCGTTTGGAATAGCAACTTCTTCTTGTTTGTTATTCACACTTGCAACTGCAGCAGCTTCTTCAGCTTGATCTTTCGCTTTTACAGATAAGTGAACGATACGAGCTTTACGATCAACACCTGTATATTTCGCTTCAACTACATCACCTGCTGCAACTTCGTTTGTTAAGTCTGCTGCACGGATATAACCTTCAACGCCACCTGCTAATTCAACTTTAGCACCTTTAGCATCAGCTTCAACAACAGTTGCAGAAATTACAGCACCTTTTTTGTTGATTGCTACGAAGTTGTTGAATGGATCATCTTCAAGTTGCTTGATACCTAAAGAAATACGTTCTTTCACTGCATCTACTGCTAATACTACTGCAGAAACTTCGTCACCTTTTTTGTAGTTACGAACTGCTTCTTCACCTGCAACATTCCAAGAAATGTCAGATAAGTGAACTAAACCATCGATACCACCTTCAAGACCGATGAAGATACCGAAATCAGTGATTGATTTGATCTTACCAGTAACTTTGTCGCCTTTGTTGTGAGTTTCAGCGAATTGAGTCCATGGGTTAGCTTTACATTGTTTTAAGCCTAAAGAAATACGACGACGTTCTTCGTCAACTTCTAACACCATTACTTCAACTGTATCACCAAGGCTTACAACTTTAGATGGGTGGATGTTTTTGTTAGTCCAATCCATTTCAGAAACGTGAACTAAACCTTCAACACCGTCTAAGATTTCAACAAAACAACCGTAGTCTGTTAAGTTAGTTACTTTACCAGTTAATTTGCTGTTTACTGGGTGGTTTTCAGCGATAGCAATCCAAGGATCTTGACCTAATTGTTTTAAGCCTAAAGATACGCGAGTACGATCTTTATCAAATTTCAATACTTTAACTGTAACTTCATCACCTACATTCACGATTTCGCTTGGGTGTTTAACACGTTTCCAAGCCATATCAGTGATGTGTAATAAACCGTCAACGCCACCTAAATCTACGAATGCACCGTAGTCAGTTAAGTTTTTAACGATACCTTTAACTTCTGAACCTTCAGCTAGGTTCTCAAGGATTTGTTCACGTTCTTGGCTGTTTTCAGATTCGATCACTGCACGACGAGAAACAACAACGTTGTTACGTTTTTGATCTAATTTGATTACTTTGAATTCTAATTCTTTACCAAGTAGGTGATCAGCTTCACGTGCTGGACGTGTATCAACTAATGAACCTGGTAAGAATGCACGAACACCGTTTAACTCAACTGTGAAACCGCCTTTCACTTTACCGTTGATTAAACCGATAACGGTCGCTTTTTCTTCGTAAGCTTTTTCTAATTCAATCCAAGATTCGTGACGAACTGCTTTCTCACGAGAAAGTTTAGTTTCGCCGTAACCATCTTCAACTGCATCTAAAGCTACGTTTACTGTGTCGCCAACTTTAACTTCAAGTTCACCTTGAGCGTTTTGGAATTCAGCAACAGGAATTGCAGATTCAGATTTTAAGCCTGCATCAACAAGTACAAAGCCTTTTTGAATAGCAACAACAGTACCGCTAACGATTGAACCTTGACGGGTTTCAAGGCCTTTTAATGATTCTTCAAAGAGTTGAGCAAAAGATTCTGACATATAAATAATCTTCTTAATTTAAGTTAATAACATCCACATTAAGATCCATAAAATGCGGGGTTGAGGTAAATGTCTATTCTTCCTTGAATAAACAGTTAAATCGAAATTGACGCTTTTTGTTGAATATAAGCTAACGCTTGAACAATGACTTCATCAATACTCAATGTTGTACTATCTAACAATAAAGCATCATAGGCCGGTTTCAATGGCGCAACCTCACGATTTCTATCGCGAAAATCGCGCTCTTGTATCTCGGCTAAAATCTGTGCAAAGTTACCATTAATTCCCTTATTTTGCAACTGTTTATAGCGTCTTTTTGCACGTTCCTCCGCACTCGCGTCTAAAAATAGTTTCACTTGTGCATTTGGGAAAACCACCGTTCCCATATCTCGCCCATCCGCAATCAGACCGTCATTTTTACCAAAATCCTGCTGAAGTTGCAGTAAAGCTGACCGCACTTTGGGGAAAACCGCCACTTTTGAAGCAGCTTCCGCCACTTCTTGCGTACGGATTAAATGGCTTACATTCATCCCACCAAGAAGCACATTGACTTCGCCATTCTTTGGAATGAACTGAATATCTAAATGACGAGCTAACTCCGCTAATCTTTCTTCATCGGTTAAGTCAGCATGACGTTTCAACGCAGCCAATGCCGTCACGCGATAAATGGCACCACTATCCAACAAGGTAAAACCCAACTTTTCAGCCAAGGCGTAACAAAGTGTTCCTTTCCCTGCTCCGCTTGGACCATCAACGGTGATAATTATCCCCATCATCTCTATCCTTTTACTTTTCAAAAACCGATATATTATAGACACAAATAATTTATTTCACTAAAGATTCTTTTGCCAAATGTTAAAAATAATCACCTATCACAATTCTAAATAAACATTGATAATTCATATAAAATTTAAAGAAAAAATATCAGCTCTTAATCCTCTCCTATAATGTCAAGGCAAACGCCACCGATAAAAAGAAAAACCTCAATAATCGTTATTATGTTTTCAACAAAAAAAGAAGAATTAAAAATTTCATCATATATAACATGAAAATTATTCTTTAATTCTTATATAAATTTCATGATCTCATCCCTTGAATTCTCTCACACCAAAGAGGATAATGAGAATCTTTCTCAAAAAATAAGGAGATAACAAATGAAGAAAGAAATAAAATTAAACTTAGTTACATTTTGCCTAATAAATGCAGTGAATATTAATATTGCTGAAGCTCAAACAGAAGAAATACTCGATCAAATAAATGTGGTCGAAAAAAATGTGGCTAATGATAAAAAACCTTTTACGGAAGCGAAAGCAAAAAGCACCCGAGAGCATATTTTTAAAGAAACCCAAACTATCGATCAAGTTATTCGAAGTATCCCAGGTGCTTTTACTCAACAAGATAAAGGCTCTGGCGTAGTTTCTGTGAATATTCGTGGCGAAAATGGGTTAGGTCGAGTCAATACTATGGTTGATGGCGTAACGCAAACTTTTTATTCTACCTCAATGGATTCAGGTCAATCAGGCGGTAACTCTCAATTTGGTGCCGCGATAGATCCTAATTTCATTGCTGGTGTCGATATCAATAAAAGCAATTTCTCAGGTTCCAGCGGTATAAACACATTGTCTGGTAGTGCTAATTTTAGAACATTGGGGGTTAACGATATTATCACGGATGATAGACCTTTTGGTTTAGTTGTTAAAGGTATGGCTGGTAGCAATGAAACTAAGTCGAATTTTATGACCACAGCTGCAGGCAGAAAATGGCTTGATAATGGAGGGTATGTCGGTGTGGCATATGGCTATAGTCAACGTGAAGTCTCACAAGATTATCGTATCGGTGGAGGAGAACGATTAGCTACACTTGGGCAAGATATTCTTGCCAAAGAAAAAGAAGCTTATTTCCATAATGCCGGTTATACTTTAAATTCTACAGGACAATGGACTCCCGATTTAAACAAAAATCATTGGTCTTGCAATGCGCCAACCCCAACATTTAACGGAAATACAGATCCAATTACAACTACAGATGAATTGACTGGAGTGACTGAAACAAGAACACCAGGATGTATTACTCGAGTAGAAAGAAAAGAAGAAAATTATGATTATATTAGTGAAGAAGATACGCCTAACGAACCTCGTTACAATACATCTAGCTATCAACTTAATACTTATAAAAATGAAACTAGAAAAAAAATTCTGAGAGAATTAGAAAATGGTGTGCCTCCCAAAGATATCCCCGAATTACAAAATGATGTGGATTCAACAAATAACTCATTTGAACGTAATAAGGATCAATACAGTGTTGCCCCTATTGAGCCTGGCAGTTTGCAATCTCGTTCTCGTAGCCATTTATTAAAATTTGAATATGGTGATGATCGCCATAATTTAGGTGCACAAATTCGTACTCTCGATAATAAAATTGGTTCTCGAAAAATTGAAAATCGTAATTATCAATTAAATTATAATTTTAATAATAATCGCTATCTTGATCTCAATTTGATGGTAGCACACAACTTGGGTAAAACCATTTATCCTAAAGGTGCATTCTTTTCTGGTTGGCAAGTAGAAGATAAATTAATTACGAAGAATGTGGCAAATATTATTGATATTAACAATAGCTATACTTTTTTATTGCCAAAAGAAATCGATTTAAAAACCACATTGGGCTTTAACTACTTTATTAATGAGTATAGTAAAAACCGTTTTCCAGAAGAATTAAGTTTGTTTTATAACAATGAATCACACTCCCAAGGAAACTATAGTTATTTAGGTCGCTTCCAAGGAAGCAAAAGCGGATTACCACAACGTTCAGTGATCTTGCAACCTTCTGGTAAACAACAATTTAAAACTGTTTATTTTGATACCGCACTTTCTAAAGGAATTTACCATTTAGACTATAGTGTCAATTTTACGCATTATGCATTTAACGGTGAGTATGTAGGTTATGAAAATACACCAACACAAATTAATGAACCGATTTTGCATAAATCAGGACATAAAACAGCGATAAACCACTCAGCAACGCTTAGCGCGGATATCAATGATTATTTTATGCCGTTTTTCACCTATTCGCGCACACATAGAATGCCAAATATTCAAGAAATGTTCTTCTCTCAAGTATCTGATGTTGGCGTAAATACGGCATTAAAACCTGAGCGAGCAGAAACTTATCAACTAGGGTTTAACACCTATAAAAAAGCTGTTTTTACAGAAGAAGATGTTCTAGGTTTAAAACTAGTGGGATATCGTAGTTTCATCAAAAATTATATTCATAATGTATATGGTGTATGGTGGAGAGATGGCGTTGTTCCTGACTGGGCTGCTGATAATGGATTTAGATTTACCATTGCTCATCAAAATTATAAGCCTATTGTGAAAAAGAGCGGCGTCGAGTTAGAAATTAACTATGACATGGGACGTTTCTTTGCAAATCTGTCTTATGCATACCAACGAACAAATCAACCAACCAATTATGCAGATGCAAGTCCACGTCCTAACAACGCATCAAAAGATGACATTCTAAAACAAGGTTATGGTCTATCTCGTATCTCAATGTTACCTAAAGATTATGGAAGATTAGAACTTGGCTCTCGCTGGTTTGATCAAAAATTAACTGTTGGTATCGCAGCTCGTTACTATGGGAAAAGCAAACGAGCAACCATTCAAGAAGAATATATTAACGGCTCTGAATTTGAATTAAATACTAGTCATGAAAGAACTTATTATGCAATTAAGAAAACAGAAGAAATTAATAAACAACCAATTATTTTAGATTTGCATATAAGTTACGAACCTATCAAAGATTTGATTATCAAAGCTGAAGTACAAAACCTACTAGATAAACGTTATGTTGATCCTTTAGATTCTGGCAACGATGCGGCATCTCAACGCTATTATTCAAGCTTAAATGATTCCATTTGTAGCAAAAATGATACTTGCGATAACGGAATAAAAGATAAATCTGTGCTTTACAATTTTGCACGAGGAAGAACTTATATTTTTAGTTTAAACTATAAATTCTAATGGGTTTATATAAAAAGGCATAGTTAATTGACTATGCCTTTTTAAATAATGTTTATGATTCAATTTTAGAATTTATTATCTTATTAAAAGATTATTACTACAGTCTGTCTATCATCCCTAATACTAATGCCGAAGACTGTTTTGCAGCTAACGGTAAGAACTCTTCAAAAGACATACTCGCTTCGCCATCACCTGCATCCGAAATTGCCCGAACGACCACAAAAGGTACGTTAAAGGCATGACAAACTTGCGCAACCGCGGTTGCTTCCATTTCTACTGCAGTCACATTGGGAAAATTCACTTTAATTTGAGCAATTTTTTCTTCGCTATTAATAAAACTATCACCAGAACAAATTAAACCGCGTTTTACATTTTGTCCTTGTGACTGTGCAATTTCATCAGCTAAATCGGCTAATTCTTTATCTGAAAGAAAAGCCGCTGGATTGGCGGGTAATTGACCTTTTTCATAGCCAAATGCCGTCACATCTGCATCGTGATAGCGTGTTTCATCCGAAATAACGATATCTCCTACTTTTAAACCTTTTGCAACACCGCCTGCTGAGCCCGTATTTAAAACCACATCCGGTTTTGTCAATTGTAATAAAGCGGTAGTACCAATAGCGGCTGCAACTTTACCAATTCCTGATTGTAATAACGCGATCTCTTTGCCATTAATTTTGCCTTCAAAAATGACCGCACTTGCCACTTTTGTTTCTCTTTTATCTATCATTAACTGAGATAAAATCTCCACTTCTTGTGCCATTGCACCAACAATCCCGATTTTCATTATTGTTTCCTTTCTTGTTCTATTTTATTCACTAAAAAATCTAATACCGCTACACTGTAATCATCATTATATAGTGTGCTTGCTGTAAGCACATATTTTCCATCTACAACCACATAAGGAAAAGTAAAAACACCATATTCTTCAGTTAAATCAATAGCATTATTCACATCCTCTTTCACTCCAATAGAAGATGCTACCTCCTCAAATTCAGACTGATTAATTCCTTGCAAAGCAGCCCATTCACTCATTTTATCTAATGACGATAACTCGGTATAACGAGCTTTTTCTGAGGTTTCAAATAATAACGCATCAGACAACTCGCTCGCATTTAAGCGCTGCAATGTATAAAATATTATTGCTGAAAATTTATCCTCATTCGTTGCAACAGGATATTCCTTGAAAATGAGCTTATTTGGGCGAATTTGACTATAAAGCTGTAAGATATCTTGAGCTGAAGAGCAAACTCGGCAGTCATAGTCAAAGAAAAATTGAATGGGGATTTTACGATCGTTTCTTTTAGCTTGTACAATTGGTTCTTGATATGAAAAATAATCACGCCCATCTTCAAACTGTATGATATTTGCTGATGGTAAATGCGGTGAATTTTGGACAGAAAAACTCTTTGCATTAACTTCACTAAATGCGATATCCATCACGCTTAGCAATATCATTGCAAAGGATCCTTTTGATATATTCTGCCAAACTTTTTTCATAACTTAACCAATTGGTTCAATATAATCGACTAATAATTGGAGGTTTCGATTTCCTCGAAACTCATTAATTTCTAACTTATATGCAAATTTTGCCTGCTTAATCGACAAATCGGGATAATACCGAGTATCGATATTAAACGCAATGGCATCTAGTAATGGACCACCATTTTTAGGCTCAACAAGCATTTTTAAATGATTTTGATTTTGCCCGATAGCTCGTTGCTCAAAAATTTTAAATTCTCCATCAAACACCGGTTCAGGGAATGCTTGCCCCCAAGGTCCGCCAGATTTTATCACTTCTGCTGTTTGAATATTAAATTCATTTGCTTGAAGTTCGCCATCCGTCCAAATCACACCTTGTAATTGATCTTCATTTAACCAATCTTGCACCGTTTGATTAAAAATCTTTTGAAACTCAGGGAAAAAGCTTTCTTTAATGCTTAATCCTGCCGCCATAGCATGGCCGCCAAATTTTAAAATCATATCAGGATGTTGGGAATGAATACGCTCTAATACATCGCGCATATGCAGGCCCTCAATTGAACGTGCAGAACCTTTTAAAATGCCCTCTTGATCTTGAGCAAAAGCAATAACGGGTCGATGATATTGATCTTTGATTCGAGAAGCCACAATACCTAATACACCTTGATGCCAATCTGGCTGGAATAAGGCGATTCCCATTGGGAATTCATCCGAAAGAGCGGTGAGATTTCGGCAAATTTCTAAGGCTTCCAACTTCATGCATTGCTCAATTTCTTTTCGAGCTTGATTTAAACTGTCTAAATCTAAGGCTTGGGCTCTTGCCTCTTGCATGCTTTCTGCCAGTAATAACTCCACACCGACAGACATATTATCTAATCGGCCCGCAGCATTTAAACGGGGTGCAATCGCAAAGCCCAAATCAGCTGAACAAAGTTTTTCAACTTCTCGATTAGCCACTTCTGTTAATGCTATTATTCCAGGGCGACAACGTTTCGCACGAATTCGCATCAAACCTTGATGAGCTAAAATACGATTATTTTGATCAAGGGGAACGACATCCGCAATTGTGCCGAGCGCGACTAAATCGAGTAATTCAGTAAAATTAGGCTGTGTTTCAGCCGTAAAAATGCCCAACTTGCGAAATTTGGCTCGTAAAGCGAGCATTAAATAGAATGCTACGCCTACGCCGGCTAAACATTTTGAAGGGAAATCACATTGTTGCAAATTTGGATTAACAATGGCATCAGCATTCGGCAGTATTTCTGGTGGCAAGTGATGATCGGTAATCAATACTTTCACACCCTGCTCTTTTAAATACGCCACACCCTCAAAAGACGATACCCCGTTATCCACCGTCATCAATAACTGCACGCCTTTTTCCATTGCCATCTCAGCAACAGGTACACTCAACCCATAGCCTTGCTCAAAACGATTTGGCACCAGATATTCCACATCAGTAAAGCCCAGCATACGCAAAGCTAATACTGAAAGCGCCGTACTGGTTGCCCCATCTGCATCAAAATCACCGACGATAACAATCTTTTGTTGCTGTTGATAAGCATCAACCAATAAATCTACGGCGTGTTGAATACCGTGTAATTGATTGGGATTCAGCATTGATTGCAAAGTGCGGTCTAATTCTTGGCTATTTTTAATATGGCGAGAACGATAGAGACGATCGAGTAATGCATTATCTGAAACAGAATTTCCGGCAGGAATTTCACGACGTTTGATGAGTTTTTTCACGGTATTTTGTTATTTAAAATTATCATCCAAAGAAATTACAATATGCACTTTGATGATATAAATATTTAATATTTAAAGGGCGTATACAATACGCCCTCACTACTAAAAATTATTGTGCTGATTCCTTCAAGGCAGCTAATAAATCTTTGGGTTTTAAATATCCCCCAATCAATTCACCTGTTGAAGTCACAATACTTGGTGTACCTTGCACACCGAGTTGTACACCTAAATCATAGTGTCTTTTCACAATGTTAGGTGTTTTTAATTCTTTCGGTAAGTTACCTTCTTCTGCTTCGTTCAATGCAAATACAGGATCTTTCGATGTCCAAATTGCTTCCATTTGGCGAGCGGTTTCATTCATTCCAGCACGTGGGAATGCAAGATAACGAACAGTAATACCTAAATCATTATATTCTTTCAGTTGTTGATGAAGAATATGGCAATAATGACAAGTGATATCCATGAATACAGTCACAACATATTTTTCATTTTTTGCAGGATAAATGATCATTTCGCTTTTTAATGCATTCACTTTATCCGCTAAAAACTTACCCGCTACATCAACCGGGCCTTTATTTGTTAATTCATACATTTTGCCTTGCAAAACATATTGACCATTTTCGCTCACGTATAAAATGCCCTGATCAGTCACGGCTGTTTTAAGGCCTTTTACTGGTGAATCTTTCACCTCAATATTTTTCGCACCTAATGCCTGTAACTTCGATTTAATCTCAGCATCACTCGCCATAGCAGTAGCTGAAGCAGAGATTAAAAGTGCGGTTAATAATTTCTTCATTTTTATTCCTAAATATATCTAAACAACGAAGATTAGAATTATAAATGGATCGATAATTTGTGCAAGCCAAACTACCCAAAAAACTGAAAATGACTTATACTTCTGCCGCTTATAGAGGTTTATTTATTATGTTTGAAATTAATCCAATCAAAAACAAAATCGCCGACCTTTCCGAACGCACTTCTGTGCTTCGGGGGTATCTTTGACTTCGACGCAAAAGTTGAGCGTTTAGAAGAAGTTAACGCCGAATTAGAACAACCCGATGTGTGGAACGAACCTGAAAAAGCCCAAGCGCTTGGAAAAGAACGCGTTTCACTTGAACAAGTAGTTGATACCATCAAGAATTTAGAACAAGGTTTAGAGGATGTTGAAGGGCTGCTTGAATTAGCCATTGAAGCGGAAGATGAAGAGACCTTCAATGAAGCCGTTGCTGAATTAGATGAGCTTGAACAACAACTCGCAAAACTCGAATTCCGACGCATGTTTAGCGGTGAGCACGATGCGTGTGATTGTTATGTCGATTTACAAGCAGGTTCTGGTGGTACAGAAGCGCAAGACTGGACGGAAATGTTACTTCGTATGTACCTTCGTTGGGCTGAAAGCAAAGGCTTTAAAACAGAGTTAATGGAAGTCTCTGATGGCGATGTGGCGGGCTTAAAATCAGCGACGATTCGTGTCAGTGGTGAATACGCTTTCGGTTGGTTACGTACGGAAACCGGTATTCATCGTTTAGTGCGTAAAAGTCCATTCGACTCTAATAATCGACGTCATACATCGTTCGCAGCCGCTTTCGTTTATCCTGAAATTGATGACGACATTGATATTGAAATTAATCCAGCAGATTTACGTATTGATGTTTATCGTGCATCAGGTGCGGGTGGTCAGCACGTCAATAAAACTGAAAGTGCGGTGCGTATTACTCACATGCCAAGTGGGATTGTTGTACAATGTCAAAACGATCGTTCTCAACACAAAAATAAAGATCAAGCTATGAAGCAGTTAAAAGCGAAATTGTATGAGCTTGAGTTACAAAAGAAAAATGCGGATAAACAAGCGATGGAAGATAATAAATCTGATATCGGTTGGGGCAGCCAAATTCGTTCTTATGTGTTAGATGATGCGCGTATTAAGGACCTCCGCACAGGCGTTGAAAATCGGAATACTCAAGCTGTATTGGATGGCGATCTTGATCGCTTTATTGAAGCCAGTTTGAAAGCTGGGCTTTAATCATAATTTTTTATATAAACTAAGTGAGGTCATTTTTTCTGACCTCCTGAAGACACCACTAAAGTTAAGGGCTAGTGATAATGTCATATCGCACTTAGTCCTTTTAATTTCAGTTAAATTTTGCCATTTTTGTCACACAATTTTGAACGAGGCACTTACCATCAGAGAATATTAAGATGGTTGACTGCAATCGGATCTATCGCTCATCCATAGAGCCTATTTCGTATTTAGTCTGACCTCAATTGTCTATTTATCACTATACTCGCCTAATTTGCCAAAAGGCTTTCTTCCAATAAGGGCTATTCATCGAAGAATAAATCACACCACCTTTGGTTGAAGCATGTAAAAATTTATCTTCTTTTACATAAATCCCAACATGATAGCCATTTGGTCCGCGCCCTGTCTTAAAGAAAATTAAATCGCCAGTTTGGATATCTTCTTTACGAACAAGTTTTCCATAACCCGCTTGATCTTTTGTTGTACGAGGCAGGCGAATGTTAAAACGGTCAATAAAGGTCTTTTGCACAAAACCAGAACAATCAATACCACCACGAGATTGCCCGCCTAAAACATATGGTGTACCCGCCCATTCATATTGTTGTTCACTTAACATGGTAATGGCCATAATCGGATCCCCAATCTGACCTTTATAGTTCATTGCATAATCTTCACGAACACCACTTGAACAAGCAAAAAGTAAAAAACTTCCTGCGACTAAAAAAGCACATTTAATCTTATTCATGTTCAATCCTGACAAAAGTGCGGTCAAAAACGACCGCACTTTTCTTACTATTGTTTTGGCTTGGTATTTTCTACACGAGCTCGTAATTTTTGTCCTGGCTTGAATGCCACTACACGGCGCGCAGAAACAGGAATACTTTCACCTGTTTTTGGATTACGCCCTGGACGGGATGCTTTATTACGAAGTTCAAAATTACCAAAACCGGATAATTTTACTTCTCCACCAGATTCTAACGATAAACGAATTTCCTCAAAAAAGTCTTCCACTAATGCTTTAGCTTCAGCTTTTTGTAATTGATACTTATCTAATAAGTATTCAGTAATATCAATTTTTGTAATCGTTGCCATGTTAGTCTCCTGTTTAGTCTCTAAGCTCCGCATTAAAGCGTTGTTTAACTTCGTTTAATACAGCAGAGATTACCGCATTAATCTCATCATCTTCAAGCGTTTTTTCATTATCTTGAATAGTTAAACTGATTGCTAAGCTCTTATGTCCGCTAGCAACGCCAATGCCTTGATATACGTCGAATAAATTGACTTGTGTTAATTTTTCTCCGCCAGCTTGCTTACATGCTTCGATAATATCGCCTGCTGGTACATTATCGCCAACAACTAAAGCTAAGTCACGACGGTTTGCCGGGAATTTTGAAATCTCTTTAGCTTGAACCACACGACGATTTGCAATGGCATCCCATAAAATTTCAAAAACAACCGCTTTACCATTTAATCCTAATTTTTGAGCAATAAGTGGATGAATAGTTCCAATAAAACCAATTTCTTTTCCATCTAATTCAATTGAAGCAGATTGTCCTGGATGCAATGCACTATATGCTTTTGCCACAAACTTAACACGATTCCCCACTTCAGTGAGAGAAAGAATGCTTTCTAAATCACCTTTAAGATCAAAGAAATCAACATTTTCGGCCTTACCCGTCCAAGATTCAGATTTAGCCGTACCTGTAATCACACCTGCAAGAACAAATTCTTGGCGCACACCAAATTCTGCATTGGCATCCGGAACAAAGCGTAATCCTGTTTCAAATAAACGTACACGGTTTTGCTGACGATTTTGGTTGTATAGTACTGCACCGAGTAATCCACTTAATAATGAAACACGCATTGCTGACATTTCAACTGAAATTGGATTTGGCAATACAAGTGCATCAATTTCTGGATGAAGTAAAGTCTGTATTTTGGGATCAACGAAGCTATAAGTAATCGCTTCTTGATAATCTGCATCCACAAGTGCGGTCTTAATTCGACTTAACTCTAAATCAGCTTCTTTATGCTCACGCATACGAAGATGCGCTAATGGTGCATTATTTGGAATGCTATTATAGCCATAAATACGGGCTACTTCTTCAATGAGATCTTCTTCGATTTCAATATCAAAACGCCAGCTTGCAGAAGTCACGGTCCAAACATCATTCGTATATTTCACGGCAAAGCCTAAACGCTTAAAAATCTCGGTCACGGTTTCAGTTTCGATATGATGACCTAATAAGCTATCTAATTTTTCACGACGTAAAATGACTTCATTGATTTTTGGTAAATATTGCTCGCTCACGACTTCACAAATTTCGCCTGCTTCACCACCGCAGATGTCAAGTAACAATGCTGTTGCACGTTCCATTGCGTGACGTTGTAGCGTAAAATCAACACCACGTTCAAAGCGGTGTGAGGAATCTGTGTGTAAACCATATTGTCTTGCACGTCCCGCAATCGCTAATGGTGCGAAGAATGCCGCTTCTAAAATCACATCTTTTGTTGTTTCAGCATCAACACCACTAGCTTGACCACCAAAGATACCTGCCATTGCTAATGGACCAGTTTGGTCTGCAATCACTAAAGTATTCGGTTGTAATTTTGCCGTTGTGCCATCTAATAAAACAAGTTCTTCACCGCTATTGGCTAAACGCACTTGAACAGGTTGAGCTACTTTTGATGCATCAAAAGCATGCATTGGTTGACCTAATTCAAGTAAAACATAGTTGGTAATATCCACAATCGGATCGATAGAACGAATACCACAACGACGTAATTTTTCTTGTAACCAAATTGGTGACTGCGATTTAACATTCACATTTTTTACCACGCGCAATAAATAACGTGGACATGCTTCTGACGCGTTTAATTCAATTTGAACTTTATCTGAAATCGTTGCTGGCACAGCATCAAAGTGCGGTTGATTAACAACTTGTTTATTAACCACACCAACTTCACGTGCAACACCAGCAATACTTAAACAATCTGCACGGTTTGGCGTTAAGCTAATTTCAATGGCTTTATCATCTAAATCTAAATATTCACGTAGATTTGTCCCTACTGGTGCATCTAATGGTAATTCAATGATGCCCTCTGCATCTACATCAATGCCTAATTCAGAGAATGAGCAAAGCATCCCTTCTGAAGGTTGACCACGTAATTTAGTTTTCTTAATTTTAAAATCACTGGGTAATACAGCGCCTTCAGTTGCACATGCTACTTTTAAACCTTGACGGCAATTTGGTGCACCACAAACGATATCTAATAAACGGTCGCCACCAACATTTACTTTAGTGACTCGTAATTTGTCTGCATCTGGGTGTTGCGCACATTCAACAACTTCACCCACAACAACACCTGTAAAGTCGCCAGCTACTTTTTCAACACCATCAACTTCTAAACCAAGCATTGTGATTTGATCACATAACTGCTCTGTTGAAATTGATGGATTAACCCATTCTCTCACCCAATTTTCGCTAAATTTCATTATCTCTGTATCCTTTATTGATGAACGTGCTACGTTCTAAATTAATCATTATCGTCAATTTAACCTTACGGTTAACTACTTAAATTGTTTTAAAAAACGTAAGTCGTTTTCAAAGAATGAACGTAAATCTGTGACGTTGTAGCGTAACATAGTTAAACGCTCAACCCCCATGCCTACTGCAAAGCCAGAATATTCATTTGGATCAATACCTACGTTACGTAACACATTAGGATGCACCATACCACAACCTAATACTTCTAACCATTTACCGTTTTTACCCATTACATCGACTTCTGCAGAAGGTTCAGTAAATGGGAAATAGGAAGGACGGAAACGAACTTGTAAATCTTCTTCAAAAAATGCACGTAAGAAATCGTGTAATAAGCCTTTTAATTCGGTGAAGTTTGCTTTTTTATCTACATAAAGCAATTCAATTTGATGGAACATCGGTGTGTGTGTTTGATCATAGTCGTTACGATATACACGACCTGGCGCCATAATACGAATAGGCGGCTGCATTTTTTCCATGGTGCGAATTTGCACACCAGAGGTTTGTGTACGCAGTAATAATTCGGGATTAAACCAGAAAGTATCATGATCAGCACGAGCTGGGTGATGTTTAGGGATATTCAATGCATCGAAATTGTAATAATCACTTTCAATTTCGGGACCGGTTTCCACAGAAAAACCTAGCTCTGAAAAGAATTTTGTTACGCGATTAATGGTAATGGTCACTGGGTGTAACCCACCCGTTTCTGTTTTACGACCTGGAAGACTCACATCAATACGCTCTTTTTCCAATTTCGCATTGAGTTCAGCTTGTTCCCACTCTGCTTTTTTAGCATTTAAAAAATCTAATGCTGTTTGTTTTGCCTCATTGATTTTAGCCCCCATTGCTGGACGCTCTTCTGCTGCAACATTACGCAATTCCTGCATAAGTTGGGTAAAATGACCTTTTTTACCAAAATATTCCACACGAATTTCATCTAATGTGGCCAAACTTTTATTTTCGATTTGTTCAATCGCTGATTTTGCTTTCTCAACAAGATCTTTCAGATGTTGCATGGTTTCCCCTGATTATCTTTTCTAACTAAAAATACGCTTAATGATAATACTAACTTATTAAAAAATCACGTATTTATTGAGGAATTGACATTTCGAATGAAAAAATAACAAAATTTTTTACTATTTTTTGAGATCTATCACAGTAATTTTTAATACTTTAGTTAGAATACTAGACAATCGACCATGTCTAGGAGGTGTAATATGTGGAAATCAATTTCTCAAGTCTTAGCTGATCAATTTGGTGCTTACTATAACATCAAAGAAAAAAACAAAACACCTGGAGGGGAGGTAAATGAAACTTGGCTTATTACGGATGGAATCCAACCAGTCTTTGTTAAAGTAAATGAACGGTCTTATCGTTCAATGTTTCGTGCTGAGGCTGACCAATTAAATCTACTAGGCAAGACGAATACAATCAGACTTCCACAAGTGTATGGCGTAGGCTGTTCTCAAAATCATAGTTTCTTACTGCTAGAATCACTTCCTATTACTAAACAAACTGATGCGACAGCACATTTTGGCGAAGAGTTAGCAAAACTTCATCAAATATCTGGTACTAAAAACTATGGTTTAGATTTTGATACTTGGCTTGGTCCTGAGTATCAACCTAACAAATGGAATGGGAGCTGGGCGAAATTCTTTGCAGAACAACGTATTGGATGGCAATTACAACTTTGCAAAGATAAAGGATTGGATTTTGGCGATCTTGATTTAATAACTGAAAAAGTAAAACAAAAGCTCGCAAAACATAATCCGAAACCCTCTTTGTTACATGGTAATTTATGGGTTGAAAATACGGCTATAGTAGGTAATCAAACCTTTACTTATGATCCTGCTTGCTACTGGGGGGATAGAGAATGTGATTTGGCATTTAGTGAGCTTTTCCAACCGTTCTCAGCTGAATTCTATGAAATTTATGACCGCACTTTACCTCTTGATAAAGACGGCTTTGAAGAAAGAAAACACCTTTACCAGCTCTATTATTTACTAAATTTTAGCCATCGTTTTAATGGGAGTTATATCAACTTAACCACTAAATTGATTGAAGAACTTCTACTTGAATAATTTCTTAAACATCAGATAAAAAAAGAGCGTAATTTTCATTACGCTCTTTCTATCTTCTCTATCTATTATTTTTGATAAAGAGGTGCTGGACCTTGAGTTCCACCGTTAACTTGACCACCTTCTTGTAATTTTAATACAGAACCAGAAGTAGTGATCTCAACGCGACGATTAGGGCGTAAACAATCTTTTAATGCTTGACCATGTGGAATACCATCACAAGCTTTTACTTGAGGTTTTTTACCGTAACCAACAGCGGTAATTTGAGTATTCACACCATCTTCAATTAAACGTGCTTTAACACGATCAGCACGACGTTGTGAAAGATTTAAGTTATAAGCATCAGAACCTAAACGGTCTGTGTAACCCGCAACTTTAACATCTTTAGCACCAGTAGATTTTAATTGAGATGCTACGCTATCAACAACTTGTTTACCACGTGGAGTTAAAGTATCTTTATCGAAGTCGAATAAGAAGTCACCACTTAAAGTAAATGCTGAGTTTCCGTTACAACCGTTTGGATACCAGAAGAAACTTTGAGCATTGTGGTTTTTGTCAAATAATACTTTGTATTGACAAATTTTATGAACACCATTCTCACGATAGTTGAATACATAATCCCATTCTTCAACACCAAATAATCCTTCAGAGAAGTGTGGTCGACCGATTAGGTTATATAATTGGTCTTTGTTCATACCACGTTCGATCATACGAACGTTGTCCCAATTTGGCCATGAACCAAATTGACTACCGTCATGATTAAAAGTTGACTTATCAATTTTTGGCCATACCAATTGTGGTACTTGTTGACCATCAACTTCTTTATATTCTGGTGTACCAGCTTCTGTAACTTTGCTTAAGTTACCACAAGCAACAACTGTTGCTACTGCAACTGCAGATAATAAAATACGAGATAATTTCATTTCTTTACCTTTTTTCTGTTAAGGTGCAATCCTTGCAAGAAGAACCCACACAACTAAACTTTATAAAGTTTACAAATAAAACTATAAAAAGTTCCGTTGCGTGATAGTAGTCATAATTCTTTAATTTGTAAATAAAAAAACATTAAAAAATGATTTTTTATGAAACTTTTTTTGTAAAGTTGTGTAAAGAGTTGTCAAATAAGTAAAAATTTTTCTCATTGAATAAAATCTTGCCCATTTTTTGTTAAATTTCGGTGGATAATTCCCTCAATACTCTCTTCTGCTTGTTTACCTATTTTTTGTAACAGTGGCTTTTTCACTTTGTATTTCACTGAGATCACTGACTTATCTTTCATCTTTTCAAGAATAATATCATCACTGGTTGCTAACTCATCGACTAGCAGAAGCTCTAAAGCTTGCTGACCAAACCAATGCGCACCTGTTGCGACTTTATCTACATCTAAGTGCGGTCTATTTTGGACCACAAATTGTTTAAATAATTGATGGGTTTCTTCAAGTTCTGCTTGGAATTTCTGTTTCCCTTTTTCAGTATTTTCACCTAACACCGTGACGGTGCGTTTAAATTCTCCGGCTGTCATCACATCAACATCGACATCATGTTTTTTTAATAAACGATGAATATTAGGGATTTGCGCAACCACACCAATAGAACCGATAATCGCAAAAGGCGCAGAAACAATTTTATCTGCCACACAAGCCATCATGTATCCACCACTTGCTGCAACCTTATCTACAGCAACCGTTAATTTAATGCCTTTTTGTTTTAAGCGGGCTAACTGTGAGGCAGCCAAGCCATAACCATGAACAACACCGCCTGGGCTTTCTAAACGTAGTAAGACTTCATCATCGGTTTTTGCCACATTAATAATTGCCGAAATTTCCTCACGAAGTGCGGTTGTTTCTGATGCAGAAATATCCCCCTTAAAATCGAGCACGTAAACGCAAGGTTTAGGTGCTGCTTTCTCACCATTTTTTAATTTTGCTTTTAAAGCCTTTGCTTCTTGTTTTTTGGTTTTCTTCTCTGTTTTCTCGGCTTGTTTTAGCTCTTCTTCTGAAAGTTGGAAATCACGTAAATGCTTAACTGTTTCCTTAAATTCTTCAGAAAGATCTGTCACAACTAATTCACCATGATGTGCCAGATTACGTTGCTTTGCAGAAATAATCATTGCCACGATAGCGGCGATTACAAGTAAAATCGTTAAAATCTCTAAAATAAAAATGCCATAGCCGGTCAAAATATCAGACCACATAGTTTTTCTCCTAAATAAAGTGAAGGAATTATTTTACTGTGCAAGCCTGATTTACACTAACTTTTTATGGAAAATTTTGCGATTTAAGGTAAACTACCACAGTTTTATTGCCTAATTTATAATGAATTACAGAGGTTTATATGTCTAAAGTTGCATCTATTGTTGATGTGTTACAAGGTAAAATCGCTATAGGCGAAAAAGTTACTGTACGCGGATGGGTCCGTACCCGTCGTGATTCTAAAGCGGGTCTTTCTTTCCTTGCAGTTTATGATGGCTCTTGCTTTGATTCTATTCAAGCGATTGTTAATAATGATATTGAAAATTATGAGAGCGAAGTCTTACGCTTAACAACGGGTTGCTCTGTGATCGTAACCGGTACTATTGTTGAGTCACCTGCTGAAGGTCAAAGTGTTGAACTTCAAGCTGAAAAAGTAGAAGTGACAGGGTTTGTAGAAGATCCTGACACTTATCCAATGGCAGCAAAACGCCACTCAATTGAATACTTACGTGAAGTGGCTCACTTACGTCCTCGTACCAATATTATCGGTGCCGTCGCACGTGTTCGTCACTGCTTAGCTCAAGCTATTCATCGCTTCTTCCATGAACAAGGTTTCTATTGGGTCGCTACCCCATTAATTACTGCATCAGATACTGAAGGTGCGGGTGAAATGTTCCGTGTTTCAACACTTGATTTAGAAAACCTTCCTCGTGGCGAAGATGGTAAAGTTGATTTCAGCCAAGACTTCTTCGGAAAAGAATCATTTTTAACGGTTTCAGGCCAATTAAATGGCGAGACTTATGCTTGTGCATTAAGCAAAATCTATACTTTTGGCCCAACATTCCGTGCTGAAAATTCAAATACAACTCGTCACCTTGCAGAATTCTGGATGGTTGAACCTGAAGTTGCGTTTGCAACACTTGCTGACAATGCTAAATTAGCAGAAGACATGTTGAAATATGTGTTCCGCGCAGTGCTTGCTGAGCGCAAAGATGACTTAAAATTCTTTGAAAAACATGTAGATAAAGATGTTATTACTCGTTTAGAAAACTTTGTAAACTCTGATTTTGCTCAAATCGACTATACTGATGCGATCGATGTATTATTAAAATCAGGTAAAAAATTCGAGTTCCCTGTATCTTGGGGAATTGATTTGTCTTCTGAACATGAACGTTTCTTAGCAGAAGAATATTTCAAATCACCGGTTGTCGTGAAAAACTATCCGAAAGATATCAAAGCCTTCTACATGCGTTTAAATGACGATGGTAAAACCGTTGCGGCAATGGATGTTCTCGCCCCAGGAATTGGTGAAATCATCGGTGGTTCTCAACGTGAAGAACGTTTAGACGTATTAGATAAACGTATGGAAGAAATGGGCTTAAATCCTGAAGATTACTGGTGGTATCGTGATCTTCGTAAATATGGTACCGTACCACATTCAGGCTTTGGTCTTGGTTTTGAACGCTTAATTGTTTATGTAACAGGCGTACAAAATATTCGCGATGTGATTCCATTCCCTCGTGCACCAAGAAATGCAAATTTCTAAAAATATTGATTAAATTGACCGCACTTTATTTAAAGTGCGGTCATTATTTTAGGCGATAATTTATCCCCTATTTCATTTATTGTACTTAAAACAATCTTTCAGTACATCGAATTAAGGAAAGTAAAAATGGACAAAATTAAACAACTCTTTGCCAACAATTACAGTTGGGCGCAAAGAATGAAGGAAGAAAATTCCACTTATTTTAAAGAACTTGCAGACCACCAAACCCCTCACTATCTCTGGATTGGTTGCTCTGATAGCCGCGTTCCAGCCGAAAAATTAACAAATCTTGAACCCGGCGAATTATTTGTTCATCGTAATGTAGCCAATCAAGTTATTCATACCGATTTTAACTGCCTTTCAGTTGTGCAATATGCCGTTGATGTACTCAAAATTGAACATATTATTATTTGCGGCCACACAAATTGTGGTGGTATTAAAGCGGCTATGCAAGATAAAGATCTTGGATTGATCAATAACTGGTTGCTCCATATTCGTGATATTTGGTTCAAGCATGGGCACCTATTGGGTAACCTTTCTGCAGAAAAACGTGCAGACATGCTCACCAAATTAAATGTAGCAGAACAAGTTTATAACCTAGGTCGTACTTCTATCGTAAAAAGTGCTTGGGAACGAGGACAAAAGCTTTCGCTACACGGTTGGGTGTATGACGTAAATGATGGATTCTTAGTGGATCAAGGTGTTATTGCAACCAGTCGAGAAAGCCTTGAAATTTCTTATCGTAATGCCATTGCTCGTTTATCTAGTTTGGCAGAAAATGATATTCTGAAAAAAGAATATTCAGAAAATGAAGAATAAAAACAATGAGGTTAAAATTTAAAAAATTTTAACCTCACTCCACATTTAAAACTGCTATTTAACTAATTCTGTTTGCATGTACATTAAATGATCAATATCCGTTAAATAATGCCCTAACTCCTGAATTTCTGGTTTGTGAATATAAGGAATTTTTCCAAGCAACGGTGCATCAATTTGTGATTCTAGGACACCTATAATTTCTTTATAATGACCTAAGCCTGGATTAATACGATTAGCAACCCAACCTAATAAAGGGACGCCAAGCTGTTTAATCACTCTTGCTGTAAGTAATGCGTGGTTTATACATCCTTCTTTAATTCCAACAACTAATACAACTGGCATTTTATGTGTAACAATCCAATCTGCAAAACTTTTATTTTCAGCCATTGGTGTGAGTAAGCCAAATGAACCTTCAACTACAACAGATTGATATTTTTTGATTAATTTTGTTAACGCCTGATCTATCTTGCTTAATTTAATACGTGATTTATCTTGTGTTAACATAGGTAAAGAATGTAAAAAAGTATAACTATTCACCTCTTGATAAGATACTGGTTCATTTGTT
Organism: Haemophilus sp. SZY H53; assembly: GCF_054332375.1. Classification (NCBI taxonomy): domain Bacteria; kingdom Pseudomonadati; phylum Pseudomonadota; class Gammaproteobacteria; order Pasteurellales; family Pasteurellaceae; genus Haemophilus; species Haemophilus sp. SZY H53. The sequence goes on from NZ_JBTGNV010000001.1 coordinate 392,846, forward strand.
GCATCCATCAAAGCTAACACATCTGAATTATTTTCAGCATCATAATCTGTTTGACTCTCATCAGACTGATTTTCAGTCAGATATATATTTTCCTCACAGCCACAAGCAATCGGCTTATAACCTACAATTCTCACACCTTTTGCTTGTAATGCTTGAATAATGGCACGACAAGCTGTAGTTTTTCCTACATTTGTATCTGTGCCAACCACAAAAAAACTACTCATTTTCACTCTCCTTTTTAAATCGGATTGAATTTTAAAGGCATTTTAAATAAAAAATATTGAGATAGCACAAACTTTAATAATTTTACTAAAAAATAACAATTTTATTTGATCTCACTCAAACTATAAAATAAACCATCATTCTGTTTTGGCATTTGAAGATAAAATCCTTGCTGAGTGATTTTTTCCATTACCTCGCTTTTATCAGCATGAACAAGCAGCTTGCTTCCTTTCAAATTAAATAGCATAAGAAACTGAGGCTTACCAAAACTTTGCATCAATACGTCTGGTACAGCTGAAAAATCATCTCGTTTCGAAATATAGAGATAGCAGCCTGGCTTACGTAAACTTTTATAAATTGCACATAACATTTTATTGCTCCAAAAGAAAAAACCTACCAGATAATCTCTGATAGGTTTTCATTTTACAAAAGTTTAATTATTTAGTCACAGCATCTTTCGTTTCAGCTGCTTTATCTGCTGCTGCATCTTTTGCTTCTACTGCTTTATTTGCCGCTGCATCTTTTACTTTTACAGCTTTATCAGCTACTGCATCTTTTGTTTCAGAAGCTGAATCTTTTGCTGCTTCCATTTTAGCAGACATTGCATCCTTTGCTTCAGCCGTTTTATCTGCTGCCGCATCTTTCATTTTAGAAGCTGAATCTTTTGCCGCTTCCATTTTAGAAGACATCGCATCTTTTGCTTCAGCCATTTTATCTGCTGCTGCATCTTTCATTTTAGAAGCTGAATCTTTTGCCGCTTCCATTTTAGAAGACATCGCATCTTTTGCTTCAGCTGCTTTATCAGCAACCGCATCTTTTACTTCAACAGCTTTATCAGCAACCCCATTTTTTACTTCAACGGCTTTATCTACTACTGCATCTTTAGCTTGTGTTGCCGCATCTTTTGTCGCTTCAACTTTTTGTTGTGCTTCTTCTTTATCGAAACAGCCTGTTACGGCTAAAGATGAACCTAATACTAATGCGGCTAATACTGATTTTTTCATTGTTATTCTCCATTTCATGGTTAAGGATTAATCCAAAGCTACATGCTTTGCGCTGATTAGTCTACACAAAAAAACTCAAAATAGAATATCTTCAAAAAAAATTTACATTTCTAAAGATATAGTTTTTTATAAAAATAACTATAACTCTATGAATTTAAAAAACTTATACACAAGTTCATTATAAAAATTTTATTTTTTGTAAAGATAAAAAATTACTTTTTTGTGTTTTTTTTAAACAGACAGGCTCAGTTAATTTGAATAATCCTTAATCATTGTTTTTACTTTTCAGTTACTTTGTTTACGTCTGCAGATTGATCTTTTGTTTCAGAATCTAGTTTTTACTTCCTCTGCTTTAGAGCATATGGCATCTTTTACTTCAGTCATTTTTCGGCAACATGTTTAACATGCTTAGCTACGACAATGACAGAATCTTAACTTGTACTACCGTGCTTACTATTACATCTTTTACAGCGTAAACTTTAGTAGACACCATATTTTTTGCCTATGAAACCTAATCTTTTACTTTAGCAGCTTTATCTTCTACAGCTTCTTTTACTTCTGATACTTTGTCTTTAGCTTCATCTTTTAGCTCTGTTGCTTTATCAGCCGCGCCATCTTTTGCTTCAAAAACCGCATTCTTTACTTCTGCAACTTTATCTGCAAATGCATCTTTTAATTTAGCGACCTTGTCTAGCACTGTATCTTTTGCTTCAGAAACGTCCTCTTTTGCTTCTGATACTTTGTCTTCAGCTGCATCTTTTAGCTCTGCTACTTTATCTGTCGCTTCATCCTTTGCCTCTGAAGCTGCTTTTTTTACTTCTGATGCTTTATCTTCAGCCGCATCTTTCACTTCAGCAGCTTTATCTTCCACTGCTTCTTTTGCTTCTAATACTTTATCTTCAGCTTCATCTTTTAGCGCTGCTGCTTTATCAGCTGCGCCATCTTTTGCTTCAAAAACCGCATTCTTTACTTCTGCAACTTTATCTGCAAATGCATCTTTTAATTTAGCGACCTTGTCTAGCACTGTATCTTTTGCTTCAGAAACGTCCTCTTTTGCTTCTGATACTTTGTCTTCAGCTGCATCTTTTAGCTCTGCTACTTTATCTGTCGCTTCATCTTTTGCCTCTGAGACTGCTTTTTTTACTTCTGATGCTCTATCTTCAGCCACATCTTTCACTTCAGTTGCTTTATCTTCAGCCACATCTTTCACTTCAGCAGCTTTATCTTCCACTGCTTCTTTTGCTTCTGATGCTTTGTCTTTAGCTTCATCTTTTAGCTCTGTTGCTTTATCAGCTGCGCCATCTTTTGCTTCAAAAACCGCATTCTTTACTTCTGCAACTTTATCTGCAAATGCATCTTTTAATTTAGCGACCTTGTCTAGCACTGTATCTTTTGCTTCAGAAACGTCCTCTTTTGCTTCTGATACTTTGTCTTCAGCTGCATCTTTTAGCTCTGCTACTTTATCTGTCGCTTCATCCTTTGCCTCTGAAGCTGCTTTTTTTACTTCTGATGCTTTATCTTCAGCCGCATCTTTCACTTCAGCAGCTTTATCTTCCACTGCTTCTTTTGCTTCTGATGCGTTATTTGTCACAGTATCTTTTACATAGTTAGCTGCTGCAACTAATACATCTTTAACTTGTGTCGCAGCATTAACTGTCGTCTCTTTTACTTCAGTTACCGTATCTTCAATTTTATTATTCATAACTACTCTCCTAGCATGATTATAGTGGTTAATATAAAGCTATTCAAATATAGCTCCCCTCCAGTCTATCAAAAAAGAAAAAAGAATACACCCCAAAAACACATCTCTAGTAATTGAATTTTTTGCATTTATTAAAAAGCGAATCAAATAAAACGTATTTACCCTGCTCTCTTTAATCACTTTTAACCATGTTCTTTATAAGAATTGCAGGCTTCAATAATACCTTTTTCACCATTCCAGTCAATTTGAACAATCGTTGAAGGGTAAAAACTGATTGGATTTCGCTTGCCATAAAGCTCCGAAACAATACTGCCCACTAAAGGTAAATGAGAAACAAGCAAAATACTTTTAACACCTTGTTCCTGTAAAACAGATAAATAATCTGCTACTAGCGTCGCATTCCCGTAAGGTGTGATCCCACTCCAAGTTTCAACATCATTAAGAATATTGTCTAACGCTGAATTGACGAGCTCAAAGGTTTCTTGAGTACGAACATAAGGACTGACAATCACTTTCTGAACTGAAAGTGCGGTTGAATTTAGATGTGTTTTAAGCCATTGACCTTGTGATATTGATTGTTTGCGTCCATACTCGGTTAAATGCCGAGCCTCATCTGATGCAGCAATAACTTCAGCTTCCCCATGACGCATAATAAAAATTTTCATGTCTTTACTTTCCTAAAAATAATAAAAGATAAATTTTATAGATCAAAAATGGGGGCAAGCCCCCACTTTATTAATTTGCTTTAACTGCTTCTGCAATTTCTTCTGCACATTGTTTTGCAAGTGTGCCGTCTTCACATTCCACCATTACGCGAATAAGTGGCTCTGTACCTGACTTACGCAGTAAAATTCGACCTTTGCCTTCTAAACGTTTTTCCACATCTGTAGCTACTGCTTTTACCGCTTCACTTTCTAGTGGGTTATCACCACCAGTAAAACGAACATTAATAAGTACTTGAGGGAATAATTTCACCGCACTTGCAAGCTCGTTTAATGATAAACGATGTTGAACCATTGCACTTAAGACTGCTAGAGACGCAATAATACCATCACCTGTCGTATTTTTATCAGCAATAATGATATGGCCTGAGTTTTCTCCACCTAATGTCCAGCCATGCTCTACCATTTTTTCTAATACATAACGGTCACCAACGTTAGCGCGTACGAAAGGCACACCTAACATTTTTAAGGCAATTTCTAGGCTCATATTACTCATTAATGTGCCTACTACTCCACCTTTTAATTGGCCTGAACGTAGTGCTTCGCGAGCAATAATGAAAAGGATTTGGTCGCCATCCACTTTATTACCTAAGTGATCTACCATCATAATACGGTCACCATCACCATCGTAAGCAAGACCGACATCCGCTTTGGTTTCAAGCACTTTTTCCTGTAATGCTTTTACGTCGGTTGCACCGCATTTTTCATTGATATTGATTCCATTTGGATCTGTACCAATTTCAATCACTTCCGCACCCAACTCACGTAATACATTTGGTGCAATGTGATAGGTTGCACCATTTGCGCAATCCACCACGATTTTATAACCATCTAAACCAAGGTGAGCAGGGAAAGTACTTTTACAAAATTCAATATAACGTCCTGCGGCATCACTGATACGGCTTGCTTTACCTAAATCAGCTGACTCCACGCAATCCATTGGCTGATCAAGCATGGCTTCAATTGCTTCTTCAATATCATCTGGTAATTTTGTGCCTTGTGAAGAGAAGAATTTAATCCCGTTATCATAGTAAGGGTTATGAGATGCCGAAATGACAATACCCGCTTCTAAACGGAAAGTACGGGTTAAATACGCCACGGCTGGTGTCGGCATAGGACCAGTAAATGCGGCAGTTAAACCCGCTGCAGCCAAACCTGCCTCAAGTGCAGATTCCAGCATATAACCTGAAATACGAGTATCTTTCCCGATTAATACCGTACGAGAACCTTGGGAAGCTAAAACCTTACCTGCTGCCCAACCTAATTTCAATGCGAAATCAGGTGTGATTGGATATGTACCCACTTTTCCACGGACACCATCAGTACCAAAATATTTACGATTTGCCATATTTATTCCTTAATTAAATTTGAATAATGATGTTACAAAAATCATTTATTCCACAACATATAAAATCTGTTAGTTGCTTACGCTTCTTGTGTAGCTTGCCATACTTTTAAGGCATCAGCTGTTGCAGCCACATCATGCACACGTAAAATAGTCGCACCATTTTGTGCAGCAATTAATGCCCCGGCTACACTTCCTACAACGCGTTCAGTCACGGGCTTATCTAATACAGCACCAATCATCGATTTACGTGAAAGCCCTGCTAAAACAGGATATCCACTTTCACAAAAGTGAGCTAACTGCTGTAAAAGCTTATAATTATGCTGTACAGTCTTACCAAAACCAAAGCCCATATCCCAAATAATATTTTCTTTGGCTATTCCCGCTGCTAAACAAGCTTGAGTTCTATCGTTTAAAAATTGATAAACATCTTGGACTACATCATCATAATGCGGATTAGTCTGCATTGTGCGCGGCTGTCCTTGCATATGCATGATACAAGTCGGTAAATTCAACTGTCCTGCTATTTCGAGTGCGCCAGGTTCACGTAGAGCACGAATATCATTGATTAAATCCATGCCGACCTTAGCTGCTTCTTGCATCACAATTGCTTTAGAGGTATCCACTGAAATCCAACAATCAAAACGTTTTTGCACGGCTTCAACAAGAGGTATCACTCGTTGCAACTCTTCAGTTTCAGGCACTTCTTCTGCCATTGATCGAGTTGATTCCCCGCCAATATCAATAATTGTTGCACCTTCTTTGAGCATTTTTTCAACTTGAAATAATGCTTTGTCTAGACTAAAAAACTGTCCGCTATCTGAAAATGAATCGGGCGTGAAATTCAAAATTCCCATAATTTGAGGGAATGATAAATCTAGACATTTGTTATTAGCGTAAAGTTTCATAAAGTGCGGTCAATTTTTAAATCAAATTTTAAAGGCTAGATTATAACGGAATATAGTGATTAATAGAATGACATTATAAATAAAAAAAGCCTTCCTAATTAGGAAGGCTTTATTCTTACTCTTCAGAATCTTCTGAATGATTAACCGCACTTTCAGTTGCGTCTTCTTGCGGCTTAGCTTTCGGGCTCGTATCTTTGTTATCTTCCCAACCAGATGGTGGTGTAACAGGTTCACGATTCATTAGCTGTTTAATTTGTTCTTCTTCAATGGTTTCATATTTCACTAACGCATCTTTCATGGCGTGAAGAATATCCATATTGTCGATCAGAATCTGTCTTGCTCTCGCATAGTTACGATTTACAATCGCACGAACTTCTTCATCAATCGCATGCGCCGTTTCATCTGACATATGTTTTGCTTTCGCCATTGAGCGACCTAAGAATACTTCGCCTTCATCTTCGGTATAAAGAATCGGACCGAGTTTATCTGAGAAGCCCCATTGGGTCACCATATTACGTGCAATATTGGTTGCCACTTTAATATCGTTAGATGCACCAGTCGAAATATTTTCTTCACCGTAAATCAAATCTTCTGCTAAACGTCCTGCATAAAGTGTTGAAAGTTTACTTTCTAATTGTTTTTGGCTGATACTAATTTGATCACCTTCAGGCAAGAAGAAAGTCACACCTAATGCGCGGCCACGAGGAATAATCGTGACTTTATGTACAGGATCATGCTCAGGTACTAAGTAACCCACAATGGCATGACCTGCTTCATGGTACGCTGTCGATTCTTTTTGTTTATCCGTCATGATCATGGTACGGCGTTCAGGTCCCATATTGATCTTATCTTTTGCTTTTTCAAACTCAAGCATCGATACAGTACGTTTATTGCTACGCGCAGCAAATAATGCCGCTTCATTAACCAAGTTCGCTAAATCCGCACCTGAATAACCTGGTGTACCACGAGCAAGTGTCATCGCATCTACATCATCAGCAACAGGCACTTTACGCATGTGTACTTTTAAAATTTGCTCACGACCTTTCACATCCGGTAAACCCACAACAACTTGACGGTCAAAACGGCCTGGACGAGTTAATGCTGGGTCAAGTACATCTGGACGGTTCGTTGCGGCAATAACGATTACGCCTTCGTTACCACCGAAACCATCCATTTCAACTAACATCTGGTTAAGGGTTTGTTCACGCTCATCGTGTCCACCACCTAAACCAGCACCACGTTGGCGACCTACCGCATCGATTTCATCAATAAAGATTAAGCAGGGTGCATTTTTCTTTGCTTGCTCGAACATATCACGTACACGAGAAGCACCAACCCCCACAAACATCTCCACAAAGTCAGAACCTGAAATCGTAAAGAAAGGTACTTTTGCTTCACCCGCAATAGCCTTAGCTAATAAAGTTTTACCTGTACCAGGAGGGCCAACCATCAATATACCTTTTGGAATTTTACCGCCAAGGTTTTGGAATTTTTTCGGTTCACGCAAGAAATCGACCACTTCACCCACTTCTTCTTTTGCTTCATCACAACCTGCAACATCTGCAAAAGTGACTTTGATTTGGTCTTGGTTCAGCATTTTAGCTCGGCTTTTACCAAAGCTCATGGCTTTGCCGCCACCACCTTGCATTTGGCGCATGAAGAAAATCCATACCCCAACAAGGAATAGCATCGGAAACCACGAAATCAAAATTTGTGATAGTAAACTACGTTTTTCAAAAGGCGTACCTTCAATTTTGACTTTTTTATTTAATAAGTCATCTAAGAGTTTTTTATCTTCCAATGGTGGCATGACGGTCATATATTTAGATCCGTCATTTTTAGTCACAGTAATTTCATTCGCATCAAAACGCGCTTCTTTCACTTGACTGTTACTCACGTCATACACAAAGGTTGTGTAATCTGCTGAGTCACTCACACCATTAGAATTAAAACTTTGGTAAGCCGTCATCATAACAATTGCTACCACAACCCATAGAACTAGATTTTTGACCATATCGTTCAAGGTTTAACCTGCCTTTCTTAAGTTAATTAAAATTAAACGAGATACTATCTCATCCCCGACATAATGAAAAGCTATCAAAGCAATTATCTATTCGCCTTTATAACCACTTGCTACAATATAAACTTCGCGAGAACGCCCACGAGAGGCCTCCGGCTTACGCACTTTTACGACACTAAAGAGTGAACGAATTTCGCGCAGATACTCGTCAAAACCTTCTCCTTGAAATACTTTGACTACAAAACTGCCTTTTTTTGCTAAAACTTGCTTACACATATCCAAAGCCAGTTCTACCAAATACATTGCGCGTGGAATATCAACTGATGGCATACCACTAAAATTCGGTGCCATATCAGACATCACCACATCAACTTTAGCTTCTCCAACACGTTCTAATAATGCATTTAGCACATTTTCATCACGGAAATCGCCTTGCAAGAAATCCACGCCGACAATTGGGTTCATATCCAAAATATCACAAGCAATCACTCGGCCCTTTCCACCGATTTGGCTCACAACATACTGTGACCAACCACCTGGTGCAGCACCGAGATCCACCACGGTCATTCCTGGTTTAAATAATTTGTCCGTTTGTTGAATTTCATCTAACTTAAAATAAGCACGAGAACGTAATTTTTGCTTATGTGCTTTCTGAACAAACGGATCTTTAAAATGTTCGTTTAGCCAACGAGAAGAACTCGCCGAACGTTTTTTCTTTCCCATAATCTCTATCTTTTGTACTATTTTTTGTAGTAGTTTCGTCTATATTTGGGTACAATCTGCCAAATTCAAGACTAGACTTACCAAAAAGTGCTGAAAAACCACGTTTTTTCTGACCGCTCTTTTCGGTCTTTTTATGACTCATATTTATTTAAAGGATTCCCTTATGACAATCTTATCAACAAAACAAAAACAATTTTTAAAAGGGCTCGCTCATCACCTTAGCCCTGTCGTCATGCTTGGCGGTAATGGCTTAACTGAAGGTGTATTGGCCGAAATCGATAATGCGTTAAATCATCACGAATTAATCAAAGTCAAAATTGCTGGTGCAGATCGCGAAACTAAACAGTTAATCATTGATGCAATTGTACGTGAAACACAATCATCTAATGTTCAAACAATCGGGCATATTTTGGTGCTCTATCGACCAAGCGAAGAAGGTAAAATCCAGCTGCCTCGTAAATAATTGTTATCCCCTCAATTTGAGGGGATGTTTTTTAGATGTAATTAACTTCAATAATTTCGAACTCAACCGTTCCACCTGGTGTGGTAATATTTACGGTATCATCCAACTCTTTACCCACCAAGCCTCGAGCAATCGGTGAATTCACAGAAATTAAACCTGATTTAATATCAGCCTCATCATCACCCACAATTTGGTAAGTGACTTCTTCATCAGTATCCGTATTCATTAATACCACTGTCGCACCAAAAATCACTTTACCATTATTAGGCAATTTAGTGACATCAATAACCTGACAATTTGCAAGTTTGCCTTCAATTTCTTGAATGCGTCCCTCACAAAAACCTTGTTGCTCACGTGCTGCATGATATTCTGCATTTTCTTTTAAGTCACCATGCTCACGAGCCTCAGCAATCGCCTTAATAATTTCAGGACGACGCTCATTTTTTAAGAAATCTAATTCTTCGCGTAATAGATCTGCACCACGTACAGTCATTGGAATTTGCTTCATTCTTTTTCCTTGAAATTTGGTCAAAACAAAACCACGACAATGTTTTACAACTTTGCCGCAGTCAATGAAAAATAAAAAATGATTTACTCTATTGAATTCGAGGCTTATTATTATTCTTCTTGAGAAAAATAGCAACCAAAACAGAACTAAAAATGACTAAAAAATCTTCTATTTCGACCGCACTTAAGGCCGCATTTGTCACATTCGGATTTTCTTTTTCTTCTATGGCTAAAGTTGATGTGGCCTCTATCACCCACTATTTACCAGAAGGCGCATCTGCCAGTATTATTGCTAAAAACCTCAATAACGATCAAATTATCGCAGATTACAATGGTTCAGCGTTTATGTTACCTGCTAGCACACAAAAAATCTTTACCGCTGTAGCAGCTAAATTAGTATTGGGCGATGCCTTTCAATTTGAAACATCACTTTTAAGTAACGGAAAGATTCAGAATAATGTTTTAGAAGGCGATCTTGTTGTGCAATTTACTGGCGATCCTGATCTGACCAGTGGACAACTTTATAGCCTATTAGCAAATTTAAAAAACCAAGGCATTCAGAAAATTAATGGTGATCTTATTTTAGATACCTCTGTATTTTCGAGCCATGATCGTGGGTTAGGTTGGATTTGGAACGATCTCACCATGTGCTTTAACTCCCCTCCTGCTGCAGCAAATATCGATAATAACTGTTTTTATGCCGAGTTAGATGCAAATCAACCTGTAGGTGAAACCGTCAAAATTAACGTTCCTGCTCAATTTCCTATTCAAGTTTTCGGACAAGTTTATATTGTGGATCAGCAAGAGGCTGGTTATTGCCAGTTAGACGTCGTTGTTCACGACAATAATCGCTACCAAGTAAAAGGCTGTATTGCACGTCAAGCAAAACCTTTTGGGCTTAGTTTTGCAGTACAAGATCCGGATGCCTACGCCGCTGCCATTATTCAACGTCAATTAAAACGTCTTGGTATTGAATTTACAGGTAAAGTGAAACAGCCTCAAAAACCACAGCAAAGGCAAAAACTTGCACAACATTTATCTAAACCACTGCCTGAGTTATTGAAAAAAATGATGAAAAAATCAGATAACCAGATTGCCGATGCTTTATTTAGAGCGGTAGCCTACAACTACTATAAACGCCCTGCTTCATTCCAATTAGGTACATTGGCGGTGAAATCCGTATTACAAAAACAAGGTATTAAATTTGGTAACAGCATTTTAGCCGATGGTTCGGGGCTTTCTCGTCATAATTTGGTTGCACCGAAAACCATGCTTTCTGTTTTAGAGTACATCGCTAAAAATGAAGATACACTGCATTTAATGGAAACCTTCCCAATTGCAGGTGTAGATGGAACCATCAGTGGACGCGGTGGCTTAATTAGTCCACCATTGGTTAAAAATGTCATTGCGAAAACAGGCTCATTAAAAGGCGTATATAACCTTGCTGGTTTTATGACCAATGCGCGAGGTGAAAAAGTGGCTTTCGTTCAATTTATTAATGGTTACTCCACTGGCGATTTAGAAAGTAAAACGAAACGTGCTCCACTTGTACAATTTGAAAGTACACTTTATAACGATTTTTATAAAGACTAAAACACATTAAAAAATGACCGCGCTTCAAATATACCAAGTGCGGTCATTTTTTTCTTCGTTTTAAATTAAAAAGAAAAAGCACCAAACTCTTCATCGAATTTGGCGCTTTATACTTTTAGATTGTTTTATCCTTCATTATGGATTTCGAGATTACTTGCATCTTTTTCCCGTTTTTTCTTTGCTGAATCATTACGTTGAGATGCGATACTATCAAGGTATTCTGGTGTGATATCGCCAGTGATATATTCACCAGTAAAGACTGAACAATCAAAGCCTTGAATGGTTGGGTTTTCTTGGCGTACTGATTCTGTCAGCGCTTCAAGATCTTGGAAAACCAATTTATCTACACCAATCAATTTCGCAATTTCATCAACATTACGGCCATAGGCAATGAGTTCTCGTTTTGTTGGCATATCAATGCCGTACACATTCGGATAACGAATTTCTGGCGCGGCTGATGCAAAGTAAATTTTCTTCGCACCCGCAGCACGAGCCATAGATACGATTTGCTCTGATGTTGTACCACGAACAATAGAATCATCGACTAATAACACATTTTTATCTTTAAATTCTGCTTTAATCGTATTGAGCTTGCGACGGACCGAACTAATACGTTGTGCTTGTCCAGGCATAATAAACGTACGGCCAACATAGCGGTTTTTCACAAAACCTTGACGGTAAGGTTTGCCTAAGATTTTCGCAATCTGTAACGCAATGTCTGTTGAAGTTTCTGGTACTGGAATAACAACATCAATGCTATCAGCTTCCTCAACCCATTCTTTTGCAATTTTTTTACCTAAATGTTCGCCCATGTGAACACGTGCCGCATAAACAGACACGCCATCTATCGTCGAATCTGGGCGCGCAAAATACACATATTCAAAAATACACGGATTTAAGACCGCACTTTCTGCACACTGCTCAGCATAAAGATTGCCATCAAAGGTCACATAAATCGCTTCGCCTGGCGCAACATCACGCACTAATTCAAAACCTGCGACGTCTAATGCCACACTTTCAGAGGCAAACATATATTCCACAGAACCATTTTCTTCTCGTTTACCTAACACGAGTGGACGAATACCAAACGGATCGCGAAATGCTACCATACCATGTCCAATAATCATGGCTAAGCATGCGTAAGCACCACGAATATCTTTGTGTGTCGCACGAATTGCATTAAAAATATCTTGCGGATCGAGATGGTATTTATTCACTCTATCCAAATGATTCGCAAGAATATTGAGAAGAAGTTCTGAATCCGAATTGGTATTTATATGACGACGCGCTTCTTTAAATAATTTATCTTTTAATTCGGTTGAGTTGGTTAAGTTACCATTGTGAACAAGGCTTAAACCATAAGGTGAGTTAACATAGAAAGGCTGAGCTTCAGATACGCTTGAACTGCCGGCGGTTGGATAACGTACATGTCCTAGGCCTGCATGACCTTGTAAACGTAACATATGCTCTTGTCTGAACACATCGCTTACAAGACCATTAGCCTTACGCAAACGGAAGCGGTTTTCATCATCGATTGTGACAATCCCCGCCGCATCTTGACCTCGATGCTGTAATAACGTTAATGCTGCATAAATGGATTCATTAACCGGATTTTGGCTAACGATACCGACAATTCCACACATACTGATTGACTACCTTATTGTTTAAAAGTTGAGTTTAAAAAACTAGAACTTGCTTGTAGTTGTTGGAAGAACCATTCAATAATGAAGCCGAAATGAGGAATTAATTTTGATTCTTTCCACCAATCGGTTTGTTCAAAGTTAGTGAAGGTATCCAAGAAGAATAAGATCGCAGCAACGATTAACGCCCCACGAATTAAGCCAAATGCCGCACCGAGAACACGATCTGTTCCGGTTAGTCCTGTTTTATCCACTAATTGGCTAATCACATAATTAACAATGCCGCCTACAATTAGGGTTAAAACAAATAAAATGCCGATTGCCGTGCCGTTACGCACGTAGTCAGATTCAATTTGAGTAAGATAGGTGGCGAGATAAGGATAAAATTGGCTAGCGACAATAAATGCAACGACCCAGCTTGCAAGGGACATCACCTCTCGCACAAATCCACGTAATAAACTCACGATAATCGAAAATGCGATGATGCCAATGATAATGTAATCAATCATTAAATAGTCTCTCAATTAAAAAGGGTCGCCATTGCGACCGCAGTATTTTACATAAAAAAAATACAAAAGGAAAACGTTTGCGTCAATTAAATTTGAAGCAATTAGCTAGATTTCTTGCCAAAATGCTTTATCCAATTTTTGCTGTGCCTTTCGTAATACTTCTGCCAAGTGCTGATATGTCGGTCTATCTTGCACAATTGGCAAACTTTCATGTTGTTTTCTCAAACGTTCGCTAATCTCATAAAACCACTGAGAACTTTGAGGTTCTAAGGGTGATTTTGCTCGTTTCCCCAACCAATATAAACCTTGAAATGGAATCGCTAATGCACAAAGTGCAGTCAAAATAGCAAGCGAAAATGCAGTAAGATCTGCTTTGGCATAAAGTTGCTGCCAGAGCACCGAAAATACGGCCATAAAAGGCATAAATCTCTGAGCAAATTTCGTAGCCTTAATAATGCGATTTTCCGGAAAAATAATGCCGAGTTTCGCCTCTAATGGCCACGTTTGCAAATAAATTTGCCCTTGTTTTAAGGTTGAAAAAAATGATGACATGAAAACATCCTTGAAAATAACCGCGCTTATAATACTCTAGTTTAAGTTTAATTGTCATCCCTGACTAGAAATTGTTGAAATTTTCACCTTTTTTAAGAAAAGATTGTATTTTTACACTTGTGTTATTTTATTTTATTCGCCAAAAGGTGTATTCTATACCATGTTTGTAATCCTTTCTTGTGAATGGATTTTTATTAACTTCAATAAAAAACAGGGTTCCTATGTCAAAACTTGTTCTCATCCTTAACTGTGGTAGTTCTTCATTAAAATTTGCAATCCTCGATCCTGCGACAGGTGAAGAAAAATTATCAGGCTTAGCCGAAGCATTTTATCTTCCTGAAGCTCGTATAAAATGGAAACTTAACGGTGAAAAAGGTAGTGCTGATTTAGGTGCTGGTGCTGCGCACACTGAAGCACTTAACTTCATCGCATCAAACATTATGACTGATGAGCTTAAAAACTCTATCACCTCTATTGGCCATCGTATCGTTCACGGTGGTGAGAAATACACCCAATCTGTTGTCGTAACAGATGAAGTAGTTAAAGGTATTGAAGATGCTGCACAATTTGCACCACTTCACAACCCGGCTCACTTAATCGGTATCCGTGAAGCATTCAAAACATTCCCACACTTAAAAGATAAGAACGTTGTCGTATTTGATACCGCATTCCACCAAACTATGCCTGAAGAAGCATTCTTGTATGCGCTTCCATACTCACTTTACAAAGAACATGGCGTACGTCGCTATGGTGCGCACGGTACCAGCCACTACTTCGTTTCTCGTGAAGTGGCTGAATACGTAGGCAAACCGGCAGATCAAGTAAACGCAATTATCTGCCACTTGGGTAACGGTGGTTCTGTTTCTGTAGTTCGTAACGGTAAATGTATCGATACTTCTATGGGTTTAACTCCATTAGAAGGTTTAGTGATGGGTACACGTTGTGGTGACATCGATCCTGCGATCGTTTTCTATCTATACAAAAACTTAGGCATGTCAATGGAGCAAATCGAAGAGACCTTAGTGAAAAAATCAGGTCTTTTAGGTTTAACTGAAGTAACGAGCGACTGTCGTTATGCAGAAGATAACTACGACAACGCATCTAAACCAGAAGCAAAACGTGCATTAAACGTTTACAGCTACCGTTTAGCAAAATACATCGGTGCATACATGGCTGTTTTAGGTGATGATCACTTAGATGCGATCGCATTTACGGGTGGTATCGGTGAAAACTCAGCTCATGTTCGTGAACTAGCATTAGGCCACTTAAAATTATTTGGTATCAAATTAGACCAAGAACGTAATCTTGCTGCTCGCTTTGGCAAATCAGGCGTAATTACCGCTGATGACTCTGCATTCAAAGCGATCGTTCTTCCAACTAACGAAGAATTAGTCATTGCACAAGATACAGCACGTTTAGCGGGCTAATCAATTTTCTTCAGACCTGCTGAGAGATCAGCAGGTTTTTTTCATTCATTAAAAGGTATATCAAAATGACTAAAGCAGTTATTCTTATTCCAACTAGTGCAGAAGCAAATTTAGCTGCAGCATTAGACGTGGCCAAAACAACAGGCGCCGTCGTATTCAATGCAGTAGAAGATGTAAAAGCCGCTCAAGCATTAATCGCAAATAACCAAAAAGACGTGTTATTAGAAAAAATCGTGGCTGATTTCCAAGCATTAAATGCAAATTTAGTGGTTGTTAAAGGTGTTCAACCTTCAGCTCAAGCGCCTTTTGCAAATAGCCTAAACTTCGCGATTGCACAAACTTTAGATGCTCAAATTATCTTAGTGGCAAACAATGAAGAAGGCACATTAGTCGAAGCCGTTGCTTCAGAATTTGGCGGTGTGAACAACGCTGAAATCTTAGGGGTGTTTGGTGCACAAGCAGGCAAAATTAAAACCTTAGATGCACAAGCATTAGCGAATGCAATCTCTGCACCACTTGCTCGCGAAGCTCGTATTTCTCCAGCTGCATTCCGTTTTAAATTAACTGATTTAGCACGCAAAGCAGGTAAAACCATCGTATTACCAGAAGGTGATGAACCTCGTACTGTTAAAGCGGCAGCAATCTGTGCTGAACGTGGTATCGCAAAATCGGTATTATTAGCGGATCCTGAATCCGTGAAAAAAGTTGCGACAGAACAAGGCGTAACTTTAGGTGCTGATGTAACGATCATCAATCCAGCTGATGTACGCGAAAACTACGTTGCTCGTTTGGTTGAATTACGTAAATCTAAAGGTTTAACGGAAGAACAAGCGCGTGCACAATTAGAAGACACCGTTGTATTAGGTACGATGATGTTAGAAGCGGGCGAAGTAGATGGTTTAGTCTCAGGTGCCGTTCACACCACGGCAAATACCATTCGTCCACCGATGCAAATCATCAAAACAGCACCAGGTAGCTCAATTATCTCGTCTGTGTTCTTCATGTTATTACCAGACCAAGTATTAGTGTATGGTGACTGTGCAGTAAACCCAGAGCCAACCGCTGAACAACTGGCTGAAATCGCAATTCAATCTGCTGAATCGGCAAAAGCATTTGGTTTAAATCCGAAAGTCGCAATGCTTTCTTACTCAACCGGTACTTCTGGTTCAGGCCAATCTGTAGAGAAAGTGAAAGAAGCAACGCGTATTGCACAAGAAAAACGTCCTGATTTATTAATCGACGGTCCATTACAATACGATGCCGCGGTAATGAAAGATGTGGCTGCTTCTAAAGCGCCAAACTCTAAAGTGGCAGGTCAAGCAAACGTATTTGTATTCCCTGATATCAATGCTGGTAACATCGGCTATAAAGCGGTTCAACGTTCTGCTGATTTGGTAGCTGTAGGCCCAATGCTTCAAGGTATGCGTAAACCGGTTAATGACTTATCTCGTGGTGCATTAGTGGATGATATCATCTACACCATCGCATTAACCGCGATCCAAGCAACACAAGCTTAATTAAAGCCTTTGTTGTAAAACACTAAAGAAAATAACCGCACTTTTGATAATTCAAAGTGCGGTTATTTTTAGGATTGTTTTTAGTGACTACTCTACAGATTTTAAGTATTCAACCAGCTTCAAGCCAATTTCTCTTCGCCATCCTAAAAGTAAATCGGGCTGTTTGGTCATATCTTCATTTTTTAACCAGACCCATTTAATGAGATCTTCTAAATTTCGTTTACTTGCCAGAATATCAAGGGTTAATCCTTTTGGTGTCAGTTCATAAGCTTTTTCTTGTAACAATCGAATTGCCTTTTTATAACGAGGATCATCCACAATACGCACTAAACGTTTAGGATAATCATAAGGGGAAATTCGACGGCTTTGTGCTAATAATTGAAGCATTTTTTTGCCACGTACACGAACTTCATTTTCAGATAATCCAAGCGCTAGCATTTCTGATGTATTGCGAGGATTGTTTTTTGCTACTTTCCAAAGGTTATCCGATTTCACCACATAAGAAAGGGCTAAATTTCGTGCCATTGCCGTTTCTTGTCGCCATTTGGCCAATAGCTGTAAACGCGCTAATTCGAGCGGATTCAATTTCCAAACATTCGGAATATCCAAATAAGCTTTGTCTGGATCGCGATCATCTAATTTACCGGTTTTTGCGATCGCAAGCTGGCAATCATCAATTACCGCTTGAAGCCAAGGAGATTGCGCTAATTCTATTTGCATTTTTTGATAGACCGGCAAGAGATACCATACATCCCCTGCAGCATATTGTAGCTGTACGGGTGAAAGTGGGCGTTTTAGCCAGTTTGTACGTGTTGCCCCTTTATCCATTTCAACGCCCAAATAATGCAACACAAGTTTAGCCAGGCCCGCTGAATTAGCAAAACCTAGAAAACGTGCCATAATTTGCGTATCCATCATAGGTTGTGGAAGTGCATCAAACTCTTGCAAGAAAACCAATAAATCTTCATTACAAGCATGCAAAATTTTTGTCACCTGCTGATCGCGTAATAATTCTACAAAAGGTGAAAAATCAGTAATAGATAAAGGATCGATCAATGAAACTCGATCACCATCATAAAGTTGAATTAATCCTAATTTAGGATAATAGGTCGATACCCGCATAAATTCGGTATCTAAAGCGACCGCACTTTGCTGACGCGCTAACTGACAAACCTGAGCAAGCTCTTCATTATTTTGAATTAATGTAAAGTGCGGTTGATTTTGGCATTCTTTTATCATTGTAATAGGATTTATTTTCAAATAGAGGTAAAGACTAAACAGGGATATGAACACATATCCCTGATTAAATTAATGTTGTGAGCGTTTTGCTATTTCTTCATCACGCAGTACGCGTCGTAAAATTTTGCCTACATTACTTTTTGGCAATTCATCCCGAAACTCAATATCTTTCGGGACTTTATAACCCGTCAGATGTTGTCGGCAATGCTGGCGCAATTCATCACGCGTGAGGCTATCATCTTTCTTCACAACAAAAATTTTGATGGTTTCTCCCGACACTTCATGTGGTACACCAATAGCAACCACTTCACCAACTTTATAATTTAGCATCACCACATCTTCGATTTCATTTGGATAAACATTAAAGCCTGAAACTAAGATCATATCTTTTTTGCGGTCAACAATACGGAGGCTATAGCTCTCGTCCATAATGACGATATCACCCGTTGCCATCCAACCATCTTGAAGCACTTCAGCAGTCGCTTCAGGACGCTGCCAATAACCACGCATGACTTGTTCACCTTTAACCCAAAGCTCTCCAGCTTCACCAAGTTGTGCTTCCGAGCCATCATCTTTGATAATTTTAATATCGGTATTTGGCACTGGTACACCGATTGTACCATTGTGTTTCACCACATTAATCGGACAAGCGGCAATTAGCGGTGAACATTCTGTCATGCCATAACCCTCAATGATGTTACAGCCAGTTAAACCATGCCAACGCGTTGCGACTGATTGTTGGATCGCCATACCGCCACCAACAGAAAGTTTTAATCGTGAAAAATCTACTTCTTTGAAATTTTCATTATTAAGTAGCGCATTAAACAAGGTATTCACCCCAGTAATCGCTTCAAAACGGTATTTTTTGAGCTCTTTAACAAAACCATCAATATCACGTGGGTTAGTAATTAAGAGCGCGGTAACGCCAAGCTCTAAGAAGAGTAAACAGTTTACCGTTAAGGCAAAAACATGATAAAGCGGTAAAGCCAGTACAGCAATGCGTTGCTTCGCATGATCGCCAATAAATGGCTCTGCAATCCACTTCGCTTGGAAAATATTGGTAATAATATTGCCATGTGTCAGCATTGCGCCTTTAGCAACACCCGTTGTACCGCCTGTATACTGTAAGAAAGCTAAATTTTCACGATCCACTTGTGGACGAACATATTGGCGATATTTACCAATACTTAACACTTCACGGAAAGTCACTGCATTCGGTAATTTATATTTTGGCACTAACTTTTTGACGTATTTCACGACAAAATTGACCAAATTACGCTTACCAAAAGAAAGCTGATCACCCATTCTTGTCAAAATTACATGTTTTACTTTAGTGTTAAACACGATTTTTTCCAAGGTTGAAGCGAAGTTTGAAACAACAACAATCGCCGTTGCACCGCTGTCTTGTAACTGATGTTCTAATTCACGTGGGGTGTAAAGTGGATTCACGTTTACGACAACTAGGCCCGCACGTAAGATACCGAAAAGCGCAATAGGATATTGCAATAAATTCGGCATCATGAGAGCAACACGATCGCCACGTTTTAATTTCAATTCATTTTGTAGATATGCAGCAAATGCACGGCTTCGCTCTTCTAATTTGCGAAAAGTCAGCACTTGTCCCATATTGATATAAGCAGGACGGTCTGGATGCTCACGAATTGCTTTATCTAAAATATCGAGAATCGAATCATATTTTGAGGTATCCAGCGTGGTGGGTGAACCTTCTGGATAATTTTGAAACCAAACTGTTTCCATTTTTTATCCTTATTCTTTGGAAAATTTTCTTAATTTTATCATTTAGTTAGTAGAGATAATAGCGAATTTCAGGCTCGCCATACCAATAATATGGTCGTCGACCAAAAAAGCCCCAATCATCCCACATATCATCTGGATAATAATAGCTTTGAGAAAGCTTCCAGACACGATAGTGATTGGTTTGAATTACAGGGTAAGTGTAGCTTGCCTGATCAACCTTGCCTTGTTCTGTTTTCAGTAAGATGCCGCCAATTGTAATAAATTGGTCTTTTAAACTTTCAGGCTCCACAAAACCATCAAGATAAGTAATAAAACGTCCATTAGGTTGTTCATCAATCATGGGTTTTGCAGAGGTTGAGTAAACTGGATAGCTTAATACTTCAATTTTAGTTTTATTCGGCAGGGCTTGTGCTGTTAATACTTTTCCGCCTAAACGAATTGATTTGCACTGACAGCTATAATCACTCTGTTGAATTGAAGATAATGATTTTAAAGTAAATTGCTCTTTTTCCAGTCCTTTCGGTGCATTAACACATCCCACTAATGTGGTCGAAAGTGCGGTCAAAACTAAGATCGTTTTTTTATTCATCTTCAACTCCTTTTTGCAAATTATTCACGTCCAGGTAATTTTTTCCAAGTCACTTCATTACGCAAATAAACCGGTTCAATTTCTAAGGCGGATATGACTTTATTCTGTGCATAATCTGTTAAAGCAAGCTCAAGCATATATTGTGCAGAAGGTAAAATAATATCACTCCCTCCTAAACCACTGTCTTTAAATTGAGGATACGCTGCCCAACCTGTTCCGACTCGATAGGCGGTTAAATCTGAAAGCTGTTCAAGCACTTTTTCAGGTTGGCAAACTTGTTCTTCTATAACAGGATTCCATTGGAAAAACTCACCCAATTCTGAGCACACTTTTTCTCGTTTTACTTGAGAAAAATAAACTTCATTCATTCTCGCATCAATGGCAGCTACCACATTTTCAGCTTGATGTAATTCAAATGCAGCCTGAGCCATTGCTGTTAAATTTGATACCGCAATAACAGGTAAATCAGCACCCAATGCAAGTCCTTGAGCAATCCCTGCACCGACACGGACACCAGTAAAACTACCAGGACCGCGTCCAAATGCTAACGCATCTACTTGCTTCAAATTGATACCTGAGTTAGCGAGCAACTCATCAACCATTGGAAGAATACGTTTTGTGTGTGTACGTTGTGCTAACTCATCTAAATGTGTTTTTTCGCCTTTATGCCAAAGTGCAACAGAACAGGCTTCTGTTGAAGTATCAAGTGCTAATAAGGTGATATTTTTCATTATTAATCCATTTTCCCATTTTGTAAGAATTGTACCACTTTGTTGAGATCTCGTGTACGGGTTGAATTAGGTAAACTTTTTAGAAAGGTTTCGCCGTAATTTCGCATAACAAGACGATTATCACAAATAATTACCGCACCACGATCAGTCACATCTCGAATTAGGCGTCCTACACCTTGTTTCAGCGTAATAACCGCTTCAGGGATCTGTATATCATTAAATGGATCGCCTCCTTGCAATCGACAATCTTCAATACGCGCTTTTAGCAAAGGTTCATCTGGTGCGGTAAAAGGCAATTTATCAATAATGACTAAGGAAAGTGCCTCACCCCGGACATCCACGCCTTCCCAAAAGCTAGAAGTAGCAACTAGCACACTATGGGTTTCATGAATAAATTGTTCGAGTAATTTTGCTTTAGGCATTTCACCTTGTAATAAGATAGAAAGCTCACTCTTTTCTCTAAAATACTCTGCCAAGCCTCTCATCATTAAATAGGAAGTACAAAGCACAAAGCATCGCCCTTTATTCGCTTCAATAATAGGCAATAACATTTCACCAAGAGCTTGTAACGTATTATTTTGATTCGTTGCCGGTAAATAACGTGGTACGCAAAGTAGCGATTGATTAGGATAATCAAAAGGACTGTGAAGAATTTTTTGTTCTGCTTCTTCAATACCAAGTCGCTGACAGAAATGATTAAAAGTGCCACCGACTTCAAGCGTGGCTGAGGTGAAAATCCAAGCTGCTTCTTTATTATTTAGTTGTTCGCCAAATTTATCTGCGACAGTAAGTGGTGTAATATGCAAACCAAATTGTCGCCCCATACTTTCGTACCAGTAGCAATAACCAACAATGGCCGTATCACAAAGACGTGTTAATTGATTCTTGATACTTTCAGTGCGTTCAAAAATACTATCCAAAGTCTGAGAGCGACCTAATGCAATCTTGATAACTTCAGAAAGAAACTCAATTTTTTCTTGTAATAATTCAACTGATTTTTTAACCGCACTTTGATTAAATAGCTCACGCCAATTTCCTCGCTGATTTCCCTCACCAAGAAGAAGACGAAAATCCTGAATAACTTTAAGCAATGTATCTGCAGTTGTGCCAAGCTGTGGCATATCTTTCAATTCTGTTCGATAAACAATATTGATATCTTTGCATAAATCAAATAGCTGGCGAGAAGTTAATGATTGACTAAAATACTGGCTTGCAATATCGGGAAGTTGATGTGCTTCGTCAAAGATGATGACTTCTGCATTGGGAATAAGCTCACCAAAGCCACTTTCTTTTACCGCCATATCAGCAAAGAAAAGATGATGATTTACTACGACAAGATCCGCATTTAGCGCTTTTTTACGAGCTTGTGCAACATAGCATTCAGCGTAGTTAGGACAATCTGTTCCTAAACAACTTTCTGCCGTACTCGTCAATTGAGGCAAAATTGGGCTATCTTCAGCCAATTCAATACATTCAGTCAAATCACCTGTTTTCGTCGCATTATTCCATTTTCTTACTTTACTTAAATCGGCTAAAACAGATTTATCCCCAAGCACACCTTGAGCGATAACCTGATCCAGTCGTTCCAAACATAAGTAATTAGATCGCCCTTTCAATAATGCAATTTTTCCAGAATAATTTAAGGCTTTTTTTATGGCAGGTAGATCTCTTGAAAAGAGTTGATCTTGTAGATTTTTAGAGCCGGTTGAAATAATCGTTTTCTTTCCTGCAATAAGTGCTGGTGCTAAATAAGCAAAAGTCTTTCCAGTACCCGTTCCAGCTTCTACAACAAGCGGTTGCTTATTTTGAATAGCATATCCTACAGATTGAGCCATTTCGAGCTGTTCTGCTCGAGGCTTAAATCCTTTGATATTCTTACTCAATTCACCATCACTGGAAAAAATCTTACTTATCTGTTTTTTCATGATGCTTGTTGGTACATCGTATCAAACATATCATCTACAATTTTACGAATGTCATCATTGACTTCTGCAACTGACTCACAAACAATCTTAAGGTGATCATCTGGATAAATTAATACATTAAGTGCGGTCATATTTTCTCTTGTTTTATAAAAATTAGAGCGATGATTGTATCATAGAATCAACGCTTTGCTAAAATATTGAAAACTCCATAAGCAAAAACCCCAAGCCATTCAGCTCGGGGTTCTACATTCAGTACCTGGCGGTGTCCTACTCTCACATGGGGAAGCCCCACACTACCATCGGCGCATCGGCGTTTCACTTCTGAGTTCGGTATGGGGTCAGGTGGGACCACCGCTCTATCGCCGCCAGGATTATTCCTTTAATAACTTTTCTATTTCTCTCTGCTCCGCTATCTCTAGCGCTCACAACCAAACAAGCTGATTAACCTTCAATACTTTCTCTTTACTCTCTGAGTTTCGTCTTTGTATCATTACAACACCCAAAACCCTTGAGCGTTGTATAGTTAAGCCTCTCGGGCAATTAGTACAGGTTAGCTCAACGGCTCACACCGCTTACACACCCTGCCTATCTACGTCTTAGTCTTAAACAACCCTTACAGATTTGTAATCTGGGAGAACTCATCTCTTGGCAAGTTTCGTGCTTAGATGCTTTCAGCACTTATCTCTTCCGCACTTAGCTACCCGGCA